>NZ_JBMXBO010000002.1:0-276946 GCF_049546925.1 Acinetobacter sp. AND/436
TTCAAAGCTGTACTTATGTTAGGACAATAAAAGGAAGAGACAAATTTTATTTTAAGTGTGTTGGGCCTCTATTTTCATTCGGCCTGTTAAGGGCTTTGTATGGAGAACTTCCTACTTTGGAAAGACCCAAAGTAGGCAAAAGTCTTTGTTCCCCATACACAGCATCCTTGTTGTGATGGGGAACGTGTGGCATCCCTGCCACATCCGCGTATCCAATGGAATGTTTAAATCAAATTTAAGACAGTCATGGATGTTAATTATGTTTACTCGGCCGCTTCACTGTTTTCCTGTTTTTCAGGACGGTCCAGCAAACCAAAACTTAAACGGTTGGTCCAGCTACGTGGTTCTTCCTGCTGGTTGGCCAGTTTTTGCTGCTGTTCGGTGGTGGCCTGTGCTTCACGACCAAAAATACCCAAAGTCGCACGGTTTAGCCAGCTACCTTCATTCCGTGCAGCACGCAGGTTTACAGAGCCATCGGCTTTAACCAGATTTGGATAGTTCAGTTTTAACAGGTCAATATACTGTTGTGCAGTGGCACGGTCACCCAGTTGGGTATAACCATAGGCTGCGGTGGCAATTGCTTCCGGAATCTGTGGGGTTTGCGGATAATGTTCGATTACCCAGAGTGAACGTTCCACCGCGGCGACCCAGGCCTTACGTTTAATATTAAAACGTGCCGCATTCATTTCCGCTTCTGCCAGCTCTTGCCCGATAAACTGCATACGTTGTGCAGCATCCACAGCATAGGTGCTTGATGGATAACGGCGAATGAAATCGACAAAGTTCTGATAAGCCACTTTTAAATAGCTGACATCACGATGCGCCTGTTTTAACGAGGTATAACGGATTAAACCATCATAGTTCTGTTCCATATTGGCCACGCCGCGCACATAGTAGGCATAGTCAGCATTTGGATGCTGCGGGTTCATCCGGATAAAACGGTCGGCCAGCGCGACTGCACCTTCATAATCTTTTTGCTGGAATTTTGCATACAGCAGCTCAAGTTGTGCCTGCTGGGCATATTCACCGGTAGGATAATAGGTTTCTAATGCTTCAAGATGCTGGATAGCATCGGTATATTGCCCGCGTTCCAGTGCTCGTTCTGCTTTTTGAATATAAACTTGTTCGCTAGATTGCGGACCTGTATCGACCACTTCTTTTTTTGGATTACTGCTACAGCCCACGATTGCAGATGCAACGCCAAGTGAAAGAGCTAGCATGGTAATTTTATAACGTGGTAGCGACATAAAAATTCCTCTGTTATTACGGGCAATGAGCTACAATTGCGCTATTAAACCACTTTTGTCTGAATGATCAAATGTCTCAAGCACAATCTTCCAATTCCAACATCCCTGAAACTGACTTCAATTTACTTGATGATTCTGAGGATGCAGATAATCATACTTCAGACCCAACTGCAACACGTTTATCGTTGCAATTTCAACTGGATGAAAGCTATCTGGGGCAACGTATCGACCAGGTTGCAGCTCTCATCTGGAGTGATTTTTCACGTGAAAAACTGAAACAGTGGCTAAAAGATGGCCATTTGTTGGTGAATGGTAACACTGTCAAACCAAAGTACAAGTGCGAAGGCAATGAACTGTTAAGTTTAAATGTTGAACTTGAAGCACAGACCAACAGTCAGCCTGAAAACATCCCTTTAGATATTGTCTATGAAGATGATGATATTTTAGTGATTAATAAACCGGTTGGTATGGTGGTGCATCCTGGTGCGGGCAATATTACCGGCACACTGGTCAATGCCTTGCTGTTCCATTATCCAAAATCGGCAGAATTGTCACGTGCCGGGCTGGTACATCGTATTGATAAAGACACCAGCGGTTTGCTGGTGGTGGCGAAAAATCTGGAAGCGCAGTTTGACCTGAGCAAGCAGCTGGCCAACAAGTCGGTGTACCGGATTTATGACGTGGTGGTATATGGCAATATCATTGCCGGCGGCACCATTGATGAACCGATCAAGCGCCATCCGGTCGACCGTGTCAAAATGACAGTGCTTCCGGGCGGCAAAGACGCCGTGACCCACTATAACGTGAAAGAGCGTTTCCAGCATTTCACCCGGGTTCAGGCGCGTCTGGAAACCGGCCGTACCCATCAGATTCGGGTTCATTTTAGCTATATCGGTCATGGTCTGATTGGCGATCCGGTGTATATGCCACGTGTGCGTGTGCCGGCTGGAGCCTCCGAGCTGCTCAATGAAACCTTGCGCGGTTTTAAACGTCAGGCACTGCACGCGGCCAAACTGGGGCTGGTGCATCCACGTACCAAACAGGACATGATGTTTGAAGCGCCGTGGCCGGAAGATTTCAGCCAGCTGGTGGATGTGTTGCGTAGCGAAAACGCTGCCTATTAAACCGTTCTGCAGCGTTGAGAAAGTATGATCTCAACGCCGCTTTTAAGTGAACACAGGAGCTGAGATGCAATTTATTCAGGGATTACCGGCACAGGTTTATGTGGCGCAAACGCGGATTCAGCATCAGCAGGCCTTGCCAGCGCAAGTACCGGAACTGGCCGGTTTTAACCTGGCCTTGCATGTGCAGGATGCAGCGGAACGGGTGCAGCAGCATCGTATGCTGTTACTGGAACAGCTGGCCGAATACGGTGTTAATACAATCAGCTGGATGAACCAGACCCACAGCACCTTGTGTCATGTGATAAATGATGAGCTGCATTTTAATGCACCGGAAGGCGATGGACTGGTCACGCAGCGCAAAGGCCATGCCTTAATGATGATGACCGCCGACTGCCTGCCCATTGTGCTGGGCAATCAGGATGGCACTGAAGTGGCCAATTTACATGCCGGCTGGAAAGGTCTGGCACAGGGTATTGTTGAAAATACCATTGCCGCCATGCAGCACCCACCGACCTGGGCCTGGTTAGGCGCGGCCATTAGTCAGCCGTGTTTTGAGGTAGGGGCCGAAGTAAAGCAGGTATTTTGTGAGAAATATCCCGCATTAAGCAGCGCCTTTCAGGCAGGGAAACAGGCCGGAAAATTCTATGCCGATTTATATGCGATTGCCCGCTATATCCTGACCGAGCAGGGGGTAACCACCATTTTAGGTGGTGATCAGTGTACCTATCGGCAGGCCGAGGAGTATTATTCTTATCGTCGTCAGGCCAAAACCGGACGCATGGCAACATTCGTTTTTATCGCTGATCAATGCTAAACTTGACTGAATTATTGGGTTTTTAAAGTTTCCATGTCTGTTACTGATCAAACATCTGTGTCGCAAGTAAAAGTCTGTGTTGTGTATCATAGTCCCTATGGCCATACCGCTAAGGTGGCACAGCATATTGTGCAGGGCGCCGAAAAAGCCGGAGCTGAAGTACATTTAATGGCAGTGAGCGAGGTCGATTGGGATGTGCTGGATCAGAGCGATATTCTGGTCATGGGCTGTCCAACCTATATGGGCAGTCTGACTTCGGCACTGAAACAGTTTATGGAACAATCTTCAAAACGCTGGCTGGCGCGAAGCTGGCAGGGCAAAATTGCTGCTGGCTTTACCAATGGCGGCGGTTTAAGCGGTGACAAGCTGGCGGTGTTACAGCAGATCAATTTATTTGCCATGCAGCATGGCATGTTATGGTCGGGCTTGCCGTTTATGCCAACAGGCCGTAGTCCGCATGATATTAACCGGATGTCGAGCTTTCTGGGCTTAATGACCCAGTCTGACAATGCCAGCGTTGACGTTACCCCGCCAGAAGGTGACCTGGAAACAGCGGTGAAGTTTGGCGCTTATCTGGTGGGCTTAAAACAGAAATAAGTTTGCTTTCCAATGATGCAATAAAAAATGCCTCCCATGTTGGAGGCATTTTTACATCAAGTACTTGTGTTCAAACGTGCTTATTTATGCATTAAACGGGCTTTATCACGCTGCCAGTCACGGTCTTTTTCAGTGGCACGTTTATCATGCAGCTGTTTCCCTTTCACCAGGGCAATTTCCAGTTTGGCCAGCGGACCTTTCCAGTAACAGACCAGCGGCACACAGGAATAACCTTTCTGGTTCACCGCACCGAGCAGTTTGGCAATTTCTTTGCGGTTCAGTAACAGCTTGCGGGTACGGGTCGCTTCAGGCACCACATGGGTCGAAGCCGACAGTAAAGGTTGAATTTGGGCGCCAAATAAGAAGGCTTCACCATTTTTAAAGGTGATATAGCTTTCGGTCAGGCTCATACGACCGGCACGCAAAGACTTGACTTCCCAGCCTTGCAGGGACAGTCCGGCTTCAAATTTTTCTTCAATAAAATAATCGTGGCGTGCACGTTTGTTCTGTGCAATCGTGCCACTGGTATTTTTTTTAACTACAGTTGCTTTCGCCATAATGAGTCACTTCCAACGTTAGTCCTATTGTGCCCCAAACACAGGCATGCTGACAATTCCAAAATCAGCGCTGAATTACAGCACTATCGCAGGATTTTTGTGAAATTGGCCGAGTTTATTCACCAATAAATCAAGTTTTTGCTAAAATATGGCTCTACAAAACCAACTAGAGTAAAAATGGATGTCTAAAACTCGCGTGATTTATCCGGGGACCTTTGATCCAATCACCAATGGTCATATCGATTTAGTAACACGGGCGGCCAGAATGTTTGATGAAGTGGTGGTCGCAATTGCCATTGGTCATCATAAAAATCCGGTGTTTACTCTAGATGAGCGGGTAGAACTGGCCAAAACCTCACTCAGCCATTTACCCAATGTGGAATTTGTCGGCTTTGATGGCCTGCTGGTGAATTTCTTCCGCGAACAGCAGGCCACGGCGGTACTTCGTGGTTTACGTGCAGTGTCTGACTTTGAATACGAGTTTCAGCTGGCCAATATGAACCGTCAGCTGGATACCAATTTTGAAGCGGTATTTTTAACGCCGTCAGAGCAATATTCGTTTATTTCATCCACGCTGGTGCGTGAAATTGCGCGTTTAAAAGGAGATGTGACCAAGTTTGTACCGCAAACCGTGGTCGAAGCCTTTGAACGCAAACATCAACAAGGTTGGTAGCGTGTCTTTATATATTACCGATGAATGCATTAACTGCGATGTCTGTGAACCTGTGTGCCCGAATGAGGCTATTTTCATGGGCGAGCTGATTTATGAAATCAACCCGGCGCTGTGTACCGAATGTGTCGGGCATCATGATAAACCGCAGTGTCAGTTATTCTGTCCGGTGGACTGTATTCCGCATGATCCCCATCATGTCGAAACCCAGGAACAATTGCTGGAAAAGTATCAAAAACTGATTGATCAAAAAAGCACGAGCAATTAGTGCATTTATTTGTTAAGATGCGCCCTCGAAGTGAACCAGACGATCGCTGCTGTGGAGGTCTCCGTGACTAAAGCAGGGGAGGAAAGTCCGGGCTTCATAGGGCAGGGTGCCAGGTAACGCCTGGGCGGCGTGAGCCGACGGAAAGTGCAGCAGAGAGTAGACCGCCTTCATTCAGGTTTCTTTTTCGGAAGAAATCGAAGGTAAGGGTGAAAGGGTGCGGTAAGAGCGCACCGCATGACTGGTAACAGTTCATGGCATGGTAAACCCCACCAGAAGCAAGACCAAATAGGAATCCTGAGGTACGGCCCGTACTGGATTCGGGTAGGTCGCTTGAGCGTATGAGTGATTGTACGCCTAGAGGAATGATCGTTCTCGACAGAACCCGGCTTATCGGTTCACTTCACCAAATTTTGTACAATTAGCCTGTAGAAGGGCTTGACGTTATAAACATTACAGCAGATAATGCGCGCACAGTTTACGGCTATGTAGCTCAGTTGGTTAGAGCACCGCACTCATAATGCGGGGGTCACAAGTTCAAGTCTCGTCATAGCCACCATTTTTAAAGATCACATCCTTATGTGATCTTTTTTTTTGTCTTTAAAATCTGTGCTCGCAGTTGAGCTGCTGCACATCCAGCTTCAGCGTCTGCTGTAGCTGTTGAATCTGTTGCCAGCGTTGCTGCTGGTCGGCATAGACAAAAATTTTCTCATCGACCTGATCCAGTTTGGACACGGTAATTTTTTGTGCAGCACAATAACGGCCTTCATAGCGTTCCTGTGCAAGCGCCTGTTGTGCTTCAGGACTTAGGCGATCTGCGGTTAAAATCTTCTGCTGGCCTTTGGCATACTCGACCAGAATGCGTTTTTGCGGAATGGTGAACCAGAGATGACCATTAATAAATTCTGCGACATCGCGGCGTACCCCGTTATAGTCCACCATGAGTGGGGCAACCAGCTGACAGCCCGATAATGTCGCAACTAGCAGACTACTGATCCATATTTTTAACTGCATTGTGTTCAAATGATTGATCCTGGAAAGTTTCATCATAGTCAGCGAAAGGGTTTGACCCAAGTAAAAAATTGCAAATCCGGTTAAAAATTAATAAAAACGTCATGTTTTGCTTAAACAGTGTTCATTTGAGTAGATAAATATCTTGACGATAAAGTCCGAACTTTAGATAATGCGCACACAGTTTACGGCTATGTAGCTCAGTTGGTTAGAGCACCGCACTCATAATGCGGGGGTCACAGGTTCAAGTCCCGTCATAGCCACCATTTTAAAAGACCAAGCTCTCAGCTTGGTCTCTTTTTTTGTCTGTTCAAAAAGTCCAAAAAAATGTTGTGCAAACTCTCCGCGCAATTTAGATACCAGCGATGAATAAAATGCTGGCTTAGGAATTCAGCTGTTGCTGTACCCAGCTTAAGAATTCCTGTTTATGCGCAAGGGCTGGCGCTTTAGAACCATCAATCACTTTAGGCTTGCCATTAAATATACCTTTAAACAGATAAGACTGCCCAGCTTCAAACTCGATACTGCCTGTATCATGGATTTCGGCGAAAAACGCGTTCAGGCGCTCATACTGGCTATAGCGATGAAAATGCGGACGTTCATTAAATAATGATAAATCTGTTCTAAAGTCTGCAGGGTATTTCTTAGTGTCATATGAAATCCATTGCATCCAATTTTAGCTCATGCATATCTTGAACATAGGGTTAAACATAGACCGTTGTCTATCTGTTTTTAGTCAACCTAGACGATTCATTGATATTGGTTTTTTTGAATGACGTAGAACTCAAAAATATAGGATCGGTTTAGATGGCAGGGGAAGATGCGTATTCTAAGTAGCCTCATTCCAGCAGACAATAAAAAACCCCAAGACTGGCTTGAGGTTTTTAGGATGGATCAGATCAGGGGCTTATAGGCCCGGTTTCCAGCCATTGACTAATGGATAACGGCGTTCACGGCTAAAAGAACGTGATGTAATGCGTGGACCAATTGCGCCCTGACGGCGTTTGTATTCATTGCGGTCAACCAGACGCACCACTTTTTCAACCACAGCCTGATCAAAGCCTTTGGCAATAATATCGTCCTGGCTCAGGTCTTCTTCAATATAGGCATACAGGATCGCATCTAGCACATCATACGGTGGCAAAGAGTCCTGATCTTTCTGGTCCGGGCTCAGTTCAGCTGATGGCGGACGGCTAATTACACGCTCCGGAATCACCGGCTGTTCGCTTATACTGTTCCGGTATTTGGCCAGTTCAAACACGATGGTTTTGTAGACATCTTTGAGAACTGCATAACCACCAACCATATCGCCATACAGGGTGCAGTAACCGACTGACAGTTCAGATTTGTTACCAGTCGACAGGACCAGGTTGCCAAATTTATTGGATAAGCCCATTAGCAACGTACCGCGGGCACGGGCCTGCAGGTTTTCTTCGGTGGTATCAACCGGGCTATTGCCAAAGAATGGATACAGGGTTTGCATAAAGCTGTTCACAATCGAGTGAATTTCGGCAATGCCAAAGGTCACACCCATGGTTTTGGCTTGCTGTGCAGCATCTTCTACACTAATTTGCGCGGTATAGGTATACGGCATCATCACCGCTTGTACTTTGTCTGCACCCAGGGCATCAACCGCAATGGCCAAGGTTAGTGCAGAGTCAATCCCGCCAGATAAACCCAGAATCACGCCTGGGAAACCTGAACGTTGTACATAGTCACGTGTTGCCAGCACCAGACCCTGATAAATTTCAGCCATGGTGTCGAGGGCTGCCGCCTGTTCGCCCGTTTTATAGCGCTGCTGTTCGGCTTCATACTCCACCACAAACAGGCCTTCCTGATAGGTTGGCGCACGTAAAGCAAGTTCACCGTCTTTGCTGATCAGGAAGCTGGTGCCATCAAAGATCAGATCATCCTGACCACCAACCTGATTGACATAGGCCAGGTTCAGATTCAGCTGTTTGGCCAGCGCAGTCATGGTATCAATACGGTGCTGTGGTTTACCAACTTCGTATGGCGATGAATTCAGCACCAGCACGGTTTCTACATTCAGCTGGGCCAGTTGCTGTACAGTGGCTAAAGACCAGACATCTTCACAAATCAGTACGCCAAATTTATGCCCCAAGTATTCAAAGACCAGATGTTGATGACCTTCGTTAAAATAACGTTTTTCATCAAACACGCCGTAGTTCGGTAAATTCTGCTTGTTATAAATACCCAGAATCTGGCCATCTTTCATTACCGCAGCCGAGTTATAACGCTGGCCATCTTCAGTTTCATTGACAAAACCAAATACCACAACGATGTCTTTAATCTGGCTGAGCTGTTCAAAGGCCTTTTGCGTGCGTTTTTTGAGGCTTGGGCGTAACAGCAAATCTTCTGCTGGATAACCAATCAGAGAAAGCTCTGGGAAAATGATCAGGTCAGCCTGTTGTTTTTTCGCTTCATTTGCTTGTTCAAGCATTTTTTGCGCATTTGCTTCGAGATTGCCAATGTATGGAGAGAACTGTGCAAGGGCAATTTTAAAAGATTTCATTAATTTACGTCCTATTCCTATAGGGTTTTGAATACACGGACTGCCGCTTGTAATTATGGTGATCGGGCAGCGGTGCATTCTGATACTAAAAAGTACTGCCGACTGGCTCAAGTATAAAAAGTAATACGCATACGACTTGATAAAATCTTATTTTGCAATGCAAAAAATCAGACGGGTTTATTTTATCTTAAATTAATTCAGATGCTAGAGCATATTCAGGATAATTGCATAGTAGCGGCAATTCGCGCCGTGAGAGAAGGCGCATAATGCTTTATTTAGTAAGCTTGAGTAACAAAAGCATGGGTTCGGTGAATCAGGCCTGATGGCACAAAAAACCGGCAGCTTGCAACATGAAAGCGCTATTGCAGCGCAGTTTAGGCCGGTGGATGCAGAATAATATTGTCAATCTTGTTTAAAAAAATATCGCGGGCAATATCGCCTTGCTGTTCAATGTTGTAGGCAAAAAACGGCTTACCGGGAATTAGCTGGTAACGGTAGGGATTATACCGCCCGGCAGACAGATAAAAAGCGGTTTGCAGCAGTGCACCTTTCAGCAGCACATTAATCTGCTGCTGATGCTGGTAAATATGTGTCATTTCATGAATCAGCACCGCCTGAAAGGCAAGCGGTGCCTGGCTATAATCTTCCCGGTACAATGGATCACGCACATGAATATAACCTTGCGGCGCCATCAGAATATGCGCCGGTTGCCAGGGCAAATAAGGATGATTCATGATGCTGACCCGGCTGTAATCAATCAGCTGCCCGAATACGCGCTGGCACAACGCAATTTCGCCCGGGGTTAAAGCCCGGCAGCGAAACTGCTCCAGTTTAAGCAGGCGCAGTAGCAGCGGTAACAGTTTCAATAACAGCATGGTGAAAGATCAGGTCGGGTCATTCAATTTTCCCAGTTATAACAAAACTGGCAGGCAGATATGTAGCAAAAATTTCATCTGCGGTGGCTTGCCGGTTTTTCTTCATTTCCGCAAACCGTTACAATGCAGTTTTTCGCGCAGGTTCAGGTATTCGATGAAAGCACGTATTCATACACTTATTTCGCAAATGTCCCAGCAGATGTATGAACGTGAACAGGTGATCGCACAAACCTTGCTGGCTGCTGTGGCTGGCAGTCATACCTTTTTATACGGCTTGCCGGGCACGGCCAAAAGCCTGATTTCCAGACGGGTTGCAGCCGCTTTTGAGGTCGATGCCTATTTTGAATATTTGATGAACCGCTTTAGTACACCCGAAGAAATTTTTGGCCCGGTGTCAATTAAAGCCCTAAAAGAAGATCACTATATCCGTAAAACCGAGCATTATCTGCCCTGTGCCGATTTTGCTTTTCTGGATGAAATCTGGAAGGCCAGCCCGGCCATTTTAAATACCTTGCTGACTTTGGTGAATGAAAAAGTCTTTAAAAATGGCGAGCAGCTGCAGCAGGTGCCCTTAAGTGTGCTGATTGGTGCATCCAATGAAATTCCTGAACCGAATCAGGGACTGGATGCGCTGTATGACCGTTTTATTTTGCGTCTGGTGGTCGAACCCATTCAGCAGGCCGGCAATTTTCATCAGCTGCTACAAGCCAAACCGGGCAGTGCTCATTTGCAGATGGATGAACCGCTTAAAATTACCCAGGCCGAACTGGCCGAATGGCGCGAACAGATTCATGAAATTGAGCTGCCGGCTTTGGTATTCCAGGTGATTGATCTGATTCGCCAGTATTTACAGCAGCATGTCGATGGCCTGTCGGTCTATATTTCCGACCGGCGCTGGCAACGTGTGGCTTATCTGCTTAAAGCTGCGGCATTTTTAAATGGCCGCTCACAGGTCTTGGTCAGTGATTTGTATCTCCTGAAATCCTGCCTGTGGAATCAGCTGGAAGATATTCCGGAGATGCACAAGCTGATTGATCAGGCCATTCTGGAGATTGGCTTGCACGCCGATTTGCAATTGGAGTCACTAATTCAGCGCAAAGACGAGCTGGAACAGCAGATGCTGAACGCCTTTTACTATACCGATGATGTCTATGAAAGCTATCTGATTCAGGACAAGGAGTACTTAAGAGCAGTGACTCACCTGGATCATCATTATCAGGATAAAGTGCTGTATCTGTTATTAAATAAAATGGACAGCAAACAGGATTTCTTTGCTGTGGATGCTTCCGGTGAGGAAATTCGCGGCATCGTGTGTAACTTTAATGGCGGCCGGCTCTGTACCTTAAAAGGCGGCTATTATGGGCTGGAAGAAGTGGTCACACCGTATATTAAATACCCGAAAGGCAGCGCACGCCGTGTCATTGATGAAAAGTTGGTGCAGCAGTTGCGGGGAGAGCTTGCCCAGCTACAAAATGCACTGAGCAAAGATTTAGCCCTGTTACAGCAGCGTTTTAATGCCCAGTCAGCACATTTTGCTTCAGTCTTTGTTGCCGCCGCCGACAGTGCCCAGTTACAACAGCATGTGCAGCAGCAGTTACAGCGCTATCAGCTGCAACTGCAAGACTGCGCGCGGCTGGAACAGCTATGTCAAGGCTAGACCTGCAGCAGCATCAGCGTCAGCATACAGCGTTAGAGCAGTTGACCGGACAGCTGTATCAGGAGCTGGCCGATTCCTCCTTAAAACACTGGCTGGATGATCAGAAAGTCAGTCAGCATCTGGATGATAAAGTCCGGGCCTGGGCCTATCAGGCCAAATCCAGTCTCGATCAGCAGCATCCTTATAGGGAAGTGCAGCAGCAACTGGAACACTGGCTGGCGCAGCCCTCCATCAATAGCGCCGAGTTTCAGCAGATGCAGGTGCAATATCAGGATTTTCAGGCTCAGCTGGGGCTGCCTGATTTAAGCCCGTTTTGGACTCAAAGCGCTACTTTCTCTGCCGGACAGCGCGAGCTACAGGCACAGTTATTAACAGAAAAATGGCAACGTAAACTGACCGAAGCCATTGCTCATTGGGAATTTGAGCAGCTGGCCTTGCAGCGGGATGCTTTTCTGGATGAGATTCGCGATTTTCTCAGCCAGATGCAGCGACTGGCCAAATACAAAGATGCCACCGGCATCGAAACCGGTATTTTTATTGACTATTCCAGAGGCCAGTTACAACCACAGGATATCCAGCAGTTTGAGCAATGGGCCAGCTATTTGCAGGAGGATCGTGAGCTGCAAGCCTTGTGCCAGAAAATCGGTTCTGCCCAGCCTGCACATTATCCGCGCCAGGCCGTGCAGCAGCATCGGCCAGAGCAGGAGCTGGAATTGCTGGAGCAGCACTGGCATGAAGAAATTACCGGTATTCAGCTGGCGCAGGATTTGAATCTGGCGCTGCCGAGCGAGCTGGCCTTACTGGCCGATCCCGATCTGGCGCTTTTATTTGACCTGAAATATCTGGAATCCAACCTGATGAGCTTTAACCTGCAAGGTCAGCACAGCAGTCGGGTAATTCAGGATCAAACAGCACGGCACAAGCGTCTGGGGCAAAAAGGCCCGATGATTTTGTGTCTGGACACCAGCGGTTCCATGCACGGCCAGCCGGAGCTGATTGCCAAAGCCATGAGTCTGTATCTGGCAATTCAGGCCATGAAAGCCAAACGCCCGATGTATTTAATTAACTTCTCGACCCAGCTGACCAGCCTGAATTTACTCGAAGGCTATTCGCTGGATGATCTGATTCACTTTCTTAGCCAGTCTTTTCATGGCGGCACCGATGTTATTCCCGCCATCGAACATGCCCTGTCGATGCTGGCCCAGCCAAATTTTCACAATGCCGATGTGCTGGTGGTGTCCGATTTCATCATGGGGCAGTTACCGACAGAACTGATGGCCCAAGTCGAGCAGCAGAAACAGCAGGGCACCGGTTTTTATGCGGTAGCGATTGGTAACTTCCGTTTTGAACATCTGAATCAGGGCCTGTTCGATCATCAGTGGATTTATCAGTCCAAAGAACGCAAAGTGCGTTATCTGCCCAGTAACCGCAGTGACAGAGTGTCCAAATAGGCGCTGACCCCAATTGACAAGGAAATGAGCTCTGCGGAAAAAAGTGTGAGCAAATTGTCAGACAATATTTTTTAAAGTCACGATTTGCCAATTTTATGACGATTTTGGCAACTGGTTTCAATGCAGGGCTGGCTTAGTTTTGGTCTCATTCAGGTCGATGACCACGGTGTCTTGACCTGGCTCAAATGGACAAAACAAAGAGAATAGCCATGCAGATTGCTCAGTTTTTACCTCAGCCTGTTCGCCATTTTTTCAGCGCGACACCTTTTGATGCCGAGAAACAGTCGGCTGCCCTCCCAATCCGGCATATGAAATTCGACTTTAAGGCCGAAGAAATGGATCCCAAATTTTACTTGAATGCCGAACTGGCCAGTGCCTATTTTGCCTCGCTGTCGATTTTCCTGACCTATGGCGAAGATCTGGTGATTGACACCGCGCGTTATCATCGTGAGCTGTTAAATGATCCCGTGCTAAAACAGCGGGTCACCTCCCTAATTGGCCAGGAGGCGCTACATTCCAGATTGCATGAAGAGCTGAATGATGCCTTTCGGGATGCCGATCTGCCGGTTGAGCTGTTCCGTTCCTGGGCCAGATTTGTCTTTGATCACGGCTTTAACCGTTTGCCACAGCCGATGAAACTGTCGCTGATGGCTGGCATTGAACATTTCACCGCGGTGCTGGCCGAGTACATGATGAATCATGAGGAAATTTTCTTCCAGTCGCATGATGAAAAGCAGCGTGCCATCTGGATGTGGCACATGCTGGAAGAATCGGAACACAAAGACATTGCCTATGATGTGTTCCAGTCGTTATCCAACAGTTATGGCTTGCGCATTGCCGGTTTCTTCCCGGCGCTCATCACCATCCTGGTGCTGATTTCCATTGCCTCGCTGCTGGTGCCGTTTTATCGCAAACCGTCTAATTTGTTTAGTCTGAGTTACTGGAAAGACCTGCCGCGTAGCATCAAGCTGATTTTTGGTCTGCAAGATGGCGTGTATGGCAGTAGCTGGGCGCATATTCTGGATTATCTGCGTCCCGGTTTTCATCCGAATGACCATGATACTTCGGCCTTTTTAGCCTATTACAAGGAACGTTTGCTGCATCCGGAAAGCGGGGTGTTAACGCCGTATTTCGTCAAGGAATTTACCCCGGCGCTCAAAGTGTAAGGATGAAGAAGGATGATGGGATTATTTGCAAAAAAAGTGCGACTGAGCCAGCAGGCTTATGCGGTGGTGACCGGTGCAGGCAGTGGGATTGGACGCAGTTTTGCGCTGGAACTGGCCAGGCGTGGTGGCAGCGTGATCTGTGCCGATATCAATCTGGCGGCGGCTCAAGCAACCGCCAAGCAGATTGAACACCAGTTTGCGACTGCGGCCTTTGCGTTGCAATGTGATGTGGGTGTGGCCGAGCAGGTGCAGCAACTGGCTGAACAGTCTGAACAGCTGTTGGGCCATCCGGTGACTTTGCTGATCAATAATGCCGGTGTGGGGCTGGGTGGCAAGTTTGATGAAGTCAGCCTGGCCGACTGGCAATGGTGTATGCAGGTCAACTTATGGGGCGTGATCCACGGTTGTCATTATTTCGTACCGAAACTGAAACAGCAGGGTGGTGGTGCGATTATTAATGTCGCTTCGGCTGCTGGTTATACCGCAGCGCCGGAAATGACCGCCTATAACGTCAGCAAGTCCAGCGTACTGGCCTTGTCTGAAACCCTGTCTGCCGAGTTACGTGGCGCCAATATTCGCATCAATGTGTTATGCCCAACGCTGGTGCCGACCAATATCATGAAAAATGGCCGTTTGCCTGCGCATTATTCGGGACTGGCAGATCATTTGCTGACCCATCATGCCTTTGTCAGCTGTGAGCAGGTGGTAGCGCAGACCTTAAACAATTTAGACCGGGGCGAGCTGTATACCATTCCACAGCCAGATGCCAAACTGTTCTGGTGGTTCAAGCGTGCCGCGCCGCGTTTATATACCAAGCTGCTGGGTGTGGGTTATCCATTATTCAATAAATATGTACAAAAATCCTGAGTAGAAAAAAATGAAACAAGATGATCAAGTCACGTTGCAAACGGTCGCTGAGCCGGCCGATCTTGTGCTCAAAAAGCCTAGTCGAAAAGCCAAAAGTGCCAGTGCAGCATCAGCAAGGGCAGGGGCCAATCAGCCAAATTCTCAAACAACTGAGCAGCGCGGTAGATCAACTACTATGCCAAGCCGGGTCTATGACACCATTATTATTGGGGCGGGTATTTCCGGTCTGGCAGCGGCCTATAAACTGAATCAGGCTGGCTATCAGGATTATCTGGTGCTGGAAAAAGCCGGCCGGGTAGGAGGCACCTGGCGGGACAATACCTATCCGGGTTGTGGTTGTGATGTGCCCTCGGCCTTATATTCTTTTTCCTTTGCGCCAAGTCATGGCTGGAGTCATTTATTTGCCAAGCAGCCGGAAATCCTGCGTTATCTGGAAGATGTGGCGACCCGTTTTCAGCTATATGCCAAGATTCAATTTCATAATGAACTGCAAGATGCACGCTGGAATGAGACTGAACAGATGTGGGAGCTCAACACCAGCAAAGGGCGATATCGGGCCAGAACCGTGATTTTCTCTACCGGCCCGATTACCGAGCCGCAACTGCCGAAAATTAAAGGCATCGACAGTTTTAAGGGCGAAATGTTCCATTCGGCACGCTGGAACCATGCCTATGACCTGCGTGGTAAACGCATTGCAGTCATTGGCACCGGCGCCTCGGCCATTCAGTTTATTCCGAAAATTCAGCCTCTGGCCAAAGAGTTATATATTTTCCAGCGTACAGCGCCGTGGGTCCTGCCAAAGCCTGATCTGCCCCTGAATCAGGTGATGAAAAGTACACTGGCCAAGTTTCCGGTCATCCAGCAGCGTTGGCGCGGTGCGGTATCGCAATCTTTGAATCTGATTAATTTTGGCCTGCGTCATCCACCTTTGTTGGAGCCCGTGAATGTACTCAGCCGGCAGCTGTTAAAATTACAGGTCAAAGATCCGGCTTTACGTCAGGCGGTTACCCCCAATTTTTCGGTCGGCTGTAAGCGTTTACTGTTTGCCAATGATTATTATCCGGCCTTGCAGGCCCCGAATAGCACTTTAATTCCGCATGGCTTGGTGGAAATTGAAGGCAATACGGTGATTTCCGCCAATGGTGACCGGCATGAGGTCGATGTGATTATCTGGGGAACGGGCTTTGAGGTGTCACATCCACCGATTGGTCGCCGTGTGCAGAATGCCCAAGGCCAACGACTTTCCGAGCTGTGGCAGAGCAGTTCACCCGAAGCCTTTTTGGGCACCAGTATCCAGCATTTGCCCAATGCCTTTTTGGTGCTCGGGCCGAATATTCTGGTCTATGATTCCTTTATTGGTATTGCAGAAGCGCAACTGGACTATATTGTCAGTGGTTTATTGCAAATGAAAGCCAAGGGCTTAAAGCGTATTGAAATCAAGCCGGATGTGCTGAAATACCACAATGCCAAAGTACAGACTCATGTGCAGAAAACTGTGTTTAACCGTGGCGGCTGTCAAAGTTATTATCTGGACCAGAATGGTCGCAACTTTGCCGCCTGGCCGTGGTCACTGGCCGAGTTAAAGCGACGTTTACAGCGCCTAGATCTGGAGCATTATCAGGTAGCTTAACGTACTTTTGCGCTGAATATTGGCGTTGCCTCGGTCTGGTCGAAACGCGCATTTAGTTTGAATGTCCATAAAAAAACCACCCAAACGGGTGGTTTTTTCGTCGTTGAACGCGAACCGGATTAACGGTTGATGTCGCGTTGAACTTCGCCAGTGTAAAGCTGACGAGGACGACCGATCTTGTAAGGACCGCTGTGCATTTCTAACCAGTGGCTGATCCAACCAACTGTACGTGCAAGCGCGAAGATCACAGTAAACATTTCTGTCGGAATACCAATCGCTTTCAGGATGATACCAGAGTAGAAGTCTACGTTTGGATACAGGTTACGCTTGATGAAGTATTCGTCAGAAAGCGCGATACGCTCAAGTTCCATTGCTAACGCTAATTGTGGATCGTTGATACCTAATGCACCAAGAACTTCGTCGCAAGTCTCTTTCATTACTTTCGCGCGTGGGTCGAAGTTTTTGTAAACACGGTGACCGAAGCCCATCAGTTTAACTTCTTTAGTCTTCACTTTTTCCATGAAGCCAGCAACGTTTTCTACAGTGCCGATTTCATCCAGCATCTTAAGAACTGCTTCGTTCGCACCACCGTGCGCAGGACCCCAAAGTGCAGAGATACCCGCAGCGATACAAGCATAAGGGTTAGCACCGGTAGAACCCGCTAAACGTACTGTAGACGTAGACGCGTTTTGCTCGTGGTCAGCGTGAAGAGTGAAGATACGGTCCATTGCTTTGGCAAGAATCGGGTTCACTTTGTAGTCACGGTCTGCAGGCGTAGCAAACATCATGTACAGGAAGTTTTCAGCGTAGCTTAAGTCGTTACGTGGGTAAACGAATGGTTGACCCACAGTGTACTTGTAGCTCCAAGCCGCTAAAGTAGGAATCTTCGCGATTAAACGGATCGCAGTGATTTCACGGTGGTTAACATCTTCGATGTCCAGGTTGTTGTGATAGAACGCAGATAATGCACCCACAACACCAACCATGATCGCCATAGGATGCGCATCACGACGGAAACCGTTATAGAAGCGGCTAACTTGGTCGTGAACCATGGTGTGGTTACGAACTTTCGCGTCAAATTCTTCTTTTTGCTCAGCTGTTGGAAGCTCGCCGTTTAATAACAGGTAGCAAGTTTCCAGGTAATCAGCTTTAGTCGCCAATTGATCAATCGGGTAACCGCGGTGTAACAGAACACCTTTGTTACCGTCAATGAATGTGATCTTAGATTCACAAGAAGCTGTCGCCATAAAACCAGGATCAAAAGTAAAGTGACCTGCAGCCAACACATCCTTAACGTCAATTACATCTGGGCCCAATGTGCCGCTGTAAATTGGTAATTCAATTTCTTTGCCATCAAGCTGTAAAACGGCTTTCTTGCCAGTTGCTTCAGACATTCAATAGATCTCCTGTCCTGGTGAATGTTGATCTGACTCGTAGTATCAATCTTTTAATGCGCGAATCAGACGGATCGAAAATTTGCTATAAGATTAGTGTGTACTGAAATTTTGTCAATTATACTTATGGATAAAAAGTGACGCTGACACAGCAGCTTAGTCAAAAAATATTCGTATGAAAAACTGAGTAAAATCACAGCACCGACGCGCTATAATAAGTCAAATTCCCGGATAGGTGCAGAAAAAAATAATAGGAATGCTTTAATTGTAAGCAATTTTTTAGCGTTAAAAGCTCTTGAAAAGCCAGGCTGCTGGAATTTTAAGCTTTCCGAAATGTATCTGTTTTTCATAACTTAGCTGGGCTTTGCCGGTTCTGCTGCTGCTTTGTTATTCATAAATAAAAGCGCTAAGTCTGTCATTTTTTTAGGTTTGACTGGTTAAAAAATAGCTAATTAAATCAGCCATTCAGCCAGTTAACTTGTTCTGATGCGCTGAAATTGCAAGTAAAGTCAGAGCAATCTGTCAGCTTTTGCAAGACTCAAAATCCAAATGCCGGCCTGAAGCGGGAAGCACGGGCAGGGCGCTGAAAATATTTCATGTTGTTTGCCTGATAGCAAATATTCAAGGAAAAAATATTCAGGCACCCAAAGATAAAGTGAAAAGATTCAACAATATAGTGTCTAGACATTTACTGTGCTGCTTTAGTCTAAATATTTCAGTCCGGTGAAAATTGCAATTATAGCTAAAACCAATAGCAGAAACATAAAATAAATTAATAAAAAACAGTGAGATGATGCCTTAAAGATGTATCCGGTTGATGTGTTTCATAAATTACCTATTTGTTAATGATTCTTATTTAAGGGTTTTTTGTTCAAAAAGCCCAGTGCGGTTGTTTGTATTTTAATAGTTGACGTTTTATAATTCAGTGTCGTTTTGAATATAGGCATTCGAATGCCTAGCAATGCCAGCTTTCCTTCGAATTAATTCCAACAAACTCCGGATGGAGTTTTTACTTACAGGATGCCCGCTGTGAAAAGCAACAGACCTGTCAATTTGTCCATGGGTCAAGTTTTATCAGTAAACTTAAAATCACCTGTGGCTATTGCATCAATTTTACACCGTCTTTCAGGTGTCATCGTATTTTTACTCGTACCGGTACTTCTTTGGTTATTAGACAAGTCTTTGTCTTCGCCAGAAGGTTTTGCAGAAGTACAGGAAATCTTTAACGGTTTCTTTGTCCGCTTTATCGTATGGGTATTTGTAGCCGGATTAATCTATCACTTCATCGCTGGTGTCAAGCATTTACTTGCTGACCTTGGTGTTGCAGAGGAACTGCAAAGTGGTCGTGTTGCAGCTACTATCGCATTAGTCTTGTCTGCGATTGGTATTCTCGCAGCCTTTGTATGGATTGTTCTCTAATGAAAAGTGCTACAGGTTTAACGGGTTCAGGTTCTCGCGACTGGTTTATCCAACGCGTAAGTGCTGTTGTTCTTGCTGTTTATACCGTTGTGGTATTTGGTTGGATTCTGCTGAATGGCGGATTTAACTTTGAACAGTGGTACGGCTTTATGATGACATTACCAATGAAGATTTTATCTTTATTGGCAGTCTTATCTCTTGTTGCACACGCATGGATTGGTATGTGGCAGGTATTCACAGATTACGTGACTACTCGTCAGATGGGTCCTTCAGCTTCAGGTTTACGCCTAGTGCTGACTTCAGCAGTGATTATTGCTGTTTTTGCATATGCAATCTGGGCAATCCAGATTTTCTGGGCGAATTGATAGGAAGATATCATGGGCGCGATTAACCCTAAAGAAGATTATTCAAACATTCCACACCAATTTTTTGACGCAGTCATCGTTGGTGGTGGTGGTTCAGGTATGCGTGCATCTTACCAACTTGCTCAAGCGGGTTTGAAAGTTGCAGTACTGACCAAAGTATTCCCAACACGTTCGCACACGGTTGCGGCGCAAGGTGGTATTGGTGCATCTCTTGGTAACATGCAGGAAGATAACTGGCACTACCACTTCTATGACACGGTTAAAGGTTCTGACTGGTTAGGCGACCAAGACGCGATCGAATTCATGACGCGTGAAGCGCCACAAGTGGTTTATGAATTAGAACACTTGGGTATGCCATTTGACCGTAACGCAGACGGTACAATTTACCAGCGTCCATTCGGTGGTCACTCTGCAAACTACGGTGAAAAAGCTGTGCCACGTGCATGTGCTGCTGCTGACCGTACAGGCCACGCGCTGCTTCACACGCTTTATCAAAGCAACGTGAAAATGGGGACTCAATTTTTCGTTGAATGGATTGCACTTGACTTAATCCGTAACGAAGCAGGCGACGTACTGGGTGTAACTGCAATTGACCAGGAAACAGGTAAAATTGCGGTATTCCAAGCTAAAGCGACGCTATTCGCTACTGGTGGTGCAGGTCGTGTTTACCGTGCCTCTACTAACGCGTATATCAACACGGGTGACGGTCTTGGTATGGCTGCTCGTGCAGGTATTCCATTACAGGATATGGAATTCTGGCAATTCCACCCAACAGGTGTTGCGGGCGCAGGCGTATTGTTAACGGAAGGCTGTCGTGGTGAGGGTGGTATCCTTCGTAACGATTCTGGCGAACCGTTCATGGAACGTTATGCTCCAACTTTAAAAGACTTGGCGCCACGTGACTTCGTATCACGTTCTATGGACCAGGAAATTAAAGAAGGCCGTGGTTGTGGTCCGAACAAAGACTACATCTTGCTGGATATGACGCACCTGGGTGCTGACACGATCATGAAACGTCTGCCATCTGTATTCGAGATTGGCAAGAAATTCGCGAACGTTGACTGTACTAAAGAGCCAATTCCGGTTGTACCAACAATCCATTACCAAATGGGTGGTATTCCGACCAACATTCATGGTCAGGTTGTTGTTCCAGAATCTCGTGAAACGACTCCACTGGTTGCCAACTACGACAAAGACACTGACACATATTCTACAAATGCGGAAGGTCGTGACTTTGCGAAACCTGTAAAAGGTTTCTATGCAATTGGTGAATGTTCATGTGTATCTGTACACGGTGCAAACCGTTTAGGTACTAACTCACTGCTTGACCTGGTGGTATTTGGTAAAGCGGCTGGTCAACATATCATTGAGTATGTAACTAAACAGCACGATGGCGAGTACGAACCACTACCTACAACTGTACTTGAAAACACGCTGAACCGTATTCGTAAACTTGACGAATCAACTTCAGGTGAAAACGCTCAAGAAGTTGCGGATGCAATTCGTAACATCGTTCAGGATCACGCAGGTGTATTCCGTACTTCAGCATTGCTTGAAGAAGGTGTGAAACAGATTCTTGCGCTTGAACCACGTGTTCGCAATATCCACCTGAAAGACAAATCTAAAGTCTTCAACACTGCACGTGTAGAAGCATTAGAAGTTGAAAACCTATACGAAGTCGCAAAAGCAACCTTGATTTCTGCTGCTGCGCGTAAAGAGTGTCGTGGTGCGCACACTGTTGTAGACTTTGAATTACCACCAGATCACCCGACTTATTCTTATGGTCGTCGTGATGATGAGTGGATGAAGCACACTCTGTGGTTCTCTGCAGACAACCGTCTTGAGTACAAACCAGTACGTTACAAGCCGCTTTCTGTTGCAGCTATTCCACCTAAACCACGTACATTCTAATCAGGAGAAACAAGATGAGTAGAGGTACTCGTACATTTCATATCTACCGCTATGATCCTGATAAGGATAAAGCACCGTACATGCAAACATTCAAGCTGGAATTGACTGATAAGCATCGTATGTTGCTTGACGCACTTTTGGCGTTGAAAGTACAAGACGAAACTTTAACGTTCCGTCGTTCTTGCCGCGAAGGTATTTGTGGTTCTGATGGTGTAAACATCAATGGTAAAAACGGTTTGGCGTGTCTTTGGAACCTGAACGATTTACCAAATGAAATCACCATTCGTCCATTACCAGGTCTGCCAGTGATCAAAGACCTAGTTGTTGATATGAATCAGTTCTACGACCAGTACAACAAGATTCAGCCATTCTTGATCAACAACCAGCCTGCGCCACCAAAAGAGCGTTTACAGTCTCAGGAAGACCGTGAGCACCTAGATGGCCTGTATGAATGTATTTTATGTGCATGCTGTTCAACTTCATGCCCATCATTCTGGTGGAACCCGGACAAATTCCTGGGTCCTTCAGCGCTGTTGAATGCTTACCGCTTCATCATCGATTCACGTGATACTGCAACTCAAGAGCGTCTGGCGCGTCTTGATGACCCGTTCTCGCTGTTCCGTTGTAAAGGCATCATGAACTGTGTGTCAGTTTGTCCGAAAGGTCTGAACCCAACCAAAGCAATCGGTCACATCCGTAACATGCTTCTGGATACTGCGGGTTAATCTGAACGCCAGTTTGGTGAATTCAAAAAGCACATCTCTGGATGTGCTTTTTTTATGCTGTTTTATTGAACACTTGAATGGGGTTGGTCTGATGAGATGCATTGCTGCATACAAACTGGGTATGAAAAGTGCAGGTGAATAGTTTTAAATCAATCTTCTAAAAAAGTGTAATAGAGTGATGGTATTTTGTTTTAATACGCCCAGAAATGGGGCATGAGACTGCAAAAAGTGGTGCAAGATGTTATTATATAACGCAAGTTGAAGAGGGCAGATTGAAAGATGTGCTCTCTTTTGTTTTATGGAATAAAGAAGCCGTTGGACTTTGGTCTTAATTGCTTCTAATTATTAAATAAAGCACCATATGTTAGAGCAAAATATGTTTCTTGTATTTCGCCAATTTATAGGGGGTATACGTCAAAAAAATCAATTGAGAGTTGGAGATCATGTTACGATTAATAAACTTCTATATTTAAAAATTGAGGTTGAATTTATGTACATTTTTTCAACATTTAAAGAGATGTAGAAAGCCAGAAATTAGAGTAAACCTATTTAGAAAAGCTAATTTGCCGAATTAATTTTTCTAAGTCGATTTGCAAAAAAATTGCTCGGTTTTGGCCGAGTATAAAATGAGTGATGATGCCAATCAGGGTGTTATGATTCATTATTCACATTGGGTAGTCCTAATGTAGTGATAACGCCTCATGACAGTTGTCGAATGGGGACGAATGTCATGTTACCAATTTGACATTATCAATCATGGGTTTTGCTTAAAAAGCATCCTGAAAAATGTTTTTGCAATAGGAAATGGGTCCACAAATGCAAGAAGTTGCTGACGCTCTGCGTCTTGACACTGAACTTTCCGCTGATAGTGCAGCGTATATTGAAGAACTTTATGAGCAGTATTTAACGTCTCCAGAGTCAGTTGGTGAAGACTGGAGAGTGTACTTCGATAAATTCCCAAAAGGTGATCAACCTCATAGCAATGTACGTGAGCAATTCCTTTTATTGGGTCGCAACTCAAATCGTATTCAGTCTGTGGCTCAAAGCGCGGTAAGCTCTGAGCATGAACGTCGTCAAATAGGCGTCCTGCAACTGATCGCAGCGTATCGTAATCGTGGTCACCAAAAAGCAAAATTAGATCCGCTAGGTTTGGCAAAACGCGAAGAAGTGCCAGATCTTGATCTTGCTGCGCACGGTTTAACCAAATCTGATTTAGATACCGTATTCAACACAGGCAACCTGGCGATTGGTAAAACAGATACCACGCTGGGCGAAATGGTTGAAGCGATGGAAGCAACTTACTGCGGTTCAATTGGTGCAGAGTACATGCACATTGTTGACACCAAAGAGAAACGCTGGATTCAACAGCGTCTTGAAAGTGCCCGTGGTCAGTATGGCTTCAATGCAGAACAGAAAAAACACTTCCTTGAGCGTTTAACTGCCGCTGAAGGTCTGGAAAAATATTTAGGTAATAAATACGTTGGTGCAAAACGCTTTGGTGTGGAAGGTGGTGAATCTTTCATTCCAATGGTTAACGAACTAATTCAACGTGCCGGTGCGGTTGGTTGTAAAGAAGTCGTGATTGGTATGCCACACCGTGGCCGTCTGAACTTGCTGGTTAACATCATGGGTAAAAACCCGGCTGACCTGTTTGGCGAGTTCGAAGGTAAATCTTTACACAAGAAAGGTTCGGGTGACGTTAAGTACCACCAAGGTTTCTCATCTAACGTAATGACCCCAGGTGGCGAAGTTCACTTGGCATTGGCGTTTAACCCGTCGCACCTTGAAATTGTTGGACCTGTGGTTGAAGGTTCGGTACGTGCCCGTCAAGTACGTCGTAAAGACATTGGTGGCGATGACGTATTGCCATTAATCGTACATGGTGATGCTGCATTTGCAGGTCAGGGCGTGAACCAGGAAACTTTCCAGATGTCACAAACACGCGGTTATACCGTGGGTGGTACTGTGCACATCGTAATTAACAACCAGGTTGGTTTCACTACCTCTGATCCACGTGATGCGCGTTCTACAGAATACTGTACCGACATCGCGAAAATGGTTCAGGCGCCAGTATTCCACGTGAATGGTGATGATCCTGAAGCAGTAATCTTCGTAACGCAATTGGCACACGACTTCCGTCATACTTTCCGTAAAGACGTAGTGATTGACCTGTTCTGTTACCGTCGTCGTGGTCACAACGAAGCGGATGAGCCATCTGCAACCCAGCCACTGATGTATCAGGTGATCAACAAGAAAGCCACTACACGTACTTTGTATGCAGACCAACTAGTACAACAGGGCGTATTAGATCGCGCTGCTGCAGACCAAATGGTTGAAGACTACCGTGCCGATCTTGAAGCAGGTAATCACGTTGCCAATGCGCTGGTTCTTGAACCGAACAAGAAAATGTTTGTGGACTGGACGCCGTACCTGGGCCATGAATACACTGACGAATGGGATACCACTTTCCCGGCTGAGCGCTTAAAAGAGCTTGGTGAAGGCATGCGTAAACTTCCAGAAGGTTTCGTGATGCAGCGTCAGGTGTCTAAAGTGATTGACGAACGTCTGAAAATGCAGACCGGCGAAATGCCGCTGAACTGGGGTGCTGCTGAAACTCTAGCCTATGCAACACTGCTAGATCAGGGTTACCTGGTACGTATTACTGGTGAAGACGTAGGTCGTGGTACCTTCTCGCACCGTCATGCCAAACTGCATAACCAGGTTGATGGCGAAACTTATATTCCATTGTGCCATGTGAAAGAAAACCAGCCGCGTTTTGCTTTATATGACTCGCTATTGTCTGAAATGGCGGTACTGGCATTTGAATATGGTTATGCGACCACGATTCCACACGGTCTGATCATTTGGGAAGCACAATTTGGTGACTTCGCTAACTGTGCGCAAGTGGTGATTGACCAGTTCATCGCCTCTGGTGAAACCAAGTGGGAACGTGTATGTGGTTTAACCATGTTGCTGCCACACGGCTTTGAAGGTCAAGGTCCGGAACACTCATCTGCACGTTTAGAACGTTTCTTACAGCTGTGTGCTGAAGACAACATGCAAGTGATTACCCCGACTACACCAGCACAGATTTTCCACGCTTTACGTCGTCAGGCAATTCGTCCAATCCGTAAGCCAATGATTGTGATGTCACCGAAATCATTGCTGCGTCACAAACTGGCAACTTCATCTCTTGATGAGCTGGCAACTGGTACTTTCCAGACTGTGATTGACGAAATCGACAGCAACATCAACAAGGCCGACGTGACCCGTCTGGTACTTTGTGGTGGTAAAGTGTATTACGACCTGCTTGAAAAACGTCGTGAAAAAGAATTGAACAACACGGCAATTGTTCGTATTGAACAGTTGTATCCATACCCAGAACAACGCATTGCGGAAATTCTTGAAGCTTATCCAAACGTGAAAGAACTGGTTTGGACTCAGGAAGAACCGAAGAACCAAGGTGCTTGGTTGTTCATCGCGCCGCGTCTATATGATGACGTGATGAAAGCTGGTAAACAGGTTCGTATCAGCTTTGCTGGTCGTGAGGCTTCTGCCGCTCCAGCGTGTGGTTCACCATATTTGCATGCAAAACAACAAGCTCAGCTCATCAATGACGCGCTTGCGATCGTAGCTGAATAACAGGAGATTCGAAGTAATGGCAACCGAAATTAAAGCACCGGTATTTCCAGAGTCAGTTGCAGATGGAACAATCGCGACTTGGCACAAACAACCAGGTGAAGCAGTATCACGTGATGAAGTGATCTGTGACATCGAAACTGACAAAGTTGTTCTGGAAGTTGTAGCTCCTGCAGACGGTACGATTGCTCAAATCATTAAAAATGAAGGTGATACTGTACTTTCAAATGAAGTGATTGCACAGTTTGAAGAAGGTGCTGTATCTGGCGCTGCGCAAACTCAAGCAGTTCAGTCTGAAGAGAAAGTTGAACAGGCGGCTGCGAAAACTGAAGCAGGTGCAGCACCTGTAGTTGAGCGTGCTCAACCAGTTGCGGACCAGGCACCAGCGGTGCGTAAAGCATTGACTGAAACCGGTATCAACGCTGCTGACGTACAAGGTACAGGCCGTGGCGGTCGCATCACTAAAGAAGATGTGGCCAACCATCAAGCGAAACCAGCGGCTGCGCCTTTAACTGCAGCAGTAGGTGAGCGTATCGAGAAACGTGTTCCTATGACGCGTTTACGTAAGCGTGTAGCTGAACGTTTACTTGCAGCGACTCAAGAAACTGCAATGTTGACGACGTTTAACGAAGTGAACATGAAACCAATCATGGAAATGCGTAAGCAATATAAAGACGCATTTGAAAAACGCCACGGTGCGCGTCTTGGCTTCATGTCATTCTTCGTAAAAGCTGCGACTGAAGCGCTAAAACGCTACCCAGCAGTAAACGCATCAATTGATGGCGACGATATCGTTTATCACGGTTACTATGACATCGGTGTAGCTGTATCTTCTGACCGTGGTCTGGTGGTTCCTGTATTACGTGATACAGACCGTATGAACTACGCTGAAGTTGAATCTGGCATTGGTGCTTATGCTGCGAAAGCACGTGAAGGTAAACTTGCGATTGAAGACATGACTGGCGGTACATTCACCATTACTAATGGTGGTACTTTCGGTTCACTGCTGTCTACGCCAATTCTGAATACACCACAAACTGCTATTCTGGGTATGCACAAAATCCAGGAACGTCCTATGGCAGTCAATGGTCAGGTTGAAATCTTGCCAATGATGTATTTAGCGCTGTCTTATGACCACCGTTTAATCGATGGTAAAGAAGCGGTAGGTTTCCTTGTAACAATCAAAGAATTGTTAGAAGAGCCAGCTAAACTTATCCTTGACTTATAATTTATTAATTAAAAATCTCTCCTAACCCCTCTAAAAAAGAGGGGAAAGGTTCCCCCTTAAGCAAAAGGTGGAATTTAGAGAGATTGATTGGAGATAAAAATGTCTCAACAATTTGATTTAGTTGTTATTGGCGGTGGTCCAGGCGGTTATGAAGCAGCCATTCGTGCGGCTCAGCTTGGTTTTAAAGTGGCATGTATCGAAAAACGCATCCACAAAGGTAAACCATCTTTAGGTGGTACCTGCTTAAACGTGGGCTGTATCCCGTCTAAAGCACTGCTTGATTCTTCACACCGTTATGAAGATACCGTTCATCACCTGGCTGATCATGGTATTACGACAGGTGAAGTAAACTTTGACCTGTCTAAATTACTGGCACGTAAAGACAAGATTGTTGACCAGTTGACTGGCGGTATTGACCAGTTGCTGAAAGGCAATGGTATCGAATGGTTAAAAGGTACTGGTAAATTACTGGCGGGTAAGAAAGTTGAGTTTGTTCCTCACGAAGGTGAAACTCAGGTTCTAGAGCCAAAATATGTAATTCTTGCGTCTGGTTCTGTACCAGTGAACATTCCGGTAGCTCCTGTTGATCAAGACATTATTGTTGATTCTACTGGCGCGCTTGAGTTCCCTGAAGTACCGAAGCGTTTAGGCGTGATTGGTGCCGGCGTGATCGGTCTGGAGCTTGGTTCAGTATGGCGTCGTCTAGGTGCTGAAGTTGTTGTATTTGAAGCAATGGATGCCTTCTTGCCAATGGCGGATAAAGCGCTGGCAAAAGACTACCAGAAACTGCTGACCAAACAGGGTCTGGATATTCGTGTAGGCGCGAAAGTGTCTGGCACTGAAGTCAACGGTCGTGAAGTGACGGTAAAATACACCCAAGGCGGCGAAGAGAAAGAACAGACTTTCGACAAGCTGATCGTGTGTGTGGGTCGTCGTGCGTATGCTGAAGGCTTACTGGCTGATGACTGCGGTATCAAACTGACTGAACGTGGTCTGGTTGAAGTGAACGACTGGTGTGCGACTTCTGTTGAAGGCGTATATGCAATTGGTGACTTGGTACGCGGTCCAATGCTGGCACACAAGGCCATGGAAGAAGGCGTAATGGCAGTTGAACGTATTCACGGTCATGCTGCTCAAGTGAACTATGACACCATCATCTCTGTCATCTATACACACCCTGAAGCGGCGTGGGTAGGTTTAACAGAAGAGCAGGCCAAAGAAAAAGGTCATGAAGTGAAAACCGGTCAATTCGGTTTCGCAGTCAACGGCCGTGCTTTAGCTGCCGGTGAAGGTGCTGGTTTCGTGAAGTTTGTTGCTGATGCAAAAACAGATCGTTTACTGGGTATGCACGTGATTGGGCCTGCAGCGTCTGACATTGTTCACCAAGGTATGATCGCGCTTGAATTTGTATCTTCAGTTGAAGATTTACAATTAATGACATTCGGTCACCCAACCTTCTCTGAGGTGGTGCACGAAGCGGCACTGGCCGTCGATGGACGTGCCATCCACGCGATTCAGCGTAAGCGTAAATAAATAAAAAAAGAGCGGTTTCGACCGCTCTTTTTCATTTGGTGGTTGTTTTTGTTTGAATAATCATCTAAAACTAAAACGATAAAACTGTATAAATGTTAATACTCACGACGATGGATGTTGGAGTTTTAGCGAGTCATAAAAAAACGTGAAAAGTAGTAAAAGGTAAATAAATGAATCTACATGAGTACCAAGCCAAAGCGCTATTAAAAAAATATGGTATGCCGGTGCAGGAAGGTCTGCTTGCAACCAATGCAGATGAAGCAGTACAGGCATTTGAACAGCTCGGTGGCAAATTCGCTGTCATGAAAGCCCAGGTGCATGCGGGTGGCCGTGGTAAGGCGGGTGGTGTGAAAGTGGTGAAATCGGCTGAAGAAGCGGCAGAGTATGCCAATCAGCTGATCGGTACTCGACTGGTCACTTATCAGACCGATGCCAATGGCCAGCCGGTGAACAGTATTCTGGTGGCCCAAGATGTTTATCCGGTAGAGCGCGAATTATATTTGGGTGCCGTGGTGGATCGTTCTAGCCGTCGCGTGACCTTTATGGCCTCAACCGAAGGTGGGGTTGAAATTGAAAAAGTCGCAGAAGAAACCCCAGAAAAAATTATTAAAGTCGAAGTTGATCCACTAGTCGGCTTATTGCCATTTCAGGCACGTGAAGTTGCGTTTGCCCTGAACTTAAAAGATGGACAAATCAACCAGTTTGTTAAAATCATGACTGCGGCGTATCAGGCCTTTATTGAAAACGATTTTGCCCTGTTTGAAATTAACCCGCTGTCTGTACGTGAAAACGGCGAAATTTTATGTGTCGATGCCAAAGTTGGCATTGATTCCAATGCGCTGTACCGTTTGCCGGAAGTGGCGGCACTGCGTGACAAGAGCCAGGAAAATGAGCGCGAACTGAAAGCCTCTGAGTTCGATCTGAACTATGTAGCGCTAGAAGGCAATATTGGCTGTATGGTCAATGGTGCCGGTCTTGCCATGGCAACCATGGACATCATCAAATTGTATGGTGGTCAACCGGCCAACTTCCTTGATGTCGGTGGCGGTGCAACCAAAGAGCGCGTGATTGAAGCATTTAAAATTATTCTGGCCGACAATTCGGTTCAGGGAGTATTAATCAATATTTTTGGTGGGATTGTACGTTGTGACATGATTGCGGAGGCGATTATTGCAGCAGTTCAGGAAGTCAATGTCAGCGTGCCGGTGGTGGTACGTCTGGAAGGAAACAATGCTGAGCTGGGGGCCAAATTACTGGATGAATCTGGCCTGACCTTAATTTCTGCAAATGGCCTGGCCGATGCTGCAGAAAAAATTGTTGCTGCGGTAAAAGCTTAAGGAGATGCATCATGAGCGTATTAGTAAATAAAGACACAAAAGTATTGGTTCAGGGCTTCACCGGTAAAAACGGAACCTTCCATTCGGCCCAGGCGCTGGATTATGGCACGCGTGTTGTCGGCGGTGTAACTCCAGGTAAAGGTGGTCAAACCCATTTAGACCTGCCAGTATTTAACACCATGAAGCAGGCGGTCCGTGAAACTCAGGCTGACGCTTCGGTGATTTATGTACCCGCACCTTTTGTACTGGACTCGATTGTTGAAGCGGTCGATGCCGGTATTGAACTGATTGTGGTAATTACTGAAGGTGTACCGACCCTAGATATGCTAAAAGCCAAACGCTATCTGGAAACCAATGGTAATGGTACACGCCTGATTGGCCCGAACTGTCCGGGTATTATCACCCCGGGCGAATGTAAGATCGGGATTATGCCAGGTCATATTCATCAGCCAGGGAAAATCGGGATTATCTCGCGTTCAGGAACGCTGACTTATGAAGCGGTTGCGCAAACCACCAAATTGGGTCTGGGCCAGTCGACCTGTATCGGCATCGGCGGTGATCCGATTCCGGGCATGAACCAGATTGACTGTCTGAAGCTGTTCCAGGACGATCCTCAAACTGAAGCCATTATCATGATTGGTGAGATTGGCGGCACAGCCGAAGAAGAAGCAGCCGAATACATTCAGGCGCATGTGACCAAGCCTGTGGTGGGCTATATTGCCGGTGTAACCGCACCAAAAGGCAAACGCATGGGCCATGCTGGCGCGATTATTTCTGGTGGTAAAGGAACCGCAGAGGAGAAATTTGCTGCCTTTGAACGTGCCGGAATGGCTTATACCCGTAGCCCGGCCGAGCTCGGTTCAACCATGCTGAAAGTATTGCAGGCCAAAGGTTTGGTGTAAAACCTACCTGACTAAAAAACCCCAGTTCTTGGGGTTTTTTATGGCAAAGAACATAGATAATGATGACGCTTCTATTGAGGAAAAAGTAAAGCATACAAAACAAATAAAATGATTGTTTTAGTAATTGTGATTTACATCACACTTTAATAGGATATCGAACAATAATTATCAGAAACTTGAGAATTTATATGATCAAAATAACAACGATCATGCCGATTCAGTGTCTGTCGCTTTGCTCTTTTTTATTTTTTCTTCTGCTCATGCCAATACGCTTGATCAGCAACGTGAGCACGCGGTGGAGATGGTTCGGTCCGGGCAGGTGGTCTCTGGACTCAATCGCTTGCAGGCGTTATTAGCTCAATTTCCCACAGATCAAAAGTTAATTGCGGATTATCTAGTTTTGGCCTATGGTCAGCCTGTGTTACATCCACAGGATTTATACCGCCTAACGCAGCAGATTCAACCTAAAACCTTTCCTGCCTATGCCCAGGTCAGCGCTATCAAGGTGCTCCGTGATGCCAAGCAGTATGCTCAGGCCAAAGCGTATCTGGCCCGGTTTCAGCCTTTAAATACCCAGGCCAGCGGCAAAGTCTGGCACGCGGTACTAGAAGCCGAGTCGGGTCAGGCAGCAGCCGCTAAAACGTTGCTGAAAAACCTGCAATGGCAACAGCTTAGTGCCGATGACCTGAGTTTATTGTCTTATACCTATCGTATCCTGAATATGCCGGTACAAGCCTTGCAGGCAGCCGAAGCCGGATTAAAAAAGCAAAGCAGCATTGCAGGCCATGAACAATATGTACTGTCGCTGATGCTTAATGGCAAGCATCATGCAGCAGAGAACTATCTGCTGCAACAACAGTTAGCACAGAGCCATCCTCGTTTGTTACTGCAAGTTAAACAGCACCAGTTTTCTACCCGGATTCAGAATGCAGTACAGGCCTATAAAACGGCACAACTGCGCAGTGAATATGCAACAGCCTATACCGAGCTGGATGCGGTACTGGCCGATATGGCTGCACATGAACCACAGGTGGCAGCTGACGCCGAACTGCAGCGCGCATTCTATGCCGATTATCTGTATGCCTTGGGACAGCGTAAGCGTCATCAGCAGGTCTTGAAAATTGTGCAACAGCAGCATCAGCCAATTGCAAACTGGCCGGCTTATGTACGCCATGCCATTGCCGATGCCTATCTGGCCACCCGACAACCGGAACTGGCTGAACCGGTGTATTTAAGCCTGTTTCAGGAAAAGAACTATGCAGACTATACGGTGTATGCCGGTTTGTATTATGCCTATATCGAACAGGAAAAATTCAAGCAGGCTGATCAGCTGATTCAGGACATGGACCGTCAGTTACCGCGTTATCGTTATAGCGAGGCCAAAGGCGTGGACCGCAGTACCCATGAAGACCGGGAGCAGTATCTGGCTTTAAAAGGGCTGAACTATGCCTACCGCAACGAACATGCCAAAGCCGAGCAGTATTTTGAAACCCTGGTTTCAATTGCACCGAATAATCTGGCCTATCAGAACAATCTGGCACAAATTCAGCGCTGGCGTGAAAAACCACTGACTTCCCAACAAACGCTGGAGCAGTGGAATGGCCTGGATCAGGTCAGTCAAATCACCCAGATTAACCAGATGCAAAATGCCCAAGCCCTGAATGATATTAGGGGCTGGCGTCAGCTGAATCAGGCCTTGTTACAGACGGCTGCAGATGATACCGGTGTGCAATTAAGCCGCAAAGAATTAAAGGATCGCGATCATTTCAGCATTCAGCATGAAAGTTATTTTTCTGAAAGTCGTTCCGATCAGGAACAGTTGCTGAACCGTTTAAAAGGTTCAGAAGAGCGTACCCATTGGACCCGTCTTAACAGCCCGTGGCTAAATGAGCATTATCAGGTTTTTATTGACCATCAGCATCGGCAGGGGCGTTATGAAGATGGCACCCTGGATGATCCGCGTTTAGGTCTGGGTGTGGCCTGGTCCAAAGATCGCAAGTATGCCAGCCTGTTGCTGTCTCAATCTTTAGATGAAGACCGTGTGGGCGCTGCACTGGACTGGTCACACTGGTTAAATGATCATTGGCAATATCATCTGGCGGTGAATACCCAGGCCGATATTCCGTTGCAGGCAATGGCCAAAGCACATGAAGGACAGTCGTATCGGGCGGGTTTTAACTGGCAGGCCAACGAGTCGCGTAAAGCCGGTGCACAATTTCAATTGACCGATATTGATGATGGCAACACCCGTCAGGAATATCAGGCCTATTTTAGCCAGCAGTTTTATCAGGCCCCGCATCATCTGAGTCGTGCCACGCTCAGCGGCTATTATGGAAAAAATAAGCCCGTCGCCGTGGATTATTTTAATCCTGAATCCAGCCATAGTTTAGAGCTGAAACTGGAACATGACTGGATGACCTGGCGTCGTTATGAGCAACATTTTAATCAGCATTTTGAACTGACGCTGGGCACATTTGGACAGAAAGATTATTCCAATGAGCCGATATATAACCTGTTTTATCGCCATGACTGGCGTGTGTCACGAACCTGGAAACTGCACTATGGCATGGCTTTGTTGCATAAATATGTAAGCATCTGATTTAAATAAATTTAATTTTGGATCAAAAAATAATCAAAACTTTTAAAATCATATAGTTATGAAATCTTTGTGCAACAAAGCCCTATGTACGTAACAAGGCCGCAGGCTATGGACTATTCTTTCTGGGCTGGCTGGCCTGGATCTGGTTATTCCTGCCTCTGATCACTATGTTGCTGTGGCTGTTTCAGGGCTATACCGTATATGAGCAGCTGTTTGTGATGTCGGCGCCGCAAAGCTCGTTCAGCCTGTTTTATCTGGGGCTGGCGATTATGGTGTTTATTCTGATTCTGCTGATCTGGGCTGTGTATAACTGGCTGCGTTTTCGTGATAATGAGCGCCGGGCTTTTCCGGAGCATATTCAGACTGAGCAGCTGGCGGAAAGTTTTCAGGTCGACACAACTGAAATGGCGTATTTGCAGCAGGCCAAAAATCTGACCTTACATTATGATCAAGATGGACAGCTGGAAAAATTTGAAGTTCATCAGCCACTGTCTTCATCATAGAACATTGAAAAACAGCCATAAAAAACGCAGCCTTAGCTGCGTTTTTTTATTCACCTCATTTAAGTTGATGAAGTTTCCTGATTGATTTTCGGCTGAGATTTCAGGCTTTGGGTCAGACCGTTAATATCACCGCCATGAATACCCAGTTCACTCATCAGGCTGTCAATTAACGGCGCTTGCGAACGATAGCGCAGGGCACTGTTCACCACCTGATCAGACAGGGCCACTTGACCATGACCGTGTTCGCTGCCATCGACATGTGCGCTGCCCATCCCATTTAAACCATTGACGTGCAGAATCTTGATGTCATCAATATTTTCCATTGGCTTGACGCTTTCACGGATAATTTCTGGCAGGTATTTCAGCATGGCCAGACGTACCTGCATTTCGACCTGTTCCGTTGACAGGATGTTATTGGCTTCGTTGACTGCACGGGTACCTTCAGCATCAACCTGATACTGTTTTTCCATCGCTTGTGCCAGCAGGACTTTGGCATCGGCTTCACCACGCGCTTTTAAACGCAGCTGTTCTGCATTGGCTTCTGCGGTAATCCGCACCGCTTCCGCTTCATCGACCGCCGCCTGTTTGCCGGCTTCAGCAGCAACGGTAATGGCAATCGCATCTTTTTCAGCGGCCTGCTTGGCAGCCACCAGCTCGACTGCCTTGGCACGTTCTGCGCGCTGGGTTTCACGTACGGTAATCACTTCTTCTTCTGCTTTTACCGCTTGAGCACGGGCTAAATCGGCCTGCGCTTTGGCTTCAGATTCGGCACGGGATTTTTCCGCAATGGCAATGGCGCGGTCCTGTTCGGCCAGCTCAATGGTTTTCTTCTGTTCCACTTGGGCTTTTTGGACTAGCTGTTCTTTTAAAATATTTTCATTGGCGACATCACGTGCTGAGCCAATCCGTTTCAGTTCAATTTCACGTTCAGCAGCAATGCGGGCTTCTTCCGCTTCACGTTTTTTGGCTGCTTCCTGGGCTGCAATTTCCGCCAGCTGTTCAGCACGGCGTACCGAAATTTCACGTTCTTGCTGTAACTTGGCATATTCTTCTTCACGAAGAATCTGCAGGCGCGCCTGTTCGGCTTCCAGGTTTTTGGCTTTAATGGCTAAGTCGGCATCCTGTTCAATGTCGTTACGTTTACGACGACGGTCTTCAATGGTTTCGGTTAATTTGGTCAGACCTTCGGCATCGAAAGCATTTTGCGGGTTAAAGTAGCGGAAACTGGTCTGATCCAGTCCGGTTAAAGATACAGTTTCCAGTTCCAGACCGTTTTTAAACAGATCTTCCGACACCACCTGCTGTACTTTCTGTACGAAGTCGACGCGTTTTTCATGCAGTTCTTCCATCGCCATTTCTGCGGCTACGGCACGTAAAGAATCGACAAATTTGCCTTCGACCAGATTTTTTAATTCATTCGGGGACATGGTTTTTTGCCCCAGCGTTTGTGCTGCGGTGGCAATAGATTCAGCGGTCGGTTTAACCCGCACATAAAATTCGGCCATGACATCGACACGCATACGGTCGCGGGTAATCAGGGCCTGATCTTCAGCACGGCGCACTTCCAGACGCAGGGTATTCATATTGACCGGAATAATTTCATGCAGCACCGGTAACACAATCGCCCCCCCGCCGAGAATGACATGCTCACCGCCAAAACCGGTACGCACAAAGGAAATTTCCTTGCTAGAGCGGCGATACAGGCGGGCCAGGATTAAACCAATCACAAATAAGGCCAGGAAAATAATTCCGGCAATAATCAAGACGTTATACATATTTGAACTTAACATTGTTATCTCTTGTGTTTTTCAGTTGTTAATTTAAATGCATGGCATAAAAGCCAATTTTGGTTCTCCCCGTTAAAATTACGGATTGACCCTGTTGAAAACTTTCGTCCTGTTCCGGTTCTACCAGAATATAGTGGGTCAGACCATGCTGATCCTGCACTTTGGCTTCTGCCGGAGAATTGGGAGTAGCCACACCTAAAATAATGGTGGCTGTGCGGCCAATCAGCTCGTCACTATAAATGGCGGTGGTTTCATCTTGCGGTAAAATGCGGGCAATCAGCATGGCGCTATAACGCACCAGGGGCATGCTCAGAAACAGACAGGCCGGTGCCATTATCCAGGCTGTAATATATTGACCGATCCATTGAAACAGCACTGATTGTAAAATCAGGCCAGACAAACCATATAAGGTCAGGAAAATAATCAGCCAGATCAGCAGCGGTACCCGGCCAATGTACAGCCAGTCCAGAAACTGGACCAACAGGCCACTAGAACCATCAATATTCACTTCTACATCTTTATGCGGAATTAAGTCATCTGGCAGGAACTGGTCCAGAATGCCCTGACTGCCGCCACCGGCCAGTAACAGAAACACTTCCAGCAGGGCAAAGAAAAACAGCAGGCAGATACAGACACTAAAAATCAGATTGGAAGGGTGAGTGAGCAAATCCCACATAACTGAATACTCTATTGTTCTGTTGTGTTTAAATTATTGATATTCAAAATATATATTATTATTGAATGCGCCTAGCATAGCATTAGGCCGCGTTTTTGTCTAAAAAACCTGCATATTTTAGGCAAAAAAATACGCAATGATTGGGGTGATCATTGCGTAGAACAACGAATCTGCTTGCACAGTTTCGGTAAAGGAGAAATGTTATGAATTAGGATTGCTCCTAGAACATATGACTAGAATACGCCGGCATGAGGCAGGGTTCAGCAGCGTTCAGGTAAATTCATGTTAAAGATTGTTGCTTCTATAAAAATTGTGTGACATTTCTCTCCATATTTTCTCCATCATTGTAAACGTAGCATAAAAAAGCCTTTCGCGAGGAAAGGCTTTTCAAGATCAGCATGGGGCTTAGAAGCGGAACACCCCTAAACCGGCTTTAACTTCATCTAAAGTGGCTTGAGTAATGTCACGGCACTTATCGGTACCGGTCTTTAAGATATCCATGATGTAATCCGGATCTTTGGCCAGTTCTAAACGGCGTTCACGGATTGGACCAATCAGCTCTTTTAAAATGCCTTCCAGACGTTTTTTCACGGTACCATCACCCAGACCACCACGGCGATAATGGGCTTTTAATTCTTCCAGTTCTTCTTTGTTCGGATCGAAAGCATCTAGGTAGGTAAATACCACGTTGCCTTCAACCTGGCCCGGATCTTCAATGCGGAGGTGGTTCGGGTCGGTGTACATGGCATTTACTGCTTTTTTAATGTCTTTGTCAGTAGCATCGAGCACAATGGTGTTGCCCAATGATTTTGACATTTTGGCTTTACCATCAAAACCAGGTAAACGGCCAACATTCGACAGCAGTGCTTTACATTCAGGCAGCAGGTCCTGACCTACCTGACGGTTAATGCGGCGTACAATTTCGTTGGTCTGTTCGATCATAGGAATCTGATCTTCACCCACGGGCACTACAGTCGCTTTAAACGCGGTAATATCGGCCGCTTGGGCAACTGGATAGCACAGGAAACCAGCTGGAATATCACGTTCAAAACCACGCATCTGAATTTCAGATTTAATGGTCGGGTTGCGCTCTAAACGTGCCACAGTGACAAAGTTTAAATACAGCATGGTCAGTTCATTCAAGGCCGGCAGGCAAGACTGAACACAAATGGTGGTTTTGGTCGGGTCAATGCCCACGGCCAGGTAATCGGTCGCCACTTCAATAATATTACGACGTACTTTTTCAAAGTTGTCGGCGTTATCAGTCAGGGCTTGAGCATCGGCAAGTAAAAGGTGTTGATGGTGAGAATCCTGTAAACCTACACGTGAACGTAAAGAACCTACAAAATGACCGAGGTGAAGTTGTCCGGTTGGACGGTCGCCAGTCAAAATAACAGGACGATTATCTTGATTACTCATTATCTCTTCCAAGTCGTTGTTACGACATTTCTATACCGATGATTGGGCTACATTGTACGGCATAATATTTTTGAATGTCACGGGATAAGCCGAACAGAATCAACAATTGTCTGGAAATTTTAAAGATTTATTAATGAAGTAAATACAGAGTCTTGGAAGATTTCTCCTTAGAATAAGCCTAGAACACGATAAGGATAAAAATTATGGCGAGTAGCTTATTACTATTATTAGATGATATTGCCACTGTTTTAGATGATGTGGCGGTCATGAGTAAAATGGCCGCAAAGAAAACGGCCGGTGTACTCGGTGATGATCTGGCCCTGAATGCCCAGCAGGTCAGCGGTGTACGTTCGGAGCGGGAACTGCCGGTGGTCTGGCGCGTGGCCAAAGGTTCTTTTGTCAATAAACTGATTCTGGTGCCTCTAGCTCTACTGATTAGCGTGGTGGCGCCGTGGCTGATTAACCCGTTACTGGTCGTGGGCGGTTTATTCTTATGTTATGAAGGGGTTGAAAAAGTCCTGCATTCCTTGCACAAGAAAAAAGCCAAAACTGCCGAAGAAGCGCAGCAGGAATTAATTAAAACCGAAACCGATCTGGCCACGTTTGAAAATGAAAAAATCAAAGGGGCAGTCCGGACCGACTTTATTCTCTCGGCAGAGATTATTGTCATTTCCTTGGGTACTGTAGCTACCGCGGCCTTTGGTGTAAAAGTCACAGTGCTGAGTATTATTGCCATCGCCATGACCATTGGGGTCTATGGGTTAGTGGCATTTATTGTCAAGATTGATGATATTGGGCTGCATCTCTCGGAACAGGCTTCTAATTTTAAACAGTCGGTCGGGCGCGGCTTGTTGGCCTTTGCGCCAATCTTGATGAAAATCCTGTCGATTGTCGGGACTCTGGCCATGTTCCTGGTGGGCGGCGGGATTATCAACCACGCTATTCCATTGGTACATCACTTTACCGAAGACAGTGTGGAATACGTGCAGGAAATTCCCAATATCGGCAGTATTTTTGGTGCGCTTACTCCAACCTTGATCAATTTTGCTGTGGGCTTTATTGCCGGTTTGATTGTGGTGGCGCTAATTGGTCTGGTGAAAAAGGTCTGGCCACGTTCCAAAGCCTCTTAAACTATGTAAAATTCTAGCCAAGAGATAAAGATAATAAGGAGATTGCTATGCGTTGGAAAGGTCGTCGCGTCAGTAGCAATGTAGAAGATCGTCGCGGTGGTGGCGGTGCCAAAGCCGGCGGGATCAGTATTCTGGGTCTGGTGGTGGCTTTTGTGGCCTGGAAGTTTTTTGGGGTCGATCCGCAAACAGCCTATCAGGCCACCAAACAGGTGACCAATCAGGGGCAGAGCGCGGAAACGCGTGGTCTGGAAAATCCGACGCCGGAGCAGCAGGAATCGATGGAGTTTATTGGTACCATTCTGGCCGATACCGAAGATACCTGGACGCAGGTGTTTGCCCAGCAGCTGAACCAGCAATATGTGCCACCCAAACTGGTGATGTTTAATGGTGCGGTCAGTTCCGCCTGTGGCAATGCCAGCGCTGCCATGGGGCCGTTTTATTGCCCGGCCGATCAGAAAGTCTATTTAGATACTGGTTTCTTTAAAGATATGCGCACCCAGATGGGAATTTCCGGCGAGCAGAACCAGACCGAATTATCGCGTCAGGATCAGGCTGGAGATTTTGCCCAGGCTTATGTGATTGCACATGAAGTCGGCCATCATATTCAGACCATTCTGGGGATTTCCGGACAGGTACAGCAGATGCGTCAGCGTGCCAGTCAGGTCGAAGGCAACCAGTTATCGGTTCGTCAGGAACTTCAGGCCGATTGTCTGGCCGGTGTCTGGGCGCATCATAACCATCAGCGTACTCAATTCCTGGAACAGGGCGATGTACAGGAAGCGATGGATGCCGCACATAAAATTGGTGATGACTATTTGCAGAAACGTTCGAGTGGACAAGTAGTGCCGGATAGCTTTACCCATGGTACCAGTGCCCAGCGCGTGCAATGGTTTAATACTGGCCTGAAGTCAGGCAATATGAATGATTGCGATACCTTTGGACAAGCCATCTAAAGCGTTGCATCCGCTTTTTAACTCAAGGTGAATACAGGAGGATGTGCAACTGCATGTCCTCTAGTTTTTTAAGCCTAGCTTTTCTAACCAGCACAGCTTTTCATCCCAATAGATTTCAACACTCTAAGATTCTTTTTATGTCTATTCCAGCACGTCCCAGTCAGGAGTTGGCCGCTTATATCACCGCGGTGATTGCCCAGATTCCACCTGGTAAAGTTGCCACCTATGGTTAGATTGCAAAACTGGCCGGTTTGCCGAAACATGTGCGTCTGGTGGGTTATGTACTGAAACATCTGGCACCGGGGCATGTGTTGCCATGGCATCGGGTGCTAAATGCGCAAGGGAAAATTAGCCTAAGCAAAATCAATGCGCAGGGTGAAAATATACAGGCGTTAAAACTGATACAGGAGGGTGTAGTGGTCCTGAATAACAAGGTGAGCTTAAAGCAGTATCAATGGCAGCCCTAAAAATAAAAAATTCCCCATACCCGCAGGTACAGGGAATTTTCTGGAGGAAAGATTAACGTACGATGAGTACAGGAACATTACCTTCGCCCAGTACGCTTTGCGCGACGCTACCGAGGAATAACTTTTTCAAACCGGTACGGCCATGAGAACCCATCACAATCAGGTCTGCATTCATTTCAGTTGCAGCACGTGCAATTTCACGATGAATCACTTGACCTTCAAGCAGACGAGACTCAACTGCTACACCTTGTTCCTGGAATTTTGCTTTGGCTTCATCCAGTGTTTTGAGAATAGACACACGCGCACGTTCAATCAGGTCATTGGTCTGGCCTGCTGAAATGTATTCTGATGCAATATATGGATCGAGTGTTAACACCTGTGCAACGGTTACTTTACTGCCGAAAGCTTTGGCAAGCTCGACTGCTTTGGCAACTGCTGCGTAAGAAGTTTCAGAACCGTCCACTGGAACTAAAATGTGTTGAAATGCCATCGTTATTTCTCCTTATTGTGTCATTCAACAATAAAAAATTGAGGGAACACTTTCTATTGCCTTAATGTTATCTTAGCGCTTATTTTTAAATAATAAAACCCAGTAATTTCATAGGGATAATTATTTTTTTAAGAAAGTTTAAGCCTTTCTAATTTAACATGTTTTTGAGTAATTAATCAGCAGTTTACACTAAAGTTGAAGGCTTATTTCATTAAGTCTGGCTTTAGAATGTGTTTAGCTCAGGTTTTTTGAGTTTTAATATCGATTAGATGAAAGTTTTGACCTGATGCTTGGCCTAAGCAAAAGTCCAAGGGAATAATCAGCAGTCTTTGAAATAATCAACCAAAGCAGCAACATCCTCTGTCTGCAACTGTTCCCGCATCTTTAAAAACTGCTTTTCATCCATCTCGTAAATTTTAAGGGAAAGCAGTTTTTCTATATCTTCTTGTGGAAAGCGATATTTAATAATTTTGGCAGGAACTCCTCCCACTACGGCATAAGGTGGAACGTCTTTTGTTACGACCGCACCAGTTGCCACAATTGCACCTTCACCCAGCGTCACGCCTTGCATAATCATGGCACGTGAGCCAATCCAGCAACCATCACCAATAACAGTATCGCCAGCAGGTACAAAACTGCGCGTATCAAACGGAAAGGCAGAAATCCAGTCAGTTCGGTGTAACTGATTACCGCCCATCATAATCACGCATTCCGCCCCAAAACACACGAAATTGCCAATATAAAGCTGATCAATTGGCTTCTCAGGCGTAGAAGGCTTGTCATGCAAATAACGCACAACACAACGCTCAAAACCCTGATCCCAATAAGCAGAATAATAAGAATAGTTTCCCTTAATATGAATATTAGGGTTTTTCATAGTTTTAGAAATAAATTCGAATTCACACCAATGCTTAACAGGGGAATTAATTAAGGGTTCAGCCATAAGAGCAATCAAAGAACAAGCGTAACGCCATTATAGCCGAAGTTAACTCAAATGCTTAAAGGCCTCAATTGCACGAACACGACTGCTTTTTAAATCTACAATCGGCTTTGGATAATCCAATTTTAGTTGTGGATTTTTCGCATAAGGTTCGTGAATTTGTTTCGCATTTAAATGTGAAATTTCAGGTACCCATTGACGAATATAATCGCCATTTGCATCAAACTTTTGCGACTGACTTACAGGGTTGAAAATACGGAAATACGGTGCAGCATCTGTTCCTGTAGAGGCACACCACTGCCATCCACCGTTATTGGCAGCTAAATCACTATCAATTAAATGCTGCATAAACCATGATTCGCCTAAACGCCAATCTATCAGTAAATTTTTGCTTAAAAACATCGCGCAAATCATACGAACACGGTTATGCATCCAACCCGTTGCAAGTAACTGTCGCATGCCAGCATCTACAATTGGGATACCTGTTTGCCCATGCTGCCAAGCCTGTAAATCTTCAGGAGCATTGCGCCATACAATGCGTTGAGTGTCTAATTTAAATGGTAAGTTTTTCGATACGCGAGGGTAGTCGAATAAAATATGCTGATAAAACTCACGCCAAAGGAGTTCATTTAACCAAATTTGTTGCCCATTGTTTTTAAATTCCATACAGCCGTGACTGTGGCGAAACAAAGCTTGTAAACATTGGCGAATAGAAAGAATGCCAATATTTAAATAAGCTGCAAGTTTACTCGTGCTATTCAAATTCGGGAAATCACGTTCAATATGATAATACTCAACTTGATTTTCAATAAACTCATCTAAAAGTTCCCAAGCATGATGCTCACCAATTTGCCAAAGATTCTGTAGGTTTTCGCTGATTACTTTTTCTTCTGAATCTGAGTAAATATCACTTAATTGTGGAACTTCTCTTGTAAAGTCATTGTGCTGTGGAATTGGTTTTTGAACCTCAATAGTTGGGTAGCATTGTGGCAAGCTTATGCTGAGTTTCTCATAGCATTGCTTTTTAAATGCACCAAATACTTGATATGGATGACCAGTTTTATTACGAATGCTTCCAACAGGGAAAATAGTTCGGTCATGATACAACTCAAAACGAATATTATTCTTTTCTAATAGCTGTTGAGTTTGAGCATCGCGTTTTAATTCATTTACACCCAATTCTATATCGGCATGAACAGCTTGAATATTATGATTTTGGCATAAGCTTAATAATTGATTTGGCAGGTCTTTCCATAATGGAATAGTTAAAATAACAAGTGGAATATTTAACGTGGCAAGTTCATTTTTTAGATGATTCAGTTGTCTTAAATAGAAGTCAATTTTAATTAGCGCATCATTGTGCACTTGCCATTGTTTTGGCGATAGCACGACTAAGGCAATGCAAGGGCCAGCTTCGCGAGTATGCCAAAGAGCTGCATGATCATGAATTCTTAAATCTTGACGGAACCAAATAAGCTGCATTTTAAAATTTATAGAAAAATATTGACTATTAAAGCATATACATTTGCTGTAATTTTTTCGTGAACTTTTGTTTGAAAGATAATAAAAAAACCCCTCAGAAGAGGGGCTTTGGGATGTCAAACCATCTAAGGATTAGATGTATTCAACGCTGACGATTTCGTACTCAACTTCACCTTGTGGTGTTACAATTTTTGCTTCATCGCCTTCATTTTTACCTAAAAGACCACGAGCAATAGGAGAGTTCACAGAGATTTTATTAATTTTAAAATCTGCTTCATCATCACCTACAATTTTGTAAGTTTTACGTTCTTCTGTGTCAAGGTTTTCAATGGTTACTGTTACCCCAAATACAACACGACCATTTTGCTCAAGTTCTTTTACATCAATGACTTGGCAAGCACCGAGTTTACCTTCGATGTCTTGAATACGCCCCTCACAGAAACCTTGCTGCTCACGTGCTGCATGATACTCTGCATTTTCTTTTAGGTCGCCGTGTTCACGTGCTTCTGCAATCGCAGCAGTAATACGTGGGCGTTCAACAGTTTTTAACTGGTGTAATTCTTTCTCTAAGGCGACTTTGCCTTCAGGAGTCATAGGATAACGTTGCATTGTTGTCCCTCAAGTTGAATATTAGAAAAATACAGCTCTATAAATGAAAAAAAGCCCGCCACCGAGAGGTGACGGGACTTCTCGGTAGACAATTAACCTTTGCTTAAATCTTGCAAACGATAAACATCCATCGGCAATTTAATGGCTAACGCTTGGCATACCGCATCGGCACCATTCAGGGTAGTCGTATGATAGACCTTACCTTGCAGGGCAGAACGGCGGATTGAGAATGAATCCTGCTGCGCTTGTTTGCCTTCAGTGGTATTGATAATGAGGTGAATTTCGCCATTTTTCAAGCGGTCCACAATATTCGGACGACCTTCAGTTACTTTATTCACACGTTCACATTCAATTCCTGCGGCTTTGATCACATCATAAGTACCGCCGGTAGCGATAATTTTGAAGCCAAAGTCTGCAAGCTGTTTGGCAATACCTGCTGCACGTGGTTTATCAGAATCACGTACCGAAATGAATGCATGCTTGATTTCGCCTTCGGTTGGCAAACCTGGTAAGCGTTCATTCGAGCCTAACACAGCTTTGTAGAATGCTTCACCAAAAGTTTTACCCACACCCATCACTTCGCCTGTCGATTTCATTTCAGGGCCAAGGATTGGGTCAACGCCCGGGAATTTGTTGAATGGGAACACCGCTTCTTTAACAGAGAAGTGTTCAGGAATAATCTCTGTCGTGAAGCCTTGTGACTCCAGAGATTGACCTGCCATACAACGTGCTGCAATTTTCGCTAAAGATTCACCGATACACTTAGATACGAACGGCACGGTACGAGATGCACGTGGGTTCACTTCTAAGATGTAAACGTCATCACCTTTCACCGCGAACTGTACGTTCATTAAACCGATAACGCCCAGCTCTTTGGCCATGGCTACGGTTTGACGACGCATTTCGTCCTGTACTTCGTTTGATAACGAGTAAGGTGGAATCGAACATGCAGAGTCACCTGAGTGAATACCCGCCTGTTCAATGTGCTGCATGATCCCGCCGATCACTACATCTTTACCGTCAGATACGCAGTCTACGTCAACTTCAATCGCATCATCCAGGAAGCGGTCAAGAAGAACAGGGGCATCATTCGACGCCTGAACGGCATCACGTAAGTAACGCTTCAATTCTTCTTCGTTGTACACGATTTCCATCGCACGGCCACCTAGTACGTATGATGGACGTACCACCAGTGGATAGCCCACTTTCGCCGCTTCAGCAATACCTTCTTCAGCCGATTTTACGATGCTGTTGTTTGGTTGACGCAGTTGCAGACGTTGAATCATTTGCTGGAAACGTTCACGGTCTTCGGCACGGTCAATCGCATCTGGAGATGTACCAATGATTGGTGCACCAGCCTCTTCTAACGCACGCGCCAGTTTCAGCGGTGTTTGACCACCGTACTGTACGATAATGCCTTTAGGCTTCTCGGTACGCACGATTTCAAGCACATCTTCCAAAGTAATTGGTTCGAAGTACAGACGATCTGAGGTGTCATAGTCAGTAGAAACCGTTTCAGGGTTACAGTTCACCATGATGGTTTCATAACCGTCTTCACGCATCGCAAGCGCCGCGTGTACACAGCAGTAATCGAATTCGATACCCTGACCAATACGGTTAGGACCACCACCGATGACCATGATCTTGTCTTTCGCAGATGGATTCGATTCACATTCATCATCGTAAGTTGAATACATATAAGCGGTATCAGATTCGAATTCTGCTGCACATGTATCCACACGTTTGTAAACCGGAGTCACGCCCAGGTTCCAGCGGTGTTTACGGAATTGCTTTTGTGAAATACCCATCAGGTTGGCAATACGCAGATCCGATAAACCTTTGCGTTTGAACGCACGGATGTTGTCTGCGTTTAAATCACCGAAACCTAAAGTTTTGATCTGGTTTTCAGTATTGATGATGTCTTCAATCTGAATCAGGAACCAGCGGTCAATTTTGGTCGCTTCAAATACTTCATCTAAAGTGAAGCCATGACGGAAGGCATCCGCTACGTACCAGATACGCTCTGGGCCTGGAACTTTAAGTTCTTGCAGGATTTTCTCGCGCGCACCTTCAGTACCCACTTCGATTTTTTCATCAAAACCAGAAGCACCGACTTCTAGACCACGAAGGGCTTTGTTGACAGATTCCTGGAAGTTACGGCCAATTGCCATCACTTCACCCACAGATTTCATCTGAGTTGTCAGTGTTGCATCTGCTTGCGGGAATTTTTCGAAGTTGAAACGTGGAACCTTGGTTACAACGTAGTCAATTGATGGCTCGAACGATGCAGGAGTTGTACCGCCAGTGATGTCGTTTTTCAGCTCATCCAGGGTATAACCCACTGCCAGTTTCGCTGCGATTTTCGCAATCGGGAAACCTGTTGCTTTAGACGCAAGGGCAGATGAACGCGATACACGCGGGTTCATTTCAATGATAACCATACGGCCATCTTTCGGGTTAATACCGAACTGAACGTTAGAACCACCGGTTTCTACACCAATTTCACGCAGTACCGCTAAAGACGCGTTACGCATGAGTTGATATTCTTTGTCGGTCAATGTTTGTGCCGGAGCAACTGTGATGGAGTCACCAGTATGCACGCCCATTGGGTCAAAGTTTTCGATTGAACAGACGATAATACAGTTGTCGTTTTTGTCACGAACAACTTCCATCTCGTATTCTTTCCAGCCAATGAGTGATTCATCAATCAATAACTGGTGAGTCGGAGACAGGTCGAAACCACGTTCACAGATTTCAAGGAATTCTTCGCGGTTGTACGCGATACCGCCACCAGAACCACCCATGGTGAATGATGGACGAATAATCACAGGGAAACCGAAGCGCGCCTGAATGTCCAGCGCTTCTTCCATAGATTCCGCAATCGCAGCTTTTGGACATTCCAGACCAATTTTACGCATTGCTTCGTCAAACAGTTTACGGTCTTCTGCTTTTTCAATCGCTTCTTTAGTCGCGCCAATCAGCTCAACATTGTATTTTTCTAAAATACCGTTGGCATCCAGAGCAAGGGCACAGTTTAGTGCAGTCTGGCCGCCCATGGTTGGTAAAACTGCATCTGGACGTTCTTTTTCAATGATCGCTGCAACGGTTTGCCAGGTGATTGGCTCGATATAGGTTGCATCCGCCATTGCCGGGTCAGTCATAATGGTCGCAGGGTTCGAGTTCACCAGAATGACGCGGTAACCTTCTTCACGCAGCGCTTTACAGGCTTGAGCACCCGAGTAGTCAAACTCACAGGCCTGACCGATAACAATAGGACCAGCACCAATAATTAAGATGCTTTTAATATCCGTACGCTTTGGCATTATTTGCTCCTTAATTACTTCTTAGCTGCTTCAAGAAGTTCGATGAAATGATCGAACAGTGGGGCACAGTCGTGTGGACCTGGGCTGGCTTCAGGGTGACCCTGGAAGCTGAATGCCGGCTTGTCTGTACGGTGGATACCCTGGTTAGTACCATCGAACAGTGAACGGTGGGTAACACGCAAGACTGCTGGCAGGTTGCTTTCATCCACTGCGAAGCCGTGGTTTTGCGAGGTAATCATCACTGTACCATCTTCGATGTTTTGTACAGGATGGTTGGCACCGTGGTGACCGTGCGCCATTTTCATGGTTTTTGCGCCAGAAGCCAGAGCAAGAATCTGGTGACCTAAACAGATACCAAACACAGGGAGATTGGTGGTTTCAACAATAGTTTTTACAGCTTCAATTGCATAATCACAAGCAGCTGGGTCGCCAGGGCCGTTCGACAGGAACACGCCATCTGGATTTAACGCAAGTACGTCAGCAGCAGGGGTTTGTGCAGGCACAACGGTCAGTTTACAGCCGCGGTCTGCCAGCATACGCAGGATGTTGGTTTTGACACCGTAGTCGTATGCAACCACATGGAATTTAAGTTCAGGTTGAGTAAAGCCTTTGCCAAGTTCCCATGAGCCTTCGGTCCATTCAAAACCGTTCGGGTCACAGCATTCTTTTGCAAGGTCTAAACCGTTTAAGCCGCCAAATGCACGTGCTTTTGCAATTGCTTCTTCTTCAGTGATATTTTCACCAGCCAGAATACAACCGTTTTGCGCACCTTTTGCACGTAAAATACGAGTCAGTTTACGCGTGTCGATATCGGCAATGGCAACCACATTGTGTTGCTTCAGGTAATCCGCTAAAGACTGTGTAGAACGGAAGTTGCTATGCAATAAAGGCAGATCACGAATGATTAATCCGTTGGCCCATACTTTATGAATACGACCAGATTCTGCGTCTTCTTCATTACAACCTGTGTTACCAATATGCGGGTAAGTTAAAGTCACAAGTTGCTGTGCATAACTCGGGTCAGTCAAAATTTCTTGATAGCCAGTCATGGCAGTGTTAAAAACGACTTCACCAGTCGTACTACCCGATGCACCGATTGACGTTCCTTTGAAGATCGTACCGTCGGCAAGGGCTAAAATGGCGGGGGTGCTCAAACCAAAGCTCCTGAAATTTAGGCTGTAAAAAAGCGAGTAGACGAAAAAAAAGGAAGGCTACTATACAACCTACCCTCCTCACATCTGCTCGCTTGAACTTAACAGCGCATTATACGCACCAACTCTGAAAAAGTCCACGTTCTTGAAGCGGAATATCCAATAAAAAAGTATTCTTTTGGTGCAAAAGCATGTTTGTCACGCAATGTCACAGAAATGTAAGCATTTAATAATTGTCTAACAAATCAAAACTTAAATTTTATCTGTTTCTACTATGCTGTGGTCTTTCATAATAACAGGCGGGTGAACGGCAATGACAGCAGAACAAAAACAGCCAGCGGCTAAAAACTCCTTAAAAGACGTGGTGGCAGAAGGCACTGAAAAGCTTGAACAGGCAGCGCAAGAGGCCAAGCAGCAGGTTACTGAAGCAGTCGGGGAGACCCAGGAAAAACTGCAGACCGAAGCGAAAAAATTTAATGGCAGCGTGCAGGAGCAGCTCAGTCAGCTCAAGAAAGAGCTGCTACAGAAAATTGAATCGCTCAAGGGGCATTTTGGCAGCTCACAAAAAGATCTTGGTGAACTAAAAGAGTTCGTGAAAACCGAGTTTAATGTAGTGATTGAAGATTTGAATAAAATTGGCAAAGAGCTTAAAGCTGATGTCAGCCAGATTTCAGTCAAGCATAAAGACCAGTTAACTGAAACCTTCAAGCGCTCCAAAGAACATACCTTGGAAACCTGGAAAAAAGTTGTACCAGCAAAAGAGGCGGCACCCGCTTCTGAAACCGACACCACCCTTAAAAGCTAAGGCGTGTTGTAGCGGGTGCGTGCGATGCAGGCAATAAAAAAGTGAGGTCATGTGCCTCACTTTTTTTATACTGCGTTTTAGTTCAGACATAATGCCTAGAACTGATGCAGCCAATCGCGCTTGTTATGAAAATCGGCCTGTGGGCTGCTGTGCTGCATGGCGTAATAGTGTTCACCTTCAGAAGTGTTTAACACGGCAGTTAAACCAATGAACAGATCCGACCACTTTAATTTATGCTTGGCCATGAATTCGCCCAAGTCCAGACTGACATTCAGTCCATAATGGGTGCGTTTCAGCTGGTTGAGCTCAATATCATAGGCGGCTTGCGGCGGCATATCTTCCGGATAGCGATATTCCTCAAACTGATAGGCCTGCCAGGCTTGAGATGGAGAAAGATTAATTTCACGATAAAAATCTTCCCCATGAACCCCAATAAACACTTCAAAACAGGTGTTCTGCCAGAGAAAATCCTGACGCGGATGCGCAGACACCAGATCGGGCCACTGCACATACTGGTTCGGATCACGCAGCCAGTAACCAATATTCAGGTTAAACGGGCTTTGCTGCTCAATCGCCCCGACCAGGGAGATGGCCTGAAAACGGCGATCAAAAGCACTCAGTTCATAACTTGCCATAAGGAAAAATTATTTTGCCAGATGCGCGTGACGAACCAGGTTCGATAATTTTGGATTTTGCGGTTTGGCTTTTTTATACAGCAGGGCAATTTTACCAATGGTCTGTACCACTTCTGCACCAGTCGCTTCTGCAATTGCCTCAATTACAGCTGCACGTGCTTCACGGTCTTCACCGCCAATTTTCACTTTAATCAGTTCGTGGTCGTTTAACGCACGCGTGGTTTCTTCAATGACATTTTCAGTAAGCCCTTGTCCGCCAATCATCACAACCGGATTGAGTGCATGACCGATTTGACGTAAACGCTTGCGTTCCTGAATAGATAAAGCCGCCATAAAAATAACCTGATTTTAAAAACGGCTTAGTATAGCAAATCCCAATTTGAAACGCTGTAAAATCTGCGCAAATAATCGATGCAAATAATAGAAAAAATCACACCCTCTACGTCCATTTAACTACACATCTGTACTGCAAGCGCGGCAATTTTCACGTACAATTATAAATTAGAAGGTTTTTAATATTTAGAGAGTTATGGCAACACGCATTACCAACCAGAAATTATCCAAAAGTAGTCGTGCGTGGATGAGAGAGCACCTGGATGACCCTTTCGTGAAAAAAGCCCAGAAGGAAGGTTATCGTGCGCGTGCTGCGTATAAACTGCTAGAGATTCAGGAAAAATATAAAATTATCAAACCCGGCATGACGGTGGTCGATCTGGGTGCTGCGCCCGGCAGCTGGTCGCAAATTGCCGGCAAACTGGTCGGTGACAAAGGGCTGGTGATTGCATCGGATATTTTGCCTATGGATGCCTTACCAGATGTGACCTTCCTGCAAGGTGACTTCCGTGAGGAAGAAGTTTTTGAAAAATTGTTAAATATTTTAAATGGCCGGACTGTAGACGTTGTAATTTCCGATATGGCCCCCAATACATCAGGTAATAGAGCAGTAGATCAGCCACGACAAATCTATTTATGTGAACTGGCTTTGGACTTTGCGCAAAAAGTGCTGGGGCCAAACGGACAGTTTGTTGTGAAGGTGTTCCAGGGTTCTGGCTTCGATGAATTTCGCAAACAGGTCGTCGACAGCTTCGATGTATTAAAGACTGCAAAACCGGCAGCTTCTCGTGCACGTTCGAAAGAAGTGTTTTTGATCGGACAGGGCCGGAAGAAGGCATTCAAATAAAGTTTACTTGCCAAGCCGTTAAAAATTGTGCATTTTGTACGTTTTTAAGAGTTTTGTAGGCTGATCTTCAGCTTTAACATTAAGGTCACCCTGTAAAGGGCATGATCAAATTAGATTGATATGGGAATAAAGCTTTGAGCGATCTCTTCAAGAATGCCGTATTGTGGCTAATTATACTTGGTGTACTGATTCTGATTTTCAGTAACATCAATGGCAGTGATAAGCCAACGTCAATGAACTATTCCGAGTTCGTTGCGGCGGTGGATGCTGGTCAAATTAAAAAAGTTACAATTGATGGCGAAAGAATTAGTGGTGAAAAAGCCAATGGCTCACCATTTGAAAGTATTCGTCCGGCGGTTCAAGATCCTGAACTCATGCCGAGCCTCATTGAAAACAACGTTGTTGTTGAAGGTACTGCACCTCAACGTCAAGGTTTGTTGATGCAACTACTCATTGCTAGTTTCCCTGTACTTTTAATCATTTTGTTATTCATGTTCTTTATGCGCAACATGGGTGGCGGTGCAGGTGGTAAAAACGGCCCAATGAGCTTTGGTAAGTCCAAAGCGAAAATGCTGTCTGAAGACCAGATTAAAGTAACCTTTGCCGATGTTGCAGGTTGTGATGAAGCCAAACAGGAAGTAGTAGAAATTGTCGACTTCCTGAAAGATCCGGCCAAATTTAAACGTTTGGGTGCAACCATTCCGAAAGGCGTGTTAATGGTTGGTCCTCCGGGTACCGGTAAAACTTTGCTGGCAAAAGCCATTGCTGGCGAAGCTAAAGTGCCATTCTTCAGTATTTCAGGTTCTGACTTCGTAGAAATGTTCGTGGGTGTGGGCGCCTCTCGTGTCCGTGACATGTTCGAGCAGGCGAAACGCCACGCGCCATGTATTATCTTTATTGATGAGATTGATGCGGTCGGTCGTCACCGTGGTTCAGGTACTGGTGGTGGTCACGATGAGCGTGAGCAGACCTTAAACCAGATGCTGGTCGAAATGGACGGTTTTGAAGGCAACGAAGGTATTATCGTCATTGCCGCAACCAACCGTGCCGATGTACTGGATAAAGCTTTATTACGTCCAGGTCGTTTTGACCGTCAGGTGATGGTGGGCTTACCCGATATTAAAGGTCGTGAGCAAATCTTGAATGTTCACCTGAAAAAATTGCCTTCAACCACAGGTGTGGATGTAAAAGTCCTTGCACGTGGTACACCGGGCTTCTCGGGTGCACAGTTGGCCAACTTGGTGAACGAAGCAGCGCTATTTGCTGCACGTCGTAACAAGAACACGGTCGACATGCATGACTTTGAAGACGCCAAAGACAAGCTGTACATGGGTCCTGAACGTAAATCAATGGTGATTCGTGAAGAAGAACGTCGTGCGACGGCTTATCATGAAGCAGGCCATGCCATTGTGGCGGAAATGCTGCCGGGTACGGATCCTGTGCATAAAGTTACGATTATGCCGCGTGGTTGGGCGCTGGGTGTAACCTGGCAGTTGCCTGAGTTTGATCAGACCAGCCATTACAAAGACAAGATGCTGAAAGAAATTTCAATCCTGTTTGGTGGTCGTATTGCTGAAGAAATTTTCATTAATCAGCAGTCTACCGGTGCATCGAACGACTTTGAGCGTGCAACCAAAATGGCGCGTGCCATGGTGACCAAATACGGTATGTCGGACAAACTAGGTGTGATGGTTTATGAAGATGATTCACAGCAATCCTTCATGGGCAGCCTGGGTAGCCGGACCATTTCTGAAGCGACGCAGCTGGAAGTGGACCGTGAAGTGCGCCGCATTCTGGATGAGCAATATAAAGTGGCCTGGGATATCCTGGAAAACAACAAAGATATTGCCCATGCTATGGTAAAAGCGCTGATGGATTGGGAAACCATTGATCGTGAGCAGATTCGTGACATTATGGAAGGTCGTGAACCACAGCCACCAAAAGTATATGTTGCAGAAAATCCGGTGATTGATGTAACTCCAAGCAATGGTCCAAGCACACCACCACCATTGCCAGCCAACTAAGAATATTTTAAGAAAACCACCTTCGGGTGGTTTTTTTATGCATGAAATTTGCATGTATTTATGGGTACCTGACCCAATTGGTTAGATGAAAGGTCTATGCAAGCCATAAACCCGGACAGGAGAAAAGACAACAATTAAAGATTGTAGAAATTTTTATCCTTTGTCATATTAAAAACGCAATAAAAATACCACGTGCCATAAGCACACACATGCTATTCACCACAGACCACAAGTACAGGGTGAACAGGGGATTCTCAACATGAATAACCAATCTAATCCAAGCGCGCTAAAAGCTGCACCTCTACCATCGATGCATCCGCTTAAACATAGTTATATGGATGACAGCCTAGCACTGTTCTCAGGAACGCTGTTTGTCGGAATTACCCTGATTCTGTATGAACAGGCAGGTCTGCTGACCGGGAGTACCGCAGGGATTGCTTTTGTGCTGCACTATGCAACTGGCTGGTCGTTTAGTTTGCTGTATTTCCTGATTAATCTGCCATTTTACTGGTTTGCGTGGCGCAGGTTGGGCAAAAGCTTCACACTAAAAACCTTTATTTGCGTGGCCTTACTTTCTTTATTGACCTATATTGTGCCGCAATATCTGGACATTCATTATTTGCATCCACTTTTTGCCGCCATTGCCGGTGGCTTAATGCTGGGAACTGGTATTCTGTTTTTGGCCCGGCATCAATCGAGTTTGGGCGGCGCCACCATCTTGTCGCTGTATTTGCAAGACAAAGCTGGCATCAGTGCCGGTAAAGTACAAATGGCCATTGATTGTGTGGTCGTTGCATTGGCCTTTGGGGTAATGCCGTATCAGCAGGTGTTGTGGTCTATCTTGGCAGCGGTGATTATGGGTATCTTTTTGGCCCTCAATCATCGGCCGGGGCGTTATCAGGGTCAGTCATAATCTCCTGTCTTTAATAGGGGATCTATCAGCTGTTTTGTCGGACGAAAAAAATGATCCCTTTTGTGAAATTAAGCCGACTGTCCAAGCTGTTGCAATATGCAAATAAGCCGCAGTTTGACATCTAAGGCTTTACTTTACTGAATTATCCATAAGACAATATTTGCCTTATTGTGAATGAGGAGAAAAACATGCAGCTGATGCCATTACCGCAGCGTCAATGGAGCTTTGGAGCTTTAACTTTGGATCTGTCTCAGCCGCATGTGATGGGAATTTTGAATGTAACCCCGGACTCGTTTAGTGACGGGGGGCAGCACAATGAAAAAGAGCAGGCGATTGCCCGTGCCAAACAGATGATTGCTGAAGGTGCCACCGTCATTGATGTGGGGGGTGAATCGACCCGTCCCGGCGCAGCGGTGGTGGAAATTGAGGAAGAAATCCGCCGGGTGGTGCCTGTGGTCGAGGAGCTGGCCAAACTGGATGTGGTGATTTCAAGTGATACTTCACAGCCGGAAGTGATTCGTGCGGCAGTAGCGGCCGGTGCACATATCTGGAATGATGTGCGGGCTTTAACCCGTCCTCAGGCGCTGGAAACCGCAGCTGAATTAAATATTCCGGTGATCATCATGCATATGCGCGGTGAGCCAACCACCATGAATAATCTGGATCAATATGAAGATGTCACTACAGATGTTATTCGTGAACTCTCGCAACGGGTTCAGGATGCACTGGATGCCGGGGTCAAGGCTGAAAACATTATGATTGATCCGGGCTTTGGTTTTGCCAAAAATGCCCAGCAAAATCTGCAATTGCTAAATGAGTTCCATAAACTGACTGACATGGGTTATCCAATTTTATCTGCCTTGTCGCGTAAACGTTTTATTGGCAGTGTGCTGGATGCCGCAGAGCCACAGCAACGTGCAGTTGGTTCAGCCACTGCGCATTTGCTGAGTATTCAGCAGGGTGCCTGTATGGTGCGCGCGCATGATGTGAAAGCTACCGCCGATGCCATTAAAATCTGGCAGGCGATGCAATTGGCTTAAGGGCTGCTCTATACCAGCCTGCTTTATATCATATAGGTATTCAAATCTCGCTCAGTTTGGCTTTTCAGGGGCTTTGTGCTATATAGCCTGTCTTGAATTTGACCTTTTGTAGTTTTGAGTGCCTGTATGTTTACAGATTTACTTCTCCCCATGTTTGACGATGACTATTATCCCGATATTCTGGTCGCTGAAATCAAACAGTCCATTGAACAGTTTGCGAAAAAAATCGCCAAGCCGAATTTGTCCGAGGCTGACATTTATCACTTCGCGCATGAAACGGTAAACGTCATCAACAAGATGAAACCACAATTTGAAGATCTGGATTCATCACTGGATGATACTGCGGCAGATTATATTGCCGAAGCGATGATGATGGTGCTGCAAGATGCTGGCTATTTCGAGCTGGAAATGGAAGAACTGGTATCGAATCGAGAGTGGTAAGCCGCTCTCTTTTTTTATAATGGGGTGATCTGGGTTTGAGATGATTCTATCGCTCAATCTTACAGGGTGTACAGTAAATAGCAGCTCTGTTTCGGATATGCTTTAGTCCTCTCATCTACCTGCAAGACCTACTCAGTGTGTTACTCTGCTGTACGGGCGTTTCTTGATCATATTAAATGCTTGATTCATCGGCGGCATAAATGCTTGAAAAACAGCTTGGCAAGGTGAGTAGGGTGACCTGATATTTCATTCTTCTTTTTATATTTCTTCTCTTTCTATTCAATCTGTTTTATTAAATTTCGGGCATAAAAAAACCAGCTTGACGCTGGGTAATTTATTGCACCATTTTAAGATCTATTAAAATGGTGCCCGAGGCCAGACTCGAACTGGCACGCTTTGAGGGCGGGGGATTTTAAATCCCCTGTGTCTACCGATTTCACCACTCGGGCATGTGCGCAATAATAGAGGAGGATGGAAAACTTGGCAAGTAAATTTGCTTACAATTGCTTTCTTTTCAAGCAAATCATTGTATTAGCCTAAACTCGAAGCAGGCTGGATGTCGACTGTCATCATTTTTTCATCAAAATGAGATCAAAGCTAAACCTCGGTTTTCTAAGGTAGTGCAAATAAAAATAACAGGAAAACCGTATGACAACGCACATGAACCGTCGCGAACTGATTCAAAAAACCATTGCAGGTTTTGGGGCACTGTCTTTGCCACTCAGCTTAACTGCCTGTGGCGATGATGATCCAGAGCATTCATCTCCTGATGCGCCACAAATACAATTTTTACATGGTGTGGCCAGTGGTGACCCATTGGCAGACCGGGTGATTCTATGGACCCGTCTTAGCCCCGAAGATACGGCCATGCGTCTGGAAGTACAATGGGAAATCGCGACCGATCAGGCGTTTCAGCACATTGTAAATACGGGCAAAGTGCTGACCACACAGGCGCAGGACTTTACCGTCAAAGTTGATGCAGACGGTTTAGAAGCCAATCAGACCTATTTCTACCGTTTCCGCTATGGCGCACAAAGCTCACTGGTGGGCCAGACCAAAACCTTGCCGCTTGATACCGCTGCCGTAAAGTTTGCAGTCTGTTCTTGCTCTAACTATCCGGCCGGTTATTTCCATGTCTATAAGGAAATGGCCAAGGAAAATCTGGATGTGGTCATCCACCTGGGTGATTATATTTATGAATATGGCGCCGATGGTTATGCCACTGAAGATGCCGAAAAACTGGGACGTACCTTGGCCGCAGATAACAATCAGGAAATTATCCGTTTAGATGATTATCGCAAGCGTTATGCTCTGTATCGTGGAGATGCCGATTTGCAGGCAGTGCACCAACGTCATCCGTTTATTGTAATCTGGGATGACCACGAGCTAACCAATGACACTTGGATGGAAGGGGTGGAGAATCATCAGGACAACGAAGGTGATTTCTTTGCACGCAAGTTGGCTGCATTGCAGGCCTATTTTGAGTGGATGCCAATTCGTCCGGTCTCTGAAAATGACCATCTGAATATTTACCGCCAGTTCAATTTCGGTCAGCTGGTGCAGTTGAATATGCTGGATACGCGGGTACTAGCACGTCACAAGCAGCTGGATTATGCCCATTATTTAACCGCGACCGGTCTGGATGCCGCCCGATTTAGCGCAGATTTAACTGACACTAACCGTACCTTGCTTGGACGTACTCAGTTTGCCTGGCTGGCCCAGCAGCTGACTCAATCTCAAGCCACCTGGAATGTGCTGGGGCAACAGGTGCTGATGGCGAAAATGCTGATTCCGGCGGAAATCTTGCAGGTGCTCGGGCAAATCACCAGTGGTCAGGCAACCGTAGAGACCTTGGCCAATGTCGAGCGGATGCTGGTAGAACTGGTCACATTGAAAAGCCGTTATTTACAGGGCGATCCCACTTTAACCGCACAGGAAAAGGCCCGTATTTTGACCGTGGTGCCGTATAATCTGGATGCTTGGGATGGCTATGCTTACGAGCGTGAAGCACTGTATAGCGTATTGGGTCAACTGGGTAAAAAAGTGGTGGTGCTGGCGGGCGATACTCATAATGCCTGGTCTGCACAGCTGTATGATGCCCAGCAGAACTTTGTCGGGGTGGAGCTGGCCACCAGTTCGGTGTCCTCTCCGGGGATGGAAGAATATCTGCAGATTCCGGCGGCCAAGCTATACGAATTTGAATTTGCCTTTAATACCCTGATTGATGAGCTGAGTTATTGCAACCTGAATCAGCGAGGTTATCTGACCGTCAGCTTTACGGCAGATGAGATGCTGGCCGAGTGGAAATTCGTGAACACGGTCAAAGCAGCAGATTATCAACTGGATGATGCGCGTTATCACCGTCTGCAATACACGCCGGCTCTGGTGGAAATTAAAGACCTGCCGGCCAGTGCTTAAACCCTGTTTCTATAAAAAACCGGGATTGTCCCGGTTTTTTTATTGGCTGATTTCGTTGAGATAACTGTCCAGATCAATAAATTTAATCTGCTGCGCAAACTTGTGTTCAACCTGCATGATCTGCTGATGCAGATTGGCATATTTCATCCGCTGTACCGCCAGGTCTGCATAGCGTGCCGAACTTTTGGGATAAAAGTACATTTTTAGGTGGGTATTACGAAGCTGACGATATGACCAGTACGCTGCACGGCGAATCTGCTGCAAACAGTATTGCTGTTCTGGTGTAGCCTCATGACGAAACAGGTTTTCTTTATAAAAACGTACAAAGCCAAAACTCAGGGCAAAAAAGAACAGTATCCCTTGCAATAGCACGCTTTGCCAGTAATAGACATTCAGTGCCTGCACTAAAATCACGATCGCCAGTTTGATTGGGGTATGGCGGAGCATGCGATATAAGGCCGCTGCACTGTGTTTGAGTTGGTAAATCACATAGGGTGTCGTGAGCATCAACAGCAACATGAGCGCTAAAATTGCCATACTTTTGCTTTGTGCGGCATCAAACTGTGGCAAGTGCTGCTGAATCGCATCTGCAAAGACCATCGACAGCGGAATAAAAATCAGCAGGGCCAGCACCCAGGGGAGGATTTCTTTCCACTCATCCAGCATGCCTTTGATTTTTATTGCGCCATACAGCAGAAAATTGCGTTTAAATGCAGCCGGATGGTGTTGTTGTAGCTGTTGTAGAAAAAGCAGGGGCTGTTGTGGGGTCATGGACAGGGTCAACGCAGAAGCTAAATTGCAGGCATAAAAAAACCAGCTTGACGCTGGATTCTTTACTGCACCATTTTAAGATCTGTTAAAATGGTGCCCGAGGCCAGACTCGAACTGGCACGCTTTGAGGGCGGGGGATTTTAAATCCCCTGTGTCTACCGATTTCACCACTCGGGCATTTTTACCAAGATTGGAGGCGGAGGTCGGAATCGAACCGGCGTCCACGGAGTTGCAGTCCGCTGCATGACCACTCTGCCACCCCGCCACGTCTTGGTGATGCACATATTAGCAAGCTCTGGAAAAAAAACAATACTATAAATCGCGCATATGCACATAAATTCGGCATATGAAAGAAAATTGCCTAAATTATCATGTATTATTTGCAAAATTGATTCCTATCAACATTTGGAGATGTGCCGTGGCATTAGTTTTGGATGGTCGTGCATTAGCAAAGCAAATTGAAGCTGACTTGTTAACACGCGTAGAAGCATTAAAGGCGAAAACAGGTCGTACCCCAATTCTGGCGACTATTTTGGTAGGTGACGACGGTGCATCTGCAACTTATGTACGTATGAAAGGGAATGCCTGCCGCCGTGTCGGTATGGACTCTTTAAAAATCGAGCTTCCACAGGAAACCACCACTGAGCAGTTACTGGCTGAAATTGAAAAACTCAATGCCAATCCTGATGTACACGGTATCCTGTTACAGCATCCGGTACCGGCACAAATTGATGAGCGTGCCTGCTTCGATGCCATTTCACTTGAAAAAGATGTCGATGGTGTGACTTGTTTGGGTTATGGTCGTATGGCGATGGGTGAAGCGGCCTATGGTTCGGCAACACCAGCGGGCATCATGACTATTCTGAAAGAAAACAACATCGAAATCGCGGGTAAACATGCAGTGGTGGTTGGTCGTTCGGCTATTCTGGGTAAACCAATGTCGGCGATGCTGCTAGAAGCCAATGCAACTGTAACCACCTGTCACTCACGCACACAAAACCTGGCTGAATTCGTGAAGCAGGCAGACATTATTGTGGGCGCAGTTGGTAAAGCTGAACTGATTCAGAAAGACTGGATTAAGCCAGGTGCAGTGGTCGTTGATGCGGGCTTCCACCCACGTGAAGGCGGCGGTGTTGGTGATATCCAACTCGTTGGTATCGAAGACATCGCTTCTGCTTACACACCAGTGCCAGGTGGTGTTGGTCCGATGACGATTACAACCTTGATTCGTCAAACCGTAGAAGCGGCTGAGAAGGCTTTGGGTTAATAAATTGACCTCTCCCTGACCCTCTCTTGCGCTTCGATTTAAAAGCAGTGCTTTAAATCTTGCTCAGGAGAGGGAAAATTCATTGTAAAAATAATGGATACTCCTTCTCTTGCGCCGTATACGGCTCAGGGAGAAGGTTGGGATGAGGGTAAAACCTCTAACATCAGATTTTTGCTGAAATACATAAAGAATAAAAACCCAATGAGCTGCACCTTTCAATTTCCTAAAGCCCCTGAACATCTATTAAGTGCTTTGCATGATGTGATTCCACATTGTGAACTGCAGGCACAGCAATTGCCTGAAACACCGATTTCACTTTGGTTGATTCCGCCGGTTTTTCCCACCGATAAACTCGATGATGAAGTGATCCGCCGGATCTGGAATGATACGCCGTACTGGATTTTCTGCTGGGCCTCAGGATTGGCCATGGCGCAGTGGTTGCTGGCTGAACCACATCATGTGAAAAATAAAGTGGTGCTGGATTTTGGCGCAGGTTCAGGTGTGGTGGCGATTGCTGCCAAAATGGCAGGTGCCAAGCGGGTGATCTGCTGTGATATTGATCAGGTCAGTCTGGATGCCTGTCGGGCCAATGCCGAACTTAATGGCGTCGAGCTGGAATATCTGGATGATCTCTACAAAGCCGAGCAGGTTGATGTACTACTCGCAGCGGATGTGCTGTACGATCAATGCAACCGTTTTTTCCTGGATGAGTTTTTAAAATTTGCCCCAGAAGTGTGGGTGGCGGACAGCCGGGTGAAAAACTTTAGCCATCCCAAATATGAAAAGCTGGATGAGCGTAGTGCCACCACTTGGCCCGATTTAGATGAGTCGCCCGAATTTCGTAATGTCAGTTTTTATAAGACGCTGTAAACAGCGTCTTTTTTATTGGCTTGCAGAAGCTTAAGAGCAGGTATAGCGCACCACAGTTAAAGTGCTTGGGCGGGCAGTGAGGGCATCACGTGTGGCCGGATTTTCACTGCTGTGCAGGCCAGGGGTATTCGACAGGCTGAAGGTGGCACGGGTATCGCCAATTTGACGTCCTGGAGCAGTAAGATTATTACCGGCCGCCGGGTTGGCAATTTCATTGACGCTGAGAATATTTAATTTAAAGACTTTATTGCTGGCCAGCACTTTCTGGCAGGCACGTTGTAGGCGCTGTTCATCTAATTGCTGATTGTTGCGTGTTGCAAGGGTGTAAGCCAAGGTGGCTGTGCTGTCAGTGCGGCTTTCGATCTGATAACCGACATTGCCATTAAATTCGCGTGGCCCACTCTGGCAGGCAGTGAGCAGGGTAACCGTACAGGCAAGTCCTAAAAGTTTATAAGTATTGTTCATCGCTATTATGGCTCATGATCTCTAATTTATACTTTCAAGTATGCCATAAAAGCCTGACCTGGGGACGACTGCTTTCCTCAATGATGTGTTGAAATTTATTGCCGGTAAAATGTAGCGTGTATAGGCAGGCAATAAAAAAGGCCGCTTTCGCGACCTCTTTCATGTTAATCAGCAATTAAGCAGATTTAACCGCTTCTAAAAGCTCAGCTTGACGTTTTTTCAATGCTTCTGGTAAACGATCACCCAGTTTATTGAATAACTCAGTGTGGCTTTCCAGTTCTTTGATCCATTGATCTTTGTCTTGTGCAGTCACAGTTTCAAACTGCTCTTTAGAGAAATCTAAACCAGTCCAGTTCAGCTGTTCGTAAGTTGGAACGCGGCCAATTGGAGTGTCTACAGCGTCTGCACGACCTTCACAACGGTCAATGATCCACTCAAGTACACGCATGTTTTGACCGAAACCAGGCCATACGAAGTTGCCTTCAGCATCACGACGGAACCAGTTCACGTTGTAGATACCAGGCAGTTTGTTACCCGCAGCTTCAGCTTTCGCGCCCACTTTCTCACCCATTTCTAACCAGTGAGAGAAGTAGTCCGCCATGTTGTAACCTGCGAATGGCAGCATTGCGAATGGGTCACGACGAACGATACCTTGTTGACCAACTGCAGCTGCAGTGGTTTCAGAACCCATGGTTGCCGCTTTATACACGCCATCAACCCAGTCAAATGCTTCTGAAATTAGAGGCACTGTGTCTGCACGGCGACCACCAAAGATGAATGCAGAGATTGGAACACCTGCTGGATTTTCCCAGTCAGCATCAATTGAAGGACATTGACCTGCAGATACGGTGAAACGCGCGTTTGGATGCGCTGCTTTTTCTTCACCAGTGTGTGGTTGACCTTTCCAGTTGGTCAGGTTGGCAGGTGCTTCTTTAGAAAGACCTTCCCACCATACTTCGCCGTTGTCTGTTACAGCAACGTTGGTATAGATCACGTCTTTGTGCAGCGTCGCCATACAGTTCGGGTTAGTTTTGGTGTTTGTACCAGGTGCTACACCGAAGAAACCAGCTTCAGGGTTGATTGCGTATAGACGACCATCTTCACCTGGTTTGATCCAGGCAATATCGTCACCTACAGTTTCAATCTTCCAGCCTTCATAACCTGCTGGTGGAATCAGCATCGCGAAGTTGGTTTTACCACATGCAGATGGGAATGCCGCTGCGATGTAGTGTTTTTCGCCTTGAGGATTGGTTACGCCAAGAATTAGCATGTGTTCAGCTAACCAGCCTTGTTGACGACCCATGAACGATGCAATACGTAATGCCAGGCATTTTTTACCTAACAATGCGTTACCGCCGTAACCTGAACCGTAAGACCAGATTTCACGTGTTTCTGGATAGTGCACGATGTATTTTTCTTTGTTGCAAGGCCATGCAACATCTTTTTCACCTTCGGCAAGCGGAGCGCCTACAGTGTGTACACATGGAACGAATTCGCCATCTGTACCTAATACGTCATAAACAGCTTTACCCATACGAGCCATTTTAGACATGCTGACTGCAACATAAGGAGAGTCAGTTAACTCGATCCCGATGTGTGCAATGTGTGAACCGAGTGGACCCATTGAGAATGGAACCACATACAGCGTACGACCTGCCATTGAACCGTCAAATAAACCGTTCAATTTTTCGCGCATTACTGCAGGCGCTTCCCAGTTGTTGGTCGCACCGGCATCTTCCTGGTTTTCAGAGCAGATGTAAGTACGGTCTTCAACACGAGCTACGTCAGAAGGATCAGAGTTTGCAAGATAAGAACCAGGGTGAGTTTCTTGGTTAAGCGCTTGCATTGTGCCGTTAGCGATCATCAAGTCGATATAACGTTGATATTCTTCTGCGCTACCGTCACACCATTCAATTTTTGCTGGTTTTGTTAATTTAGCAATCTCTTCCACCCAAGCAATAAGCTTAGGGTGACGAACGAATTCTGGTGCGTTCACTTGGGTCATGGTGAGGCCTATCTAAAATGTGTACAAACTGTTGTACAAAGTACAATCTGAGAGATGAAATGAACCGCTCAGATGAAATATGAAAAAAAAGTGGCTGTATTAAAGCACAAAATGACGAAAAAAATAAGACTAAAGGACTAAAGGAATTATTTTGGTAGTTAATGCAATATAAATAATAAGTTTATAAAAAACAAAAAGATAATGTTTAAATAAGGGGGTATCTTATTTATTTTTTATATTTATGTATATTATTTAATTTATTTATTTCTTTTTAAAACAATAATTTATATCTAAATTTTTTCTGAGAATCATTATTGATTAAATAAATGGTGGTAATTCGATTTTTACATAAAGGTGCTTTAAATTTCCACTTAATTGGCTGAAATTAGAACAAATGCTTTAAAGATGTGGACAAAATGTCTGAACAATTCAAGCCATTGTCTATTGTGTATAACAAAAAATCAGGTTTTCATGCGACCCATAAAACCGAGGTGTATGAAGAGCTGATTCAGATTTTTTCCCAATACGGTTTTGAAATCCAGTCCTTTGATATCGAACAGTATTCTAGTTTTGATGAATTAATGGCGCAGGTATTTTTACGTCATCAGGACCCGGACAATTATGGCGTGGTGGTAGCTGCAGGAGGAGATGGCACCTTGAATGCCGTGGCCGCCAAACTGCTTCATACCGATATTCCCATGGGCATTTTACCTTTAGGTACCTTTAACTATGTGGCCCGGGTATTTGATATTCCGGTGGATATTATTCAGGCAGCGCATGTGATTGCAACCGGCCGGCCACGCAAGGCGCATATCGCGCGGATCAATGAACGTATCTATTTAAACAATGCCAGCCTAGGGCTGTATCCTTTATTTATCCAGAAACGGGAGCTGTATAACCGCTATCTGGGCCGTTTTCCTTTACATGCCTATACCTCCGGTCTGGATGTGCTGATTCGTCATCGCAAGGAACTGAAATTAAAAGTTGAAGTGGATGGCAAGCTGTTTCCAGTGAAAACTCCGTTGGTATTTTTTGGCAATAACCAGCTGCAATTGTCGGAGATGAATTTACGTATTGCTGCAGCGGTGGCACAGGGCAAGGTGGCCGGCATTGTGGTGGCGAAAAGCGATAAGTTGACCTTGTTTAAAATTTTATGGCAGCTGGTGAAAGGGGAAATTGAACAAGCGCCCGATGTATATACTTTTGCTGCAGATCAGGTGGTGATTCATGCACAACTAAAAACCATGCAGGTGGCCATTGATGGTGAAATTGTCCGGATGCGACCACCGCTAATAGTCACAGTGGAAAAAAATGCCTTAAATATGATGGTGCCTTATGATTCTGCATCTGTCTGACTTGCATTTTGGCACCGAAAAGCCGGTCTGCATGGCAGCCATCCGGCAATTTTGCCTGGAGCATCAGGCTGAAGCGATAGTGGTCAGTGGTGATTTAACCCAGCGTGCGCGTTTTAAACAGTTTTATGACTGTAAGCAGTTTCTCGACAGCCTGGAGCGGCCGTATCTGGTGGTGCCGGGCAATCATGATATTCCGCTATTCGATTTATGGACCCGTTTTGTCAATCCATTTGCGCGTTATCAGCTGTTTTTTGGCAAGATGGAAACTGTGCTGGAAACCGAGCATTTTTTTCTGATTGGTTTAAACAGTATCCGGCGGCGTTACCATACCCGCGGGCATATTTCGCTGGCGCAAATCCAGCTGGTCGATCAGATTCTGGCCGCGGCGCCGGTGCATAAAATCAAGTTGATTGCTGCGCATCAACCGTTTTATACCCCGCCGGATGATCCGCATGGGGTAAAAGACTGTCCAATGCTTGGCAAAATGGCGCTGGAAAGCTGGAGTCAGCATGGCCTGTTCGGGCTGTTGCATGGTCATCTGCATCAGTCTGCAGTCTATGATTTAAACCAGATTTATCATTTGCAGGCCAGTCATCCGGTGCTGGATATTCATGCCGGCACGGCGCTGTCTTATCGTCTGCATCGTCGTTTTAATAACAGCTTTAATGTGATTCATGACAGCGGTGAAATTCAGGCCTATTTTTTTAATGAACGCACACAAAAATTTGAACCGTATTAGAAATATGGGGAATAAAGCGACAGTGGTCTGATGGCTGGCGAAAAAAAAGACAAAAAACAGATTTTTTTTCATTTTTCCCCTTGAAGCGTTTTTTTCCATCCCCACAAAAGTGACATCTAAAATTCATTTTGATGATGACCAAAGGAATAAATAAGTCGTCATCAGTTATCTAACGAAGACTTAGTCTGATGGAGTTATTTATGAGCAACATTCGTCCATTACATGACCGTGTAGTAATTCGTCGTGTCGAAGAAGAAACAAAAACTGCTGGCGGCATTTTATTGCCAGGTTCTGCTGCTGAAAAACCTGCTCAGGGTGAAATCATTGCAGTTGGTAATGGTCAAATCACAGACAATGGCGTACGTGCATTAGATGTGAAAGTTGGCGATAAAGTATTGTTTGGTACCTATGCCGGCACCACTGTAAAAGTAGACGGTGAAGAACTGCTTATTATGAAAGAGTCTGACATTTTAGCTGTTTTAGAAGGCTAATTTCTCACTAACTCAATGGTTATCAGATTTAGTTAAGATTTAAAATTGGAGTAAATCATGTCAGCTAAAGACGTAAAATTTGGTGATTCAGCTCGTAGCAAAATGATTGCGGGTGTCAACATTCTTGCAGATGCAGTGAAAGTAACTTTAGGTCCTAAAGGCCGTAACGTGGTGATCGACCGTTCTTTCGGCGCACCGCACATCACTAAAGATGGTGTTTCTGTTGCGAAAGAAATCACGTTAAAAGACAAGTTCGAGAACATGGGTGCGCAACTGGTTCGTGAAGTGTCTTCTAAAACCAATGACATTGCAGGTGACGGTACCACAACTGCAACTGTATTGGCGCAAGCCATCCTGAACGAAGGCATCAAGTCAGTGACTGCGGGTATGAACCCAATGGACTTGAAACGCGGTATCGACATCGCGGTGAAAACTTTAGTGGCTGAAATCAAATCAACTGCACAACCTGCATCTGATTCGAAAGCAATTGAACAAGTCGGTTCGATCTCTGCAAACTCTGACACCACTGTAGGTGCTTTAATTGCACAAGCAATGGAAAAAGTGGGCAAAGAAGGCGTCATTACTGTTGAAGAAGGTTCAGGCTTTGAAGATGCGCTTGACGTTGTAGAGGGTATGCAGTTTGACCGTGGTTATATCTCTCCATACTTCGCCAACAAACAAGATACATTGACTGCTGAACTTGAAAACCCGTTCATCCTGCTGGTAGACAAGAAAGTCAGCAACATCCGTGAACTGATTACGGTTCTTGAAGCGGTTGCAAAAACAGGTAAGCCACTATTAATTATCGCTGAAGATGTTGAAGGTGAAGCGCTTGCGACGCTTGTTGTGAACAATATGCGCGGCATCATCAAAGTATGTGCGGTGAAAGCACCTGGTTTCGGTGACCGTCGTAAAGCAATGCTGCAAGACATCGCGATTTTAACTGGCGGTACTGTGATTTCTGAAGAAATCGGTATGCAGTTAGACCAAACAACGCTTGAACACTTAGGTACTGCACACAAAGTAACTGTATCTAAAGAAAACACCGTGATTGTGGATGGTGCGGGTAACGCAGGCCAAATCGCTGAGCGTGTTCAACAAATCCGTGCGCAAATCGAAGAATCGACTTCTGAATACGATAAAGAAAAACTTCAAGAACGCGTTGCTAAATTGGCAGGCGGTGTAGCAGTGATCAAGATCGGTGCTGCAACTGAAGTTGAAATGAAAGAGAAAAAAGACCGCGTAGACGACGCGCTTCATGCAACTCGCGCTGCAGTTGAAGAAGGTGTGGTTGCTGGTGGTGGTGTTGCACTGGTACGTGCTGCCAAAGCACTTGACGGTGTAACAGGTGCCAACGATGACCAAAACGTAGGGATCAACATCCTGCGCCGTGCAATCGAAGCGCCGCTTCGTCAAATCGTGGCAAACGCAGGTGATGAACCATCTGTTGTGATCAACGCTGTGAAAAATGGTGAAGGTAACTTCGGTTATAACGCTGCAACTGGTGAATACGGCGACATGCTTGAAATGGGTATTCTTGACCCAGCGAAAGTAACCCGTTCTGCACTTGAGCATGCTGCATCTGTTGCGGGCTTAATGCTCACAACTGAGTGCATGATCACTGAAATCCCGGAAGAAAAACCAGCAATGCCTGACATGGGCGGCATGGGTGGTATGGGCGGCATGATGTAATACATCTGCTGGTCATTCGATCATAAAAATCCCCGCAATTGCGGGGATTTTTTTATATGCAGGTCAATAAAAAACACAATGCAGTAAAACTAAACTTAATGCATAAAAAAGTAAGAAATAGATAAATGGTTCAAAAATAATTAAATGTATGATGAGCTTTTGTATTAAATTGGTAGGGCTTAATGATTAAGCTGGGGGAGAGATGAAAGAACAAGAACACCAGATCATTGGGTTAATTTATGATGCCGCGATGGATACGCGTTTATGGCCGCAAGTAATTGAAGCCATTGTGCACTACACCAACAGTAAAACCGCGATTTTTACCGCTTTGGACCAGTTAAGTCCAAGTTATGACTTTGTGCATACTTATAATATTCCGCAAGCCTGTATTGATGCCTATCAGGATGAACGGATTAAAGTCATTGATATGAAACTGCATGCGCCGTTATGGCAGCAAACCGGGGTGGGGGATACCATTGAGCAAAACTTGCAGTCGTATGGCCAGATGCCGGGCACAGATGAATATATCTTTTATGAGCGCTGTCTGGAACCAACCGGGATTTGTCATATCGCAGCTGTTTTACTCGATCAGGGGCAACATCGTTGGGCGGTCTTGGGTATTCACCGGGTGCCCGATGCTCAGCCTTATAGTCCGGAAGAGCATGAATTTCTTAAGCGGATCGGTAAGCATTTACGCCGGGCACTACAAATTCATCGGCAGCTTTGTCAGGCCAAGCAGCAGAAACTGGCTTTAGGTCATATTCTAGATCACTTAAAAACAGGCGTGCTGCTACTCGATCAGCAGTCCTGTTTAATTTATGCCAACAGTAAAGCTCAGGAAACACTCAATCGCTCCAGTCTGATTGAGCTGGACCGTTATAATCGTTTAAAGGTAGGACGCGGTTTTCAGGCCAAACTCGATCAGCTCATTGAGGGGGCTGGTTCGGACTTAAGTCAATGGAATAAAGAACCAGGCGGGGTGATTGAGCTGACAGCAGCTGATCAGAGTACCTTAATGCTAACGGTGATTCCTTTTAATTTAAGCCAGCTAAAGAATACTGAAGGACTACCAGAACAGGCCTATGTCGCTGTTTTTGTGACTGAAACCGAGCTAAAATATTATTTAGCTGCAGATTTTTTAAAACAGCAATATCACTTGTCAAACCGGGAAATTGAGTTATGTGAGGTGCTGATTAATGGTTATAAATTTGAAGAGATTGCAGAGCATTGCAAGCTGACGTTAAGCTCGGTGCGTACCTATTTTAAGAATATTTATGAAAAAACCGGGTGTACATCGCAGATTGAATTGATGCATTTGTTGATGGGTTGCACTGTTCACTTTGAGCATATTGATTAAACCTGTCTAAGTTAAACTTAGACAGGTTGATTCGACAGCTTATTTGCTGCGTTGGAAAGTCACAGGGTCTTCACCTTGAGGATGAAGGGTTAAGCTTGTTCCCGAAATGCTGTAGGTCGCATTGATCATATTACCATTAGTAGAGTCGTGTAGCCCGCCGCATCCATTGGTATCAAATAAGTTTGCAGTTACTGCAAGCGTATTCGCTGTTGTTGAATATTTGCCATATTCAATACCAGGGGTAGCACAATCATTATCGCCTTGTAGATCTAAAAGGAAGTAGTGGCCTGACTCAAAGAAAGCAAATAGGTGGGTTTCATTTAATGCCCAGGTACCAACCAAACCTGTAGATTGTTCAATTCGGGTAAAGTTCGCTACGCCATCACTTCGAGTTTCGGTTACGACCAGATCTTTACCATTATAGTTTAAACGATATTGACCATTCTCATCCGGATGAGAGAGTCCATAATCGCCGTTGGTGTCTGTCATAATACTTGGGTTCAGGCCAGTGGTGACAGAGTCCCAGTTCAGGCTGCCGAATTCAATACCGGTAAATCCGGTTTCATCAGAAGGATATGCTTCGCCAATGGCATAACGACCGTCCGGAAGAATATGCAATACAATCGCATTGGTCTCGCCACGATCAAGTTCCCATGAGCCGGCAATATCTTTATAGAATTGGCTTGCGCTACTTGTGGTAGCACCTTCTATATTGGGTCTTGTGAGTATAAATGTACCTTCATTTGGTTCGTGGAGTGTAAGTGATGTCGTATTAACCGTGACTGGTAGACCAGAGCTTGAGTTTGCACTATTGTTAGATAAGCCTGCACAGCCATTTGTATCGATCAGGATATTATCTACGAATAACTTTCCATCTTGAACACGATATTTACCATATTCGATACCTGGTCCACCACAAGGCGTTTCTCCAACTTCCACTTGATCGTCCCCAACAGCATCAACCATGATATAGGTATTATTATCCGGATTGAAAACAAATAGTTGCTTGCCTGAACTTGAGTTCCAAGCACCTGCAATGCTCGAATTGTTTTGAGGGACTTTAGTAAATGTTGCACTTTCATTAAGGTTTTGAGCTTCAGAAATTTTTAACTGTGTACCATCAAATGATATTTTCATATCACGTTTTTTTCCAAAATCATTTAAGCCCCAATCTTCATTTGTATCAATTGAAGATTGCGCCCATAACTCTCCAGCAACAGCATTCACCGATAACTCACCGTACTCCATGCCATTCGCACTATCAGATGGTGAGCTAACAATAGGTTCACCAATCAGGTATTTCCCGTCTGAGGTTACTTGAAGTACGATTTCTGATTCAGCATTTTTTGCGTACCAAACCCCAACGATATCTTTGAGTAGTGTTTTGTTAAAGTTAGCTTGTGCTTCTGTTGCGCTAACTACGACTTTATCTTTAAAAACTTCTATTGTTTGTAGAACAGGTTGAAAGCTTGTAATAAATTCTGTTGTTGGTTTAGAGAAGTCAATTGAGTTTGCAGGGAGTTGACTCACTGAGTCAGGGATTTGAATACCATCGTCATGATCACCCTCAGAATCTAAAGATTGTAAAAAAAATAAGTAAATTTGTTCGTGTTGGTACATCATCGGCTAACTCCACAGGGGTAATACGATCAGCACCAGTTACTGTGCCAATTTCAATATTTCCGATATGGAAAGTGATTTCATCACCTTCTTGATATTCAAACTCCCCTTGAGCATTTGTACGTTTAGAAACGCCATTAATTGTATACGTTGCGCCACTCACAGGTCCATCGGTCAGTATCCCAGTTTTTAGGGAGCTTGAAGGTGGGGGAGCAGAACTACCAGAATCATTGTCTGAACCGCCACATGCACTGAGTAAGCCTGCTAAAGTTAAGCATAATAAAGTTTTTTTCATCACGAATTCCTTGTTATTCAAATTGTCATGTCTGCAGTATAGAAATTAGATGAGTTTAGGTGCTATCCCAAAATTGGGAGGGTATAAGCCAAATATGTGAGGAATGATGGAGAAACAAGCATATTTTTGTGACAAAACTGCATTTTTTGATAGGTCGTCATAGAAGATCTATTTAGCTGTGGTAATTTGAGAAACCCTTTTAAGCTTTCTGATTTTGCTGATAAATTTGATGCTCTAGCAAGACTTAAATAACAACGCTGCCACCGAAAAGTGATCCTGTTTTATGCTGTCAAAATTTTTTATTGAACGTCCTATTTTTGCTGGAGTCCTGGCCATTATTGTCATGGCGTTTGGTATTTTTTCCATTTTAGGTTTGCCGGTCGAGCGTTATCCAGATATTGCACCACCCCGCATTACCGTGAGTGCCACTTATACTGGAGCTTCGGCAGAAACAGTGGAGGAGAGCGTGACCCAGGTGCTGGAGCAGCAGATTCGAGGGCTAGATCATCTGCTGTATTTTAGCTCGAGCAGTGATTCTTCGGGGCGCAGCCGTATCAGTATCAGTTTTGAAAATGGCACAGACCCAGATACCGCACAGGTGCAGGTGCAAAATGCGATTAACAGCGCCATTAACCGTTTGCCTGAAGATGTACAGCGCCAAGGCGTGAATGTGTTCAAATCTCTGGGTGATACCCATATGGTCATCGGGTTGTATGACAGCGCTGGTCACAGTTCCAATATTGAACTGTCCGATTATATGATGACCCATCTGGAACAGGATCTGGCGCGTATTGAAGGCGTGGGTGAGGTGGATGTCTTCGGTTCGCAATATGCCATGCGAATCTGGTTGAATCCTTTAAAACTGAAACAGTATGCCTTAATGCCAAGCGATATTCGGGCCGCTGTTGAAGCCCAGAATACCCAGGTGGCAACCGGCAGTATTGGCGATTTACCCACCGCAACCGATCAGTATTTAAATGCCAAAGTCACCTCCGGTTCACGTTTAAAAACTGTCGAAGAATTTGAAAATGTAATTTTAAAGTCGGCCCAGGACGGCAGTTTTGTTTATTTAAAAGATGTGGCACGGGTCGAGCTGGGGGCAGAAAATTATCAGTCCTTTAATACGATTAATGGCTATCCTTCAGCTGCGCTGGGCATTTCCCTGGCCTCTGGCGCCAATGCACTGGCGACATCGGCTTTAATCCAGCAGGAAATTGATCATCTCTCCAAACAGTTGCCCGAAGGCTACAAGATTGTCTATCCACGCGATAATACGCCGTTTGTGAAGGAGTCGATGAAAGAGGTGGTAAAAACCCTCATTGAAGCGATTATTCTGGTGGTGATCGTGATGTTCCTGTTTTTACAGAACTGGCGCGCTACCTTAATTCCGACCATCACCGTACCGGTGGTGATTTTAGGTACCCTGACAGTGCTGTATGTGCTGGGCATGACCATCAATACCTTAACCCTGTTTGCGCTGGTACTGGCGATTGGCCTGCTGGTCGATGATGCGATTGTGGTCGTAGAAAATGTTGAGCGTTTGATGCATGAGCAGCAGCTTTCAGCCAAACAGGCGGCAATCCAGTCGATGCAGGAAATTAGCGGGGCACTGGTCGGGATTACCTTGGTGCTGACCGCGGTGTTTATTCCGATGGCATTTTTTGGTGGCTCGACCGGGGTCATCTACCGTCAGTTTTCCATCACCCTGGTGGCCGCGATGTCCTTATCTTTGCTGGTGGCACTGATTTTAACCCCGGCCTTATGTGCCTTAATTTTAAAGCCAAAGCAGAAAACCGCCCGATGGGCCGCCTGGTTTAATCAGAAACTGGAAAATCTGAAACAGCATTATCTGCGTTCTTCAAGCTGGACCCTGCAACATCGCACCATCTGTCTGGTGATTTTTGTGGCTTTAATCGGGGTATTTGCCTTGTTCTATCGAGCCTTGCCGACCAGCTTTATTCCAAGTGAAGATCAGGGCATGCTCACGGTGCAATTTAAGTTGCAAGAAGGCGCACCACTGTCAAAAAGCCGTGAAGTTGGTGAAACGATTCGTGCCTATTTTATTGAACAGGAACAGGCCAATGTTGATCTGGTGATGATTCGCTATGGCCGTAACTTCTCCGGCACTGGCCAGAACTTGGGGCAGGGCTTTATTGCGCTGAAACACTGGGATGATCGTCCGGGCAGTGACAATGCTGCGCAGGCAATTCGTGAGCGGGCCATGCAGCATTTCCAGCGTCATCCAGATGCGCAGATTATGATTGGGATGCCGGCCTCGGTGCGCGGTTTAGGCCAGACCGATGGCCTGCAGTTTTGGCTGCGAGATTTAAATGGGCAGGGCCGTGATTATCTGGAGCAGCAATTCCAGAGCCTGCGCAGTCAGGCCGACCGTTATTCCAGCTTTGCCAATCTGGATAAAAAATCCAATCCGGAAAAAGCCGAGCTGAATGTCAATATTCATCAGAAACAGGCCATGGCCAATGGCCTGAGCCAAGGCGCGATTAACAGCACCTTGTCGGCGGCATGGGGCGGCAGTTATATCAATGACTTTATTGATCGTGGCCGGATTAAACGGGTGATTATGCAGGGTGATGCCGAGTTCCGTGCCACCCCGGAAGATTTGCAGGCCTGGTCGGTCCGTAATGCCAACGGGCAGATGGTGCCGTTTGGTAATTTCTCTACCCTGAGCTGGGGCGGCGGACCAGAAGTGGTGAACCGGTTTATGGGCTATACCGCACTGGAAATGGAAGCCGATACCGCAGCCGGTGCCAGCTCTGGTCAGGCCATGCAGGATATTCAGCAGCTGGTTGACCAGCAGGACGGTGTCGATCTGGCCTGGAGCGGCTTGTCCTTTGAAGAAAAGCAGTCCAGCAATCAGGCTTTATTGCTGTATCTGGTATCAATTGGTTTTATCTTCCTGTGTCTGGCAGCGCTGTATGAAAGCTGGACCATTCCAACTGCGGTGATGAGCGCGATTCCACTGGGCATTGGTGGTAATATCCTGTTCAGCTACCTGGCCGGTTTCCCGAATGATATTTATTTCCAGATTGCGCTGCTGACCACCATCGGCCTGTCCTGTAAAAATGCGATTCTGATTGTCGAGTTTGCTTCAATGGCACAGCAGCAGGGGCGCAGTGCCGTAGAAGCCACACTGGAAGGGGCCAGTCTGCGTTTACGTCCTATTCTGATGACCTCGCTGGCCTTTGGTGCCGGGGTCATTCCACTGGTATTTGCCTTTGGTGCCGGTGCGGTCAGCCGTCAGGAAATTGGCGTGAGTGTGCTGGGTGGGGTGATTTTCGGTACGGTTCTGGTGCTGATCTTTATTCCCTTTATGTATGTACTGGTGCGTTCGATCTTTAAACTGAAACAGGCCTGATCCGCCGGGTTTATACAGAGAAAAATGCTGCTGCTTCAGGGACACTGCGGCAGCACGCAGATGCAGTGCAAATCACTTTACATTTTAAAAAATAACCAAGAATAATGATGAGAGTTTATGCTGAATCCTTTTGAACTTCAGGCACTGGAACAGGCCATTTTGCAGCAGCATCCAGAGCGGGTACAGACCCTGATTGCGCATATGAATCCGGCCGATTTGGCGGTCTGGATTGAACAGCTGTCGCTGCAAGCGCAGGTTCGATTGATTCCCACCCTGGAGCAGGCCGCGCTGATCTTTGAGTTTTTGCCAAAAACTGTGCAGGCGCAAATTGCCGAACAGCTGGACCCAGCCGATTTGTTGCAGCTGATGAGTGCCATGCATTCAGATGACCGGACCGACCTGTTTAAAGGTTTGAGTCCGACGCTACAGCCGTGGATTCTGGCCGAGCTGGCCCCGGAAAAACGTCAGCAAATTCAGCAGCTGGCGGCTTACCCGGAAGAATCTGCCGGGGCGATCATGAGTTCGGATTTTGTGACTTTATCCCCAGAGCTGACGATCCAGCAGGCGATTGAACAGTTGCGTCAGGTGGCGGCAGACCGGGAAACCCTGTACCTGATTTATATTGTAGATGCGCTACAGCATCTGCTCGGTGTGGTGTCCTTACGGCAGATTATTCAGGCCGCGCCAGAGGTACAGCTGCAGCATCTCATGACCACGGATCTGGTGATGGGCCAGGTCGATGAAGATCAGGAACAGATTGCCTGGAAGCTGGCGCATTATGATTTTCTGGCCTTGCCGATTGTTGATCAGGCGCAGCGTCTGGTCGGGATTGTCACCTATGATGATGCCATGGACATTGTCGAGGCCGAAACTACTGAAGATATTTTAAAATCCGGTGCGATTGAATCCTTGCCCAACCTGAGCCTGAAAAATGCACCAATTTTATCTTTATATCGCCAGCGCGTGTTCTGGCTGGTATTTCTGGTGTTTGGCAGTTTGCTGTCCGGTTTTGGGATTGCCCATTTTGAAGAGATTATTGCCGCGCATATTGTGCTGGTGTTCTTCTTGCCCTTGCTGGTCGGTAGTGGCGGGAATGCCGGGGCGCAATCGGCGACCTTAATGGTCCGTGCTTTAGCCACCGGCGATGTGCATTTTCGTGACTGGTTCTATCTGCTCGGGCGGGAAAGTCTGGTGGCGCTTTGTTTAGGTGGCACCATGGCACTGGCCGTGTCGGTACTGGGTTATGTGCGTGGCGATTTGATGGTGGCGGTGGTGTTGGCCTTAAGTATGCTGGGCATTGTGCTGATGGGCTGTCTGGTTGGCATGAGCCTGCCGTTTATTCTCAATAAGCTGAAACTGGACCCGGCCAGTGCGTCGGCACCTCTGGTGACCTCAATTTGCGATGCCAGCGGGGTGGTGGTTTATCTGTTTATTGCCTCACAGCTGTTGTTTTAGCCTGTATTTACAAAGCAGTAAAACGTTTGAGCAGCGCGCTCGAGTATAGTAAAAACATGACATAAATAGATAAAAATCAGGTTGATTCATGACAGAACTGCACAGCACCAAACCCAAACTTTCCCGGCAAGAGGTGATTCGCCTGGAGCGTGATCTGGCCAAGTTTGCCAATATGATGGATTCGGTGGTGCGGATTCCGTTTACCAAACAGGGCGTGGGCGCTGATGCGGCTTTAAGTACCATTCCGGTGGCCGGCGATCTGGCCGGTTTTGTGCTGACCTGTTATGCAATTTATAAAGCCAAACAGGTCGGCGTGCCACAAGCCAAACTGAATCCGGTCATGAAGCTGGCGGTTATGGATGCGGTGGTGGGCTTTATTCCGATTGCCGGGACGATTTTTGATATTTTTATTCGCCCTAGCCGTAAGGCGCTGGATATTGTGCATGATCATATCCGGCAGGAATATGATATCCAGAGTGACCATCATGTGGTGCATCCTTTCTTGCATGAAAAACTGGAGCAGAAGCAGCAATATTCGGCATTCTGGCGTAATCCTGTGGTGGCCTGGCTGTGGATTCATCTTCCTGATTTATTAGGCCTGTTGTTCCTGATCATTCTGGTGGTGGCGACCTTGGCCGGGCTGCAATGGGTCTGGCAGTGGATGCAGGGTTTAAATCTTTAAGTAAGCTGTCATCATTCCAACCAGTATCTATCACACATAAAAACAAAAGCCTCCATATGGAGGCTTTTGTCTATTTAACGGTTGGGCATTATTATTAAGGCAGGTTTAACTGCTGTAATGCCGCCACACGCTGTTCAATGGTCGGGTGGGTCTGGAATAACGCTGCCAGACTAAACCCTTGTTCCTGACCGGCAGAAATCGCGAAGGCTTTCATTTCTTTTGGCATTGCATCTGGCATTTCAGATTCGGCCTGTAAGCGTAACAGGGCAGAAATCATGGCCTGTTTGCCAGCCAGACGGGCACCCGCTTCATCGGCGCGGTATTCACGTTGACGCGAGAACCACATCACAATGGCCGAAGCCAGAATACCAAACACGATATCCAGCACAATGGTAATCACGAAGTAGGCAATGCCTGGCGCTTCGCCATCTTCACGGCCAAATACGTTACGATCAATGAAATCACCGGCAACACGGGCAAAGAACATCACGAAGGCGTTGACCACACCCTGGATTAACGCCAGCGTAACCATGTCACCATTGGCCACGTGACCAATTTCGTGCGCCAGTACGGCACGTAATTCATCTTTGTTCATACGCTCCAGCAGACCGGTTGAAACCGCCACCAAAGCATCATTCTTGTTCCAGCCGGTTGCAAAGGCATTCGACTGATAAGAAGGGAAGATACCCACTTCTGGCATTTTAATGCCAGCACGTTGCGACAATTGTGCAACTTCATTTAATAACCACGCTTCAGCCTGGTTACGTGGGGCATTCGGGTCAATCAGCTCTGTACCGGTGGTTTTTTTCGCCATCCATTTAGACATGAACAGGGAAATTAAAGAACCGACCATACCGAAGACAAAACAGATGACCAACAGGTTGCCTAGATTTAAGCCACCCGCGCCATGGTAACTACCGACACCGAAGAGTGACAAAATAATGCCAGCTACAACCAGTACCGCGAGGTTGGTTAGCAAGAACAAACCAATCCGCATCATTGAGTAAATCCTCTTAAAATGAAAATGTAATCTGATTCATAAATCATGCAAGTAAATATGCGGTGAATGTATTAAAAATTCAAGAAAAAATCGTGAAAATCAACAAAAAATCATCTTAGTCCGAAATGGTGATTCGGGCTGCAGCAGAGGCATGTGCCGTGGCATAGGAGCGGACCGGTGCATCGGTAAAGCTGCCATCTGCGGCAACAATAATTTCACGCGATGGGCGTGCAGGCTGGGCTGCAGTTAAATGCGAACCAGAAGAAAGCGTATTGGATTGGGCCAGTAACGGTCCCTGATCGCTACTGCTGACACCACCGGCATACAGATTGTGATAACGGCTGGTCACGCGGCGCACATAGTCCTGAGTTTCACGGAAGGGCGGAATGCCACCGTATTTGGCGACATTGCCTTCACCGGCATTATAACCGGCCAATGCTAAGGATGTATTACCGTTAAAACGTTTTAGTAACCAGGCCAGATATTTGGCCCCGGCCATAATATTTTCATAAGGATCGTAGGCATTAGAAACCTGAAAACGTTTGGCAGTGGCCGGCATCAGCTGCATTAAGCCTTGGGCCCCGACCGGAGAGCGAGCATTGACATTAAAGCCGGACTCGGTGTGCATGACGGCTTTAATCAGCCCAGACGAAATACCGTGGCGCTGCGCGGCCTGCTGGATAATATGGTCAAAGGTATTTTTATTGCGGCTATAGCTTGGTAAGACCGATGCTTCAGAGCTGCCCCAGTTGCTATAACGATGAATATTGCTGTCGGGATAATACGTCACTTTGACTTTTTTCAGGGACTGGTCTGAACTTTTACGATTGGTCAGCAGGGTAGAGCCATTATTGTCTTTATAGACATAAATCTGTCCGGCATGACTGTGCGATGCAACCGCAAGCAGCGTCACACATCCCCAAAAAGCCAGTTGTTTAAAATGTAATCTTTTATACATTATCGTATTCATTATGGTAACGAAGTTCATACTGTCCCCAAACAGGTGGTTTGAGTTTAACAAAAAAAACATTGATGAAAAGAGTCTTTACATTTATTTCCCTGTTTACTTTGTAAAAATCAAGCCCTGTTTGCTGACAGAACAATCAAAAAAAATATTTATTTTTTTTTATTCTGGTCTGCTTGACACACTTAAACCATTGATTTTAATTATAAATAAAATTGATTAAAAAATGATCAATTTAAATAGAAGCCTTCAATTGCAGGCAAGTGACCTTGTCAAGTTGTTTTAAATCCACAAAGTTATCCACAGCTTTTGTGGAAAACTGTGGAAAAGTCCAAAAGATAAGCATCTTGCTTAAAAGATGAACGCAAACGTTCAAATTAGCATAAAAATAAAGACAGCGAGATGACAAAAAATGACAAGCAGGAAATTACATTCTTTTGATGCGTGCCGGGACTGAATCGGCTAAAATTGCGCGGTATTTTTTTTATGGGTAAATCTCGTCTATGTTCTCGCCAGTTGAGTCCGATCAAGGATTTAATTTTAAACCAGAACTGCCAACCAGCTCTGCGTATTACCGTTTGCTGAAAAAGCTGCGTCGCCAGGTGGGTCATGCCATTCGTGATTACAAGATGATCGAAGACGGTGACAAGGTCATGGTGTGTATTTCGGGTGGTAAAGACAGTTATACCTTACTGGATATTCTGTTGCAGTTTAAACGTATTGCCCCGATTCATTTTGATGTGGTGGCGGTGAATCTGGACCAGAAACAGCCGGGCTTCCCTGAAGATGTGCTGCCGCGTTATCTGGAAGAAAATAATATCCCGTATTATATTCTGGAAAAAGATACCTACAGTATTACCAAGCGTCTGACCCCGGAAGGCAAAACCTACTGTGCAGTGTGTTCGCGTCTGCGTCGTGGTTCACTGTACGGCTTTGCCCAGGAAATTGGGGCAACCAAGGTGGCACTGGGGCATCATCGTGATGATATTCTGGCGACTTTCTTCCTGAACCTGTTCCATGGCGGCAGCTTAAAGGCGATGCCACCGAAGCTGTTATCTTCCGACAAGAAGAATATGCTGATTCGTCCACTGGCTTATGTGGAAGAAAAAGACATCATCAAATACGCGCAAATGCGCCAGTTCCCGATTATTCCATGTAACCTGTGTGGTTCGCAGGAAAATCTGCAACGTGCGATTATCAATGACATGCTGCGTGAATGGGACAATGCCCATCCAAAACGTCTGCACAGTATTTTTGGTGCATTGCAAAATGTATCACCATCGCAACTGGCAGACCGCGAGCTGTTTGACTTTGAAGCACTCGATAGCGAGCGCGAGTTTGACTTTAAAGGCAGTTATTCGCACGAGAATGAAGATGGTCAGTCCAACCGCATCAACATGGTCAATTTAGGCTATGCAGCTGACTAAATAGTCAAAAAAAGCATTGAACTTCAGTTCAGTGCTTTTTTTATATATTTGAATTATTTCAATATTGTATTAAAAATATAAAATTTGAACGCATCGTACAAAAAATCTTAGCCATCTTTTATGATTACATGCTATAACAGGTCACAAGCATCATTGCTTCACAAAAATGTTGTCTGGACAGGCGACACAAATGAACAAATAAATTGAGGAATAATCATGCCTGCTTTTTTATCTGATGATTGGTTTGCAACCGTAGAGAACCTGACGGCTCAAGCTGGTGACTTAAATTTACCACCTGCACTTGCGAATCTTGCAATTAATTTGGTTGTTACGGATGCTTCAGGCAATACAGAATTAGCTTTAGACGGTGGCAAAATCCAGAAAGGATTGTCTGCAAATGCAAAAACAACCCTGAATATGGATGCTGAGACCTTACGTAAAGTGTTCCTGGAGTTTGATATGGCTGCAGCCATGCAAGCCTTCATGACCGGTAAAATCAAAGTACAAGGCGATATGTCTCAATTAATGGCATTGCAAACTGCAAAACCAAGCCAAGAGCAAAAAGACCTGTTCAAAAACGTTTTGGCGCAAACCACCTGATTGTGACCCGACACAAAAAAGCTTACCCGAAGGTAAGCTTTTTTTTGCCTTGAAGATCAACGGTGAAGCATTTAAATATTCACCAGCTGCGGCGTGGTCTTGATGTGTTCCAGATAGGCACGGATACGGGTCACGTATTGTAAGGCCTGACGATAACGTCCGTTCTTGGCTTTATTGCCGTCTAAGTAAGCATACAGGTTGACCCAGTTGTTCGGGTTTTTACCGGTGGCCTGAATACGCTTCTGAATCTGGCTCACGGCACCCGGACCCATGTTATAGGCCACCAGTGCATACCAGTTACGGTCTGGAAACGGAATATGCTTATAACGGTTCAGCATCAGGTTGTAATACTTGGCACCGCCCTGAATGCTCTGGGTTGGATCGGTACGGTTACTGACGCCCATGGCTTTGGCTGTGCTGTTGGTCAGCATCATCAAACCACGAACACCGGTTGGTGAAACAGAGTTCGGCTTTAAGTACGATTCCTGATAACCAATGGCCGCCAGTAAATGCCAGTCCAGATCATACTGCTGCGCAGTGCGCTGGAAGCTGGCCTTATATAAAGGCATGCGATTGCTTAAGTCACGCTGGATAGTATTCCAGGATTCCTGCTTAACCACATTCTGGTTATAGAACGAGGCCAGCTGGTTGATGGCACCGCTTTGTTTGCCACGGCAGACAAAGGCACTGGCGGTCTGGCTCAGCGGATCATCGGCATGTTTAAATACCCAGTTTAAATTGCTGTTTAGGCCATTTTTCTGCAAGGTGTTTAAATCGCCACAGGTGGCCGAAAAACCGGTCAGATGCTTGTTTTCAATGCTCTGAATACTGGCAGTGGTCATGGCAAAGTTGGCTTTACCTGACGCCACCCATTGCAACGCTGTCGCATTGTCGGGTACGGTTTTAAACTCGAGTTTGACATTCAGGCTATGCGCATAGTTACGCACCAGGTCATAACCAAAGCCATGCAGATGCTGACTGTTCTGAAACACGGTGGTCGGATTCGAAACAGAAACCACGGTCAATTTGTTGTGATTGACCACGCGATCAAACTGATACGCTGCTTTACTTGCATTAATACTATGAAACGGAATTAACGCACTGCTTAATACTAAGACTTTTAAAGGGAGAGAGTTGAAAAAAGAGTGAAGGCCAAGCCTCGACCCAGAAGTTGAACTACTGTGCATGTTGTCTCCGCTACAAGTAATTTATGCCCTACAAAGCAGGAGGCAAAAGGCCTCAGACTTTTTCAAGTTTGATAAATTCAATAAGAGGGTGGGCACTCATGACGTCATTCAAAATGACATGGGATGAAAGATAAAAAATGTGGCTACGCCACACAGGTTAAAAAATGATCACAATTAAAAGATGTGCGCATAATAAAGACCAAAATTTGAGTTGTCAAATTTTGTCCATAAAAAAATAAAAAACTGTTTCATAAGTAAATGATTCTATTTGGGAAAAATATTTTATAAACTTTAAAAGTGGAGTAATTGGGGAGAAGGCAGCAGTTTTTGGTAAGCTACAGGCTCATTTTTCTGCTGTTAAAGGCCATGAAATCGAGCTTAATTACCCGTGGTGGACATGACAAACTGGTCGCGGAACTTCAGCATTTGTGGCATGAAGAACGCCCTGAAATTACCAAAAAAGTGAACTGGGCGGCCAGTCTCGGCGATCGTTCGGAGAACGCCGATTACCAATATAACAAGCAGCTGCTGCGCAAGATTGACCGTCGGGTACGTTACCTCGGCAAGCGGCTGGAAGAGCTGCGAATTATTGATTTTTCACCTGAACAGGAGGGCAAGGTCTATTTTGGCGCTTGGGTCGATATTGAAAATGATGATGGCGAGCAGAAAACCCTAAGAATTGTCGGGGTTGATGAAATTTATGATCATCATCCACAACATATTTCAATTGACTCGCCAATGGCGCGCGCCTTGCTGGGCAAAAGTGTGGATGATGAAGCAGTAGTGCAGACGCCATCAGGTGCAAAACACTGGTATATTGTCGACATTCGCTATGAAAAGTTTGAAAATTCAGCAAATTAAACGATTTTGATTTTATTTTGTACAGTCGGTTGCGAAAACCTGGAAAAATATTTGCCAAGTTAAAATTTTCTTTATATGATAGCCGCCATTGGAAGCGTGGCAGAGTGGTTTAATGCACCGGTCTTGAAAACCGACGAGGGTGTGAGTCCTCCGTGAGTTCGAATCTCACCGCTTCCGCCAAATTCAAAAAGCCCTGACATTGTCAGGGCTTTTTTTATTGCGCTCCGTTTTATTTTTATATTCTTTATATGGAGCTGATTTATTTTAAAGAGGAGAGCTAAACATATTTTATAAATACCTTTAAGATATATTATTTTGCTTCGAATATCTAAAAATAAAAATCCATAAAATATGAAAAACGAATATTTATATAGATTGCTTTTCTATAAAATAATCATCGATAATCTTTCACCTGTCGCAATGTATATGCGACAGATGAAGATTAAAATCAATTATTTAAATTTTATAGGTTGACAGTAATATATTAGTTTCACTGTTATAAATCCCTGAAATACTTCTGATCCGACTTAAAATTAAATCAAAATTCACCAAATTGTCGGACTGGATTTCTACCAGTAAATCCCATTTGCCATTCGTCGTATGTAAGGTCTGAATAGCCGGATCGAGACGTAGCTCCTTGATGACGGCCTGTGCCTTGTTGCCTTCCACCATAATACTCATCCAGGCCTGAATAAGCTGCGGATTCAGGTTCGGTTTAATGCGTACCGTATAGCCGGTAATGATGCTAGTCGCTTCCATGTACTCGATTCGCTTTTGAACCGTGGCCCGGGAATTTCGGGTTTTCTGCGCAATTTCTGTAATTGAGATACGTGCATTTTCTCTTAACAATCCAAATATTTTATTGTCCGTTTTATTTTTTTAAACGGATGAATAATTGGTTTTTAATTCTTGATTCTTAGTTATTATTGAATAATAAAAAAAATAATTGGATTTAAGGATAATATTCTAAGCACTATCTGCCTAAACTATTTCTGAATAAAATTCTTTATCCCAAGCTTATTAAAAATCAAAAGTGTATCTCTATTTTATAAGGCTATTCTCTTTAAACGATTTTCACTATAAAAAGAGAGAAGGCTAAACTTGCACTCAATGTTGAAGCAGAGTTTAGCCAGTTCATCTAGTTCAGATTAACGTACAGTTTTCCCCAACCGTGCCAGTAAAATCACTGGAATCAGTCCGACCAGAACAATCAATAAGGCTGCAATTGCGCCTTCTTCATAGGTACCACGTGAGGCTTCGGCATATAACTGCGTGGCCAGGGTTTCCATATTCAGCGGACGTAGCAACAATGTGGCCGGCAGCTCTTTCATACAATCCACAAAAATCAGTAAGGCTGCTGAAATCAGTGCAGGACGTAATAAAGGCAAATGGATACGGGTCAGAATCCCGCCTTTGCTCTGGCCCAGATTACGTGCGGCATCATCAAAAACGCCATGAATCCGGTTATACCCCGATTCAATCCCGCCAATTGAAATGGCTAGAAAGCGTACCGCATAGGCGTAAATTAAGGTGAAACTGGTGCCTAAAAACAGCAGGCCGGTATCCAGACCAAGCTGGAATTCCAGAAAATCCGCTACGGCGTGATCAATCGCGCCCAAAGACAGCATCAGGCCAATGGCCAGTACGGTGCCCGGAATGGCATAGCCCAAACTGGCAACCCGGCTTAGCCAGCTGCTTCGGCTAAACCGTGCGGTACTCACAATCATAAAGCCAATCAGCATGGTCACAAAAGTGGCAATACTGGCTAAGGTAAGCGTATTGATTGAGGCTTGCAGCAGATATTCAGAGAAACCGGCATATTGTAAACGCTGATAAGATTCGACCAGTAAATGACTGATCGGAATTAGAAAACCAATAATCACCGGAATCAGCCCTAGGCCGAATAGCAGCCAGGCTTTGGCGCCGGTCACTGGCTGGGCGGGCATCAGCCGGCTACGCTGGGCCGAGTTCATATAGCGCTGTTTGCGTCGCCCCAGCCGTTCTACCAGTACCAGCAGGCTAATGATCAGCAACATAAAAATTGCAATCTGGGCGGCACTGGCCAGATCGGACTGGTTGGTCCAGGTCGAATAAATTGACAGGGTCAGGGTTTTAATGCCCAGAAATTCGGTGGCACCAATATCATTGATGGTTTCCATCAGGGCCAGACTGGCACCAACCGCAATGGCCGGGCGAGCCAGCGGAATCGCAACCCGGAAAAATACCTGTTCCGGTTTTAATCCCAGACTGCGCGCTACTTCAATCAGGCTGGCTGACTGCATCAGGAACATGGCACGGGTGCTTAAATAGACATAGGGATACAGCACAAAACTAAGCAGAAAAATCGCGCCCCAGAGCGAGCGGATATTCGGAAACCAGAGCTGCTGCATTTCTAGCTGAAGCCAGTCCCGCAGCAGGGTCTGCACAGGACCAATCGGATGCAAAATATCAATATAGCTATAGGCAATAATATAGGTCGGTACGGCCAAGGGCAGTAACAGTGCCCAGTCCAGAAAACCACGGCCACGGAATTGATAGGCCGTGACCAGCCAGGCACTGCCGGTACCAATCAGAATCGTCAGAATCCCGACACCAAACAGCAACAGGCCGGTTTCAATCAGGGTGGGAGGAATCACATATTGCAGCAGATGGTCCCAAATCTCGCTATTGCCCTGTAAGGCCGTCCAGAGCAAAGCCAGCACAGGCAGACAGGCCAGCAGGGTAAACAGGCCACTGAGTGAAAAAAGTGCAGTTACAGGAGATTTTTTCTGGGTCATCGGGGGATCAACAGGCTGGACATGGACACAAGACTGATAGCACGAGCAGCAGTCTGCCCGCGCTATCTGATGATTCAGGTTTAGTGATTAAACTGGACTTTATCAACCAGCAGATTGGCTGCCTTACGATGGCGAGCAATCTCACTTAAACGCAGTGAATCAATATCTAACTTGCCGAAACTGGCGATAATCGGATCAATCTTCACGCCTGGTTTGACCGGATATTCATAACCACTTTGTGCATACATGGCCTGAGCCTGATCTGAGGCCAGGAACTCCAGTAACTGTACCGCTTCTTTGCGATTTGGCGCATGTTTGGCTACAACTGCACCTGAAACATTGACATGGGTGCCGCCATTTTTAAAGCGCGGTAACACCACATTAATGGCATTGCCCCAGCGCTGCTGTTCAGCATTGCCATTGCGCATGGTGCCCACATAATAGGTATTGGCCACACCAATATCACAGATTTTACCCAGAATATCGCGCGCCACATCGCGGTCACCGCCACTGGCTGGACGCGCCAGATTGGCTTTAACGCCGCGTAACCAGGTTTCTGCCGCTTTTTCACCATGATGGGCAATATAGGCGGCAATTAACGCGGTATTGTAGGGATGGCTACCCGAACGGATACAGATTTTACCTTTCCATTGCGGATTGGCCAGATCTTCATAATGAATGGCGTTCAGCGGCGTACGTTCTTTGGAGGCATAGACTGCACGGGCACGCATTGACAGGGCATACCAGTGGCCATTGGCTGCACGTAAATTGGCCGGAATGGCATTATTTAATACTTTGGAATTCACGCGCTGGGTGAGGTCCGCTTCGACCAGATCCACCAGATTGCCAAAATCGACGGTCAGCATCACATCGGCCGGTGAACGGCGTCCTTCAGCTTTCACTCGCTCCAGCAGACCATCTTTAATAAATACGGTATTGACCTTAATGCCGCTGCTTTCGGTAAATTCTTTCAATAAGGGCTGAATCAGCACCGGTTCACGCGTGGTATACAGGTTTACCTGCGCGGCTTGCGCCAGACCGCTCAGCGCCAGCAGGCCGCTGGCCAGCAGTGGAATTTTGATTGTTACTTTCATCGTTTTTCATTCCTTATTGTCAATTTAAAAAGCGTTGGCCACTTCAGCCGTGGTGGTTGTATGGGCTTTCGGCTGTGAATCTTGAGCGAAGAAAAAACACTGCTGCAGATCGAGGCGCACATAAACCTGTCCCTGATAAGCGGTCTGTGCCGGGCTGACCTGCGCCAGAATAATGTTTTCGGGGTCCAGTTGCAGGCGTAACTGTTCGGCATGGCCCATAAAGCTGGAGGACAGCACCGTCGCCGGGATTGCGCCGGCTGTCGGCTGGCTAAACACCTGCACCTGATGTGGACGGAAACAGCAGCGGATTGGCTCTTGGTGCTGCACCAGCGCTTCACTGATGGGATGTGTGCCAAAACAGGTCTGTAACTGCTGCGCGACACGCTGCGCCGGAATTTCATTCAGGGCAGAAAAATAACGGGCGGCAAATAAGGTGGCTGGCTGTCGGTATAGGGCTTTCGGCGTACCGATCTGAATAATTTCGCCCTGATGCATCAGGATAATCTGATCGGCAATTTGCAGCGCCTCTTCCGGATCATGGGTGACAATGACTGTAGTGGTGCCAGTCTGCTTCAGAATCTCGATGGTATTTTGCCGGATCTGGTCGCGCAGGCGATGATCGAGATTGGAAAAAGGTTCATCCATCAAAAGCACCTGCGGTTTAGGTGCCAGGGCACGGGCCAGGGCCACGCGCTGCTGCTCGCCACCAGACAGGGTATAAGGATAGCTGTGCAGATGATGCTGCATCGAAACATGCTGTAGCGCCTGCTCGGCCACCGCCTGACGCTGTGCTTTGGGCAGTTTTTTCAGGCCAAACATGACATTGTCCAGTACGCTTAAATGCGGAAACAGGGCATAGTCCTGAAACACCAGACCAATATTGCGCGCTTCGGCTGGAATCTGTTGCTGTTCATTCCACAGGATTTGCTGTTCAAGCTGGATTGAGCCACTGCTTGGGGTTTCTAATCCGGCAATCAGACGAAGCATGGTGGTTTTGCCACAGCCAGAATGGCCCAGCAGGCAGAGAATCTGTCCGCGCTGTGCAGACCAGCTGGCCTGATGCACCGCAAAACGAGAGCCGAATTGTTTGCTCAGTTGCCGAATGGTCAAGACATTGGCCTGAGCTGCAGTGTAAGCATTCATGGTCAATTCACAGGATGATTTTTATGCAGTTATTATAACTGAGAATTTTTCTCATGTAGAGTGTTTTTACCAATGAGAATGTAAATAGTTTCAGTTTTGAGAGTTTTATCGGGTTACAGGCAATCGGCCGATTTTATTCAGTTTATTTTCATAAATGGTATTTGAGTTGCTGCAAAGGGTGCAGCTTAAACAGACTGTTCACACTCAGGTAAAAGTCAATCAAGGCCGGCTTTAAGACATAAAAATAGCCGCTCAATGGAGCGGCTATTGGGCCAAAATCATCATGGCCCTTGGGAGAGAAGGACGGGTTTATTTGCCCGGTAAGTCAAACCAGATCATCTGGCTTTCTTCGGTTGCCTGAATATCCGCATGTTCCGCGAATAACAGTGCATCACCAGCTTTAACCGTATGTTCACCAATCTGCACTTCACCACGAATCACATGCACATAGTTGAGCTGCTGGGTCGCCTGTACGTTTAGGCTTTGGCCGGCTTCAAGTACCGCGGTTTTCACTTCAGCCTGCTGGCGAATATGCATTGGAGCCTGTTCGTTCGGGCCAACAATCAGGTGCCATTGGTTCGGCTGTTCACGTGGGTCGAGTTTAATTTGCTGATAATTTGGCTCTGCATCACGCACATTTGGATGAATCCAGATTTGCAGCATATGCACTGGTACATCGCCCTGGTTGATTTCACTGTGCTGAACCCCGGTTCCGGCGCTCATCAGCTGCCATTCACCCGCACTGATATGCCGTTCATTGCCCATGCTGTCTTTATGTGAAATGGTGCCATCCAGTACACAGGTTAAAATTTCCATGTTGTCATGCGGATGGGTACCAAAACCATTGTGGGCAGCAATCCGGTCATCATTAATCACACGAAGCACACTCACACCCATGTATTTCGGGTTGTACCAGCTGCCAAATGAAAAGCTGTGTTTGGTGTCTAACCAGCCGGCTTTAACATGACCACGTTCTTCACTACGATGTAAGTAGGCGTTCATCAGATAATCCTCTAATTCTTTTTGAGCTTGAGGCTATCTTAGTGTTTTACCTGGTGCCTGTTCTAGGCATGGAATGCAACATATCGTTCCAGATTCGCAACGTCATAGATTCAAACCTCCGTAATCAAAAAAGCCTGCATCGGCAGGCTTTTTATGGGGTATAAGCAGATTATTCGAGGAATTTAACCGTAACCCCTGAACGGACTTTACTGCCCAGGTCGTTGGCATCCCAGTTGGTCAGACGGATACAGCCATGCGAATAGGATTTAGAAATCATCGACGGGTTTGGCGTACCGTGAATACCAAAGGATTTTTTGCTCAGACCAATCCAGATATTCCCCACTGGACCGTTTGGACCTGGTGGTAAGGACAGTGGCTTCATGTTTTTGCCCTGGATAAAGTTACTTGGCGAGTAGCTGTACCACGGGTTTGGTGCCACACCAGTCACTTTATAAGTCCCGGTTGGTGAAGGGGTGTTGGTATTACCAATACTGGCCGGGAATGATGCGATCATCTGGTTGCGGCTGTTAAATAGATACAGCTGTTTAGCACCTTTATGCGCCACAATCAGATGGATATCTTCCGGCAGGTCATTACGCACATTGGCCACAATCAGTTTTTGACCGGCTTTGTTAAAGTTGGCATTTGGATTGAGCTTTTTCAGGAAGTTCTCATCCATATGAAACTTTTCACCCAGCATTTCAGTGACGCTGGTATAGTGCAGGCCTTTCATTTTGGCTTGCAGTGCATAATCGCCCGGAATTGATTTCACATACGGACCTTTCAGGTCATCTTCAGTAATGGTGTATTCCACGAAAGCCGGTTTTGAACCCTGACGGGCAATTAAAGCATCCCAGGTTTCCTGCGTCAGCACACCAGTCGGTTTAATCCCGTTCATCTGCTGGAAAGAGGCAATCGCTTTCAGGGTATTTTTACCGCTGGTTCCATCAATCGCACCCGGAGAAGCATGAGCATTATTGAGCATCACATGCGCGCGCGCATAGACCGGGAACTGGCCTTTGCCAATATTTTCATACCAGCTGGCATTGTTCAGGCCATCTAAAGTCCAGGAGGCTTTGGCTGGCGCTGTGTTGGCTGAAGTTGTTGCAGGCGCAGCAGTTGTCGGTGCACTGCCGATATCAGCCTGGGTATCTTCGGCATTTTGCAGGTCTTCTAGGGTCGCTGAAGCCTTGTTTAAATCTTGTTCTTCTTGTTGCGTAATTTGCGTTTCAACTTCTGAAGGTACGACTGCCGCTGATGCGTCTGTTGCAAGCGGATCAATCGGATCTTCAACCGCTGTATCGCTAATCAATTGAGGATTCAACGGCTGTTCAGCAGTGGTTGCAGCCAGGGCTGTACCAGCAAACATGCAACTTAAACTCATGGCGAGTACTGTGCGAACGAACATGTAAGTCAACCTTAAGAATTATTCATTTACATTTTAAAAACTACACAAGTATTACAGAAAAAATGAGGAGATGCAGTATCTGTTTTGTGTAAATATCACTTTTATCTTTTACAGTCCGGCATTTTTAAAGGACTAAAGAAGTTATTAAAATTTCTGCCTTTTTGATATGATGGATGCAAGATTCAGTCGAAGTTAGGAAAGTAAATGACGGCCTTAAAAAATGATCGTTTTCTACGTGCCTTGTTGCGTGAACCCGTAGATACCACGCCGGTATGGATGATGCGTCAAGCAGGACGTTATCTGCCTGAGTATCGTGAAACCCGTGCCAAGGCCGGAGATTTTCTTTCCTTGTGCAAAAATACCGAATTTGCCTGTGAAGTGACCTTACAGCCTTTGCGCCGTTATGAGCTGGATGCAGCCATTCTATTCTCCGATATTTTAACCGTACCGGATGCTTTGGGCTTAGGTTTGTACTTTGAAGCTGGTGAAGGTCCGAAGTTTCATAAAACCGTGCGTACCGAGCAGGATGTCGCCAATCTGCCGAATTTTAATGCCAAGTCAGATCTGGACTATGTCATGAATGCGGTATCGACCATTCGTTCAGCTCTGGGCGGACAGGTGCCGTTAATTGGTTTTTCCGGCAGTCCGTGGACGCTGGCGACTTATATGGTTGAAGGTGGTTCAAGCAAGGATTTCCGCTTTACCAAGCAGATGATGTATGCCCAGCCGGAAGTGCTGCATGCCTTGCTCGACCGTCTGGCAGTCGCCGTGATTGACTATTTGAATGCGCAAATTGATGCTGGCGCACAAGCGGTACAGATTTTTGACAGCTGGGGTGGGGCACTGGCGCATCGTGAATATATCGAGTTCTCGCTGAACTATATGCAAAAGATTGTAGCGGGTCTGCAACGCGAAAAAGATGGCCGTAAAATTCCGGTCATTCTATTTACCAAAGGCGGCGGTCAATGGCTGGAGCCAATGGTGGCCACCGGTGCCGATGCCTTTGGTCTGGACTGGACCACGCCATTAAATGTGGCGCGCCAAACCGTGAATGGCCGTGCTGCCTTACAGGGCAACCTGGATCCAGCCACGTTATATGGAAGCCCGGACTCAATTGCCAAGGCGACCAAAGCCATGCTGGATGATGCCTATGCGCATGGTGAAAAAACTGGCTATATTGCCAACCTTGGACATGGCATTACCCAATGGGTTGATCCGGCCAATCCGAAAGTCTTTATTGATACGGTGCATGAATACAGTGCCAAGTACCTTTAAGAAGATGCAACAATATTAGGATTCAGCCTTGATCACAATTTTAAAATCAGGTTTTGAATTCGCTTATAAGGCAGCTTCGGCTGCCTTATTTGGAATTTTATTGCTGATTGCTTTTGCTTTTACCGCCAGTCTGGGTAGCCAGGACTATTACGGTTTTTTCCGTTATGACTATTTGCTGTTTTATGCGGTCCTTATCCAGATTTTACTGTTGTATCTCAAGCTGGAATCCTGGGCCGAGGCCAAAGTCATTGCGCTGTTTCATCTGCTGGCGATGATTATGGAAATTTTTCTGACCCATCCGGCGATTGCGTCCTGGCAGTATCCGCAGCCGGCCGTATTTAAAATTATGACCGTGCCGCTGTTTGCCGGGTTTATGTATTCGGCCGTCGGCAGTTTCTTTGCCCGGTCCTTGCGTTTGTATCGGGTATCTTTTACTCGCTTGCCGGGTTTTGCCAATATGCTGAGTCTGGCGGTGCTGTCTTATATTAATTTTATGAGCAAGTTTTTTGTGCCGGATATCCGCTATGTGCTGTTTGCCTGGAGCGTGCTGATATTCTGGAAAACCCGTATCCAGTTTGAATTGCAGCATCACCGGATGAAGCTGCCGATGTTACCGGTCTTGCTGTTACTGGCCTTTATTATCTGGATTGCAGAAAATATCAGTACTTTTTACCAGATCTGGCTGTATCCAAGTCAGGTCGACAGCTGGCATATGGTTGGCTGGGGCAAGCTGGGGTCCTGGTATCTGCTGTTATTGCTGAGTCTGGTGCTGGTCTTGAAAATTCTGGGCGATCGTCAGCCGAATGGCATCTGGCAACTGAAACCTACGCACTTAAAGGATATAGAAAAATAATTTTTCCACTTTGGTATAAAGTGTTTTGTGTTCGCTGGCGGATGCGTTATCTTTAAACAGTGTAATAAAAATTACACATTGTGAAACAATAACAAACTCAGATAATAAATTCTGGAGACTTTTATGTTAAAAAAATTAGCTTTGGCAGCAGTATTGGCAGCAGGTTCAACAGCAGCATTTGCAGACGCTGATGCCGGCTGTGGTATTGGTTCTCAAGTTTGGGCAGGTCAGTCTGGTAAAGTGCCTAAAATTTTAGCTGCTACAACCAATGGTATTTTTGCAAACCAGTTGTTCGGTATTACCTTCGGTACTTTAGGCTGTAGCGGTACTGGTACTGTAACTGCGCAAGTGGTGACATTTACCAATGAAAATGCCGAAACGCTGGCGCGTGATATGGCTGTAGGCGAGGGTGAAAGCCTGAACGTACTGGCTGAATTACTGAGCATTAAAGCAGAAGACAAAGCACGTTTCTTTGCAGTGACCAAACAAAACTTCTCTGAAATTTATTCAGCTGACAACCAGACTTCTGTTGAAGTGCTGGCTTCTTTACAGTCAGTGATGGCACAAGACGACATCTTAAAAGCCTACGTCTAATTAAGCATCCCATAAAACCCTGTCTTCTGGCAGGGTTTTTCTCTATATAAGAACCGAATAAGAATTGATCTGCTGAATGAAACCTCTTGCTTTTGTATGTGCTGCTTTGTTATCTCCTGTGGCGTATGCCGCGACGTCTTCTCCTGAATCTTCAACGCCGGCACAGTTGTATATCCAGCGTGCTGAACAGCAGCAACTGGCACAGCAAAATACCTGGCAACGCTTAATGTATGCCAATACTTCCGGGCAGAGTACTGTCAGCTATGCCGGCTATTTTTTAACAGAGGCCAAAACACCCGATTTAAATCAGGAATTACAGGCGCATATTGCAGCGCTGTTTCAGCAGGCCGAGCCAAATCAATCGGTACAATGCCGTTTTCCGGCACGTAGCCGCTGGCTGGTGCAACAACTGAATATTCCACAGACGGAACTGGCTGCCGTGGCCTGTCCGGAACTGGATGAATGGATTGGCCAGATTCGTCCATACAAAACCACTTTAATTTATGCCACCGATTTTATGGGCAATCCCAGCTCCATGTTCGGGCATACCTTGCTGCGACTGGACCCGAAAGATCAGCAGGAACTGAACCTGATTTCCTATGCGGTAAATTATGCGGCCACAGTGCCGGGTGAGCAAAGCTGGTCCTATGCCTGGAAAGGTCTGACCGGACAGTATCCGGGTGAATATTCCCTCATGCCGTATTACCGCAAGGTTAAGGAATATGGTGATCTGGAAAGCCGCGATTTATGGGAATACGAGCTGGATTTAAGCCCGGATGAAACCCGTTTTCTGGTGGAACATATCTGGGAAATGAAGCACGTCAGCTTTCCCTATTATTTTGTCAGTGATAACTGTGCCTATCGTTTATTGGGCCTGATTGATCTGGTCCGTCCAGAGCTGAATTTACAGCAACAGTTTAAAGTGGCGTCGATTCCAGTTGAAACCATCAAGGCGCTGGCAGATTCAGATCTGGTCAAAGACACCGTGTATCGCCCGGCGCTAGAAACCCAGTTACTGGCTCAAGCCCGCCAGCATGGTACAGACCTGGCGCAAGCTGCACATCAGCTGGCTTTTGCCGAATCTGCCGATTTAAATACGTTATTACAGTCTTATACCGCATTAGAGCAGGCCAAAATACTGGAAATGGCCTACGATGATCTGTACCTGCAGTTTTTAGCCCGCAAGGTCGAAACCGGTTTTGCCCAGCCACGTTTACGCCAATTACTCAGCCTGCGCAGCCAGCTTCAGGTCGACAAGCAGCGCCGCGCGCCGGACGTCCCAAACGTTGATCCAAGCCAGGGCCATCATGCGCGTAACCTGACGCTAAGTACCGGTGAAGTACAGGGACAGTCCTTTATCGAACTGGGGCATCGGCAAGCCTATCATGATCTGCTCGATCCGCAAGGTGGTTTTCGCACCGGGACTCAATTGCTATTTTTACAGGGTGCGCTGCAATATCGGGATGAAACCCTAAAACTGAGTCAGCTCGATGTGCTGGCGGTGAACTCCTATAACCCGATTACGCCGTTTAAAACACCATTGTCCTGGGGTTTTAATCTGGGCTGGACCCAGGAAGCGCTCGATCAGCATGGTCAGTTCAGCACTCAGGAACAGCATGGTGTAGCCAATTTACAGGTCCAGATGGGCTATAGCTGGGCCAGTGCCGACCGTGAGCATATTTGCTATGCCCAGCTACAAAACCATCTACAGGCCGGTAAAGCACTGGGTCGTGGCTGGCGCGTGGGTGTCGGACCCACCTTGGGCTGCCAGAATATCTGGAGTCGGCAGCTGAATAGTGTGCTGCAAGTGGAATTGCCATACTGGGAAGATGCCCAGCAATGGAATTTGAGACTGCACAGCCAGCTGCAATATGTGCTGAATCCGCAGCATGCGATTCGTCTGGGCTGGGAATATCAGCAGCAGGATCAACAGGACTGGCATCAGACCAGTCTTGGTTATGCCTGGTTCTTTTAAGCTGAAGTCGTGAAGTCAGGCTTGAAAATCCAGATTGTTATTAAGTGAATATTCATTTAATTCACAAAAGAATTGTCTTATGTGACAGCTGCGTTAAAATCTGCGCTGTAATTCATCTGTGTGAGGCGGTTGTATGAACCAAGAGCGTATAGAGGAACTTGCAGCGCAGTGGCAGGCGATTTGCGGGCAATTTTCTGAAACCGATTTAAGCTATAGCTTCGAGTTCATTCAACAGCATGTCACGGTGCTGGTGGCCGAATTTTATCGACAGATGATGAAGGAGCAGGAAGCCTCTTATTTCCTGTCTGATGAACTGGTGCGTAGCCGCCTGAAAAATGCCTTGCAGCAATGGCTGCTGGACAGTTTTGCAGTTCCGTTCAAGCAGGATTTTAAAGCCATTGTCGCCAAGCAGCTGAAAGTTGGGGAAGTGCATGCGCGTATTGGCGTTCCCTCCTGGCTGATTATTCGCGGTATCCGCGAAATCCAGCGCAAAAGTTTTGCCTTTTTTCTGCAAACCCCGCAGGCCGATGTACTGGCTGCTGCCGATTATATGACCCAGGTGCTGAGCCTGGCCGCGGAAATTATGTGCCGCACTTATGAGGCCAAGGTGGAAATTCATAATGATATGAAACACACCTACCGCCTGTTTTCTGCCATGCAGGATGTGGCCGTGCAAAAAGACCGCCAGCGCGGTTGTCTGCTGGACTGGGAAAATGAGCTGATGTTTAAAGCCTTTTCTGACCAGTCACAGCTGTTTCATCCGCCACTCTCCAAATCTGAATTTGGCCTGTGGTTCATTCATAAAGCAGCCTATGCTTTTGCCAGCGCCGAGCAGGTCGAGTTTATTATCCAGCGGATTTATCAGGTGGATCAGTTGAACCAGCAGCTGCTGGACACTTCCAATCAGCAGCAGAAGCTGTTACTGATTCAGCAGATTCGCTGTAAAAACCGCGAAATCCAGCATCTGGTCGATCAGCTGTTTCAGGTGGCGGAATATATCGGCACGGGCAATGATTCGCTGACCCAGCTGTTAAACCGGCGTTATTTAAATACCATCCTGATTCGTGAAATCCAGTTCTCGCGCAAAAACCGCTCACCTTTAAGTCTACTGGCGATTGATGCCGATTTCTTTAAAGAGATTAATGACCGCTATGGCCATGCCGCCGGTGATCTGGCCTTGCAGTTTATGGCCGAAGTGCTGCTGGAATCGAGCAAGGGCAGTGATTATGCTTTCCGGGTTGGTGGGGAAGAGTTTTTATTGCTGCTGGTCGATAGTGACTGGAACCGGGCCCAGATGATTGCCGAAACCATCCGTCGCCGGGTTGAAGATACCCCAATCCGTTCTGCTGAAGGTGAGAGTTTTAAATTTACCGTGAGTATTGGCGCAGTGCAGTATGATGGCCATCCGGATTATCAGCGTTTTCTGGATGCCGCAGATGCAGCCTTATATAGCGCCAAAAATACCGGACGTAATCAGGTCTATCTGGCCAAATAAGCCTTTTAAGTCTCATCCAGGCATGAAAAAACGCCCAAAACTGTCGGGCGTTTTTTATATCAAAGCAGCAAGATAAAACCAGCCAAAACATCAAAAAGCTCAAGCGGTATTTTAGGCCTCAACCACCACATAATATTTTTTCACTGCTGCAACCACTTCAAAGGTACCGACAAAACCCGGTGGAATAATTCCGGCCTGACCGGCGGTAACTTCAATATATTGTCCGTGCTGGTCATGAATACGCACCACGCCTTCAATCACATTAAAGAATTCCTGTTTATTGTCAGCAAAGACAATATTCCAGGCGCCGACTTCGCACTGCCAGATGCCACAGCTCATATTGGGATGTTCATAGGCACTATAGGTATCACGTTTGGGATTGCCTTTGACCAAACGATCCGGACGCGGGAAGTCGACACTGCATTCACTTTGGGTCAGGCCCTGACCGGCTAAATAAATTGAAGACATTTGCATTCCTTAAAATAATAGGGAAACCAGCGGTAGTATAAGAAACAGGACATAAAAAAGCCCCAACAGATGTCGAGGCTCCAGCATTATTTAGGTTTAGTAACTTTCAGGTACGGCACTTAAAAATTCACGGCGTGCATCTTTATCAGTTTTAAAGTCACCAATAAATGACACGGTACGTGTGGTCGATTCCTGCTTGCCAACACCACGCATCATCATGCACATGTGTGCAGAGTCAATCACTACCGCAACACCGCGGGCTTTGGTCACTTCAGCCACGGCTTCTGCAATCTGCTGGGTCAGGTTTTCCTGAATCTGTAAACGGCGCGCAAACATTTCAGTAATACGGGCAAATTTAGACAGTCCCAAAACATTGCCTTCCGGTAAATAGGCAATATGCACACGGCCATAAAATGGCAGCAGGTGATGCTCGCATAGCGAATAGAATTCGATATTTTTGACCAGCACCATTTCACGGTTATCAGACGGGAACACGGCGTTGTTGGTCACTTCAGCCAACGTCTGGCTATAACCCGAGGTTAAATACGAAAATGCTTTAGCAGCACGCATAGGCGTATCTTTGAGACCAGGGCGATTTAAATCTTCACCAACGGCAGTAAGAATGTTTGCGTAGGATTGCTGCATAGACATAAGACGTGTTCACTTACACTGATATTGAACAAGGACGGCATTGTAGCAGAAAACCGCAACAATGCCTGCTTTTGAGGAAAAATCCGCTTATTGTTTAAACTTTGGATTCTTTTCTGCACGTTTTAGCAGAACCAGCACCGCACCGGTGCCGCCCTGTTTTTCCGGTGCACTGACAAAGGCCAGAACATCACGATGCTGACGTAACCAGCCATTGACATAGGTTTTTAAAATGGCTTCCGGGCCTTTCCCATGCACAATTTTAATCACGTTCTGGTTTTCATCTTTGGCCATCTGGATAATTTGCAGCACGGCCACCCGGGCTTCTTCCACGGTACAGCCATGCAGGTCGACCGCTTCAAACCAGCGCAAATTGCCAGCTTTTAAATCTTCAAACACCTTATGCTGCAAGGTGGCAATGCGGTAGCTTAAACTGGCCTGACTGCCCACCGGATTGAGCATGGCTTGCGTGTCCGACAAAATGGTCTCATCAGTTTGCATGGGGCCTTCGGCGGCTGCGCGTTTAGCCAGGGTCTGGGCATCCAGCTTTTTCTTGGTCGGTTGGTTCACCTGCGCGATATTGCCATGATCCATTTTCTGGACCCCACGCATTTCTTTTTGAAACAGCTCAAAATCTTCGGCCTGTTCCTGTTCGGCAGTTTTGATGGCCGGCGCTGCCGGCTCTACGCGCGGATGCGGATTACTGATCTGCTTTTTAAAGTCTTTGAGTAATTTAAACTGTTCTTTCGATAGCGAAGAATCGTGTTTGCTCATAATCGAAAATAGGAGGATAAAATTTCAATCCAGTATAGTCTGAATTACGCCTGATTTGAACTGAAACGGATTCAGCTTGGCGCTGCATCTGGCTTGAAATGAGAGATGTTAAGATGGGGCGATATAGGAAGATGACCGCCCTATGAAAGTAGGGCAGTGCAATTGCACAGTTCAGGATAAACCTGCCTCCTGAACTGCACCAAGACTTAGACCTTTTGCGGCGTACCAAACAGCTCGCTAAAGGCCTGATCCGGACACGGTTGTTTCATAAAGCTTTCACCGACCAGGAAGGCATGAATGTCATGCTCCTGCATCATCTTGACATCTGCCGGGGTGGCAATACCGCTTTCGGTTACCAGTAAACGTGCTGGATCGAGTAATTTTTTCAGACGCAATGAGGTGTTTAAATCCACATCAAAGGTTTTTAAATTACGGTTGTTCACGCCAAGCAGACAGCGATCACTTAAACGCAAAGCGCGTTCCAGCTCTTCTTCGTCATGAACCTCAACCAGTACATCCAGATTGTGTTCAAATGCGGTTTTCGACATTTCTTCCAGTTGCTGGTCTGACAGGCAGGCTACAATCAGCAAGATACAGTCGGCATGTAGCGCACGAGCTTCAACCACACCATAAGGATCAATCAGGAAGTCTTTCCGCAGTGCAGGCAGGCTGCAATGGTTGCGGGCCAGCGCGATATTTTCATCAGCGCCCTGGAAAAAATCGACATCGGTCAGTACAGACAGACAGGCAGCACCGGCAGCTTCATATTGCTGGGCAATTTCAGCCGGATTAAAGTTTTCACGAATAATCCCTTTAGATGGCGAGGCCTTTTTTATTTCTGCAATCACGCCCGGACGTTTGCTTTTCAAGCTTTGGGCAAAACCGCGCACCGGTGTGGCGGCCTGGGCCAGTTGTTCCAGATCATTCAGACTGCGCTGTTTCAGACGTGCAGCAAACTCTTCCTGTTTGCGATCAACAATTTTACCTAAAATGGTATTTGCGATATCCACCATGATTTTATCCTGCCGTCTTAAGCTTCGTACTGTTTTAAGGTTTTGGTAAATTCGGCCAGTACGCCCATTTTTTCCAGTGCCTGACCGCCATAAATAATGTCATGCGCCAGTGCCACACCCTGTTGATAGGTTTTGGTCAGACCAGACACATAAATCCCGGCGCCGGCATTCAGGGCAATCATGTTGGCCGCTTTTTCACCGCGTTCAGATTTATTTTTGCCAAGTGCATCTTTAATCAGGGCCAGACTTTCTGCCGAGTTTTCCACCACCAGACCGGTGAGGGTTTGCGATTCAATGCCCACTTCTTCTGGAGTAATGGTCCATTCGGTGATTTCCCCATCTTTCAGTTCTGCTACGGTCGTGGCAGATGCCAGACTGATTTCATCCAGACCATCACGTGAATGCACCACCAGCACGTGTTCAGCACCCAGCTGGTTCATCACTTCAGCAATCGGGCGGCAGAGTTCGCTGGAGAATACGCCAATCACAAAACGTTTAACTCCGGCCGGATTCGTAAGCGGGCCGAGCAGGTTGAAAATACTGCGAATACCCAGTTCTTTACGTGGGCCAACTGCATATTTCATGGCTTTATGATGGTTCGGCGCAAACAGGAAACCTACGCCCATATCGCGGATACAGCGTTCAGTTTGCTGCATGTTCAGGTCAAGGTTAATTCCGGCCTGTTCCAGTAGGTCAGAGGAACCTGATTTGGTCGATACGCCGCGGTTACCATGTTTGGCAATGGTGGCGCCAGCGGCTGCAATCACAAAGCTGGACGCCGTCGATACGTTAAACAGGTTCTGGCCATCACCGCCGGTACCGACAATATCGACCAGATACGGAATATCGCTAACGTCAATTTTAATCGCGAACTCACGCATCACGCGCGCGGCTGCGGTAATTTCATCAATGCTTTCACCTTTCAGGCGCAGGCCCATCATCAGGGCACCAATTTGTGCATCGGTGGCTTCGCCCGACATGATGGCACGCATCACATCTTCCATTTGTGGCTGAGTCAGGTGAATCTGTTTTGTAATATGATTTAAAGCTTGTTGAATATTCATGGTGTTCACTTTGTTCAAATTAGGCATAAATTTCTAAAAAGTTCTGGAAGATTTTGTGGCCATGCTGGCTCAAAATGGATTCCGGGTGGAACTGCACGCCTTCAACCGGCAATGTCTTATGTTTCACGCCCATAATTTCTTCCATGGAACCATCGGCTTCATTGGTCCAGCAGGTGACTTCCAGACATTCTGGTAAGGTCGCCTGATCAATCACCAGCGAGTGGTAACGGGTCGCAGAAAACGGGCAGGGCAAATTGCTGAAAATACCCTGATCGCTGTGATACATATCCGATAAACGGCCGTGCATCACTTTTTTGGCCCGTACAATGTTGCCGCCAAAGGCCTGACCAATACTCTGATGGCCCAGACATACGCCCAATAACGGGATTTTGCCGGCAAAATGCTGAATCGCTGGAATGGAAATGCCTGCTTCAGATGGTGAGCACGGACCGGGACCAATCACCAAATACTTCGGTTGCCATCGCTCAATATCTTCTAATGTGACGCTGTCATTGCGAACGACTTTAACTTCTTGATTTAACTCGCCAAAATACTGGACGATGTTGTAAGTAAAGCTGTCGTAATTATCGATCATCAAAAGCATGAGCTTAACCTGTCAAAATTTATGCACCTGACTGTGCTTGAAGAATTCCCTGAAATGCCTGGTTTTCCAAAGTGGAGGGAGGTCACAACACGGCTATTTTTCGAGCGAAAAAATGCGGGGAAAACGCAGTGCAAATCATCATAGCAAAAAATAAACATGTGCGGCTGAACATTTTCAAGCAGAATAGCTTTTATACAGATGAAATCTTTTAAGTTTATGGCTGAGCTGCATTCAGCTTGTGGCTTTTACGTGTCCGCTGTGATGTTGACCCCTCTTGCTGCCAAACCCCTAAAATGATGCATAATGACGCAGATTCACCAAAATGGCGCATTTTAAAATGGGCATAAAAATTTAGCTGAGCACGACTTGCGAAAAGCGCACAGAAAAGCACTTGAAGAAAAAATAAGCAGAAATAAATGAAAATCTGATTTTTACTGGAAAAAAGAGTTTTTATCTATAAATCACTCAATTAATCCAGTCTGAAATTCATTAGAAAAATTGCATGAAGCGCGAAATTGGCGAAATAAACAGCAGTATTATTAAGCTGTGTTAAAATGAAACCTGATTATTTGCACTATTTTGATACACACGAGAAATCTTTTGCAGGAAAAATCGCAAAGAGTGCTTGAATATGGTGCATTTCAGTATAGCCCTAGTATAATAGGCACAAAGCAAAATCCCTAAATCTTAATTTCTCATAAGAAATTCAATATTTTAACTTTGCTTTTAAAAGTTGGTACGGTAATTGCTTAATAACTGCCAACTACTAACACGCACTTGGGTGTGCAACAAAATATCATTGGAGCAAAATGAGCATGGCGAACAAGGTCCTTCAACTCATACAAGAAAGTGGTGCAAAATGGGTCGATTTCCGCTTTACTGATACTAAGGGTAAAGAGCAGCACGTAACTTACCCTGCAGACAGTATCGATGAAGATACCTTCGAAGACGGTAAAATGTTTGATGGTTCTTCAATTGCTGGTTGGAAAGGCATTGAAGCATCTGACATGATTTTACGTCCAGACGCTGAAACTGGTTTCATCGACCCATTCTTTGCGGAACCAACAGTTGTCGTGACTTGTGATGTCATCGAACCATCTACAGGTCAGGGTTATGAACGTGACCCACGCTCGATTGCTCGCCGTGCAGAAGATTACTTAAAGTCTACCGGTATTGGTGATACTGCATTCTTTGGCCCAGAACCAGAATTCTTCGTATTTGACGAAGTGAAATGGGACATCGATATGTCTGGCGCACGCCACACTTTAATTGCTGAAGAAGCGGCTTGGTCTACAGGTAAAGACTACGAGTCTGGTAACTCTGGCCACCGTCCACGCGTTAAAGGCGGTTACTTCCCGGTTCCTCCAGTTGATTCTCACCACGATATGCGTGCAGATATGTGTGCAAAAATCGAAGAGATCATGGGCCCAGGTCGTGTAGAAGTACATCACCACGAAGTTGCATCTTGCCAGTTAGAGATTGGTGTGAGCTTCAACACCATGGTGCGTAAAGCTGACGAAGTGCAACAGTTCAAATATGCGGTGTGGAACGTAGCGCACCAATACGCGAAAACTGCGACGTTTATGCCTAAACCAATGGTAGGCGATAACGGTTCAGGTATGCACGTGCATATGTCGATTTCTAAAGACGGCAAAAACCTGTTCGCGGGTGATGAATACGCTGGTCTGTCTGAAATGGCACTGTACTTCATTGGCGGTATCATCAAGCATGCCCGTTCATTGAATGCGATTACTAACCCTTCGACTAACTCGTACAAGCGTCTGGTTCCGCACTTCGAAGCACCGATTATGCTGGCTTACTCAGCGCGTAACCGTTCTGCTTCTATCCGTATTCCTTACGTGTCTAGCCCGAAAGGCAAACGTATTGAAGCACGTTTCCCAGATCCAATGATGAACCCGTACTTAGGTTTCGCGGCACTGTTAATGGCGGGTATTGACGGTATCCAGAACAAGATTCACCCAGGTGAAGCTGCGGACAAGAACCTGTACGACCTTCCACCGGAAGAAGAAGCAAAAATTCCAACCGTTGCTCACAGCCTTGAAATGGCGCTGGAAGCACTGGCCGCTGACCATGACTACCTGTTAAAAGGTAGCGTGTTTACAAAAGAAATGCTCGATGCTTATATCGAGCTGAAAACTGAAGAAGTTCGTCGTCTGAACACGACTACTCACCCAGTTGAATTAGACATGTACTACAGCCTGTAATTTGACCTCAGATTCATGCTCAGAAAATCCGCGCTTGTCGCGGATTTTTTTATGGCCTTCATATTCATTTAGGTGAGGTAGATTGATAGTGAATATGACATTTGCGCTTTTTGGCTGAAAAGCCCATGGTTTAGTAACAGATTTCAGTTACACTAGGCCAAGCGATAAAAGGGGAATAAGTGATGCGCGGCCAGCAGACCTGTCAATTTCAGGATCAGACCATTCCTGCAGGATTGAAGACATGGCTGTATGCACCGGGCTCTCTGACACAACAATTAACCGATCTGGCCGGTGGCCAGTTTCAGGTACAGCCACTGCGCGAAAGTTTCCAGCGCCTGAGCTTTGAAGATGCCAAATGGCTGGGCATGCCGCATCAGCATACCTCCTGGGTGCGGGAAAGCTATTTATATGGCTGTGAAGAGCAGCCCTGGGTTCAAGCCAAAAGTATTTTTCCGATTTTAAGCCTGCAAAAAAAAGCACGCCTGTTCAAGCATATTGGTAAAAAGCCGATTGGCCGGTTTTTGTTTCAACGTACCAATCCGGCCTGTGAGCGCCGGGTGATTTTATTGCCCGAAGGCTGGACCAGACAGAGCTGCTATACTTGGCATGGTTGTAAATTTATTGTGCAAGAAAGTTTCTTGCCCAGCTTTGAGCAATTTCTACATTCTTCTTTTCAACAGCAACGTGGTTAAGGACAGTCATGGCAACTGCACATTCAATTACCTGGCGTGAGCGCTTGGAAGCCTATTACTATTTATGCCGTTTTGATAAGCCGATTGGCACCGAACTGGTGTTCTGGCCAACCATGTGGGCCTTATGGATTGCTGCTCAGGGAACACCGACCATAGGTGTGCTGATTCCAATGATTCTGGGTGTGATCTTTATGCGTGCGGCAGGCTGTGCCATTAATGACTTTGCCGACCGTAAAGTCGATGCCCATGTTGAGCGCACCAAAACCCGTCCTTTGGCCACCGGCATCATTAGCGCCAAAGAAGCGGTGATGGTGTTTCTGGTGCTGGTTGCTGCCAGTGCCTGCCTGTTGTTGTTCTTGCCGCTTGAAACCTTTTACTGGTCGTTTGGGGCGTTATTTCTGGCTTTTATCTACCCGTTTATGAAACGCTATACTCATTTACCGCAGGTATTTCTGGGCGCCGCATTTTCATGGTCTATTCCTATGGCCTATACCGCGGTGGGTGCAACCCCGGATTTAACCTGCTGGTTATTGTACTTTGGCAACCTGGCCTGGACTGTGGCCTATGACACTCAATATGCGATTACTGACCGCGAATATGATCTCAAAATTGGGGTGAAATCGACCGCCATTTTATTTGGCCGTTATGATATTGAGATTATTTCTGCCTTGCAGCTGATCAGTCTGCTCCTGATTGGCGCGGCGTTGTGGATCGAAAATCTGTTCATGCCATTTGGTCTGGTGGCACTGGCTGCGGTGGCACTGGATTTTATCTATCAATGGCACAAAACCAAAGACCGCAATCCGCAGCAATGTTTCTGGGCTTTTCGGCATAACCGTTGGGTTGGGCTGATGATTTTTGCCGGAATTTTTCTTGCACTTCTCTAGGTTTATGCATTTGGTCTGATCTTGCAAAAAGCCAACAAAGCATCCGAGCAGGATGCTTTTTTTATGCTTAATTCAAAGAACTCAGGCTGAGTACTTAACAACAAGAAGATAAAGAGGAATTCAAGAGACAACGACATTTAAAAAACTGTTATTGGCGGTAACCTGCTCCTCGGCGCTGTTATTTACAGCATGTGGTGGCGATGATAATGACTTTAACTTTATCCGTGACAAAACTTTTGTATCTGATGCTGCCTATACCCAAGATGGTATTGAAGGTGTGATCATCCGGGTCATGACCTATAAAATGCCAAATGTACGTGACCAGAAAACAGAAGCTACCGCCATGGTATTTTATCCGTCCGCACCTCGTCCGGTAGATGGCTGGCGTGTGGTGGTCTGGGAACATGGAACAGTGGGCATTGCTGATCATTGTGCACCGAGTCGCAACAGTTTAAATCCGCGTTTTAAGGCCATGGCGGAAAGTTTACTGGCCGCAGGCTATGTGATTGTCGCGCCAGATTATGAAGGGCTGGGCACGCCGGGCATTCATCCGTATTTACATTTAGAAAGTGCGGCCCAGTCTGCTATTTATTCAGTACGCGCCTTAAAAGAAGATCTGGGTGCACACATGCATGGTGCCTGGATGTCGGTGGGGCAGTCACAGGGTGGTCATGCCTCTTTAGGTACTGCGGAATTTGCCAATCAGGATGCCAATTATAAAGGTGCAGTGGCAGCAGCACCGGCTTCGAGTCTGGGTTATATCATTGCGGAAGTCGCGCCGGCGGCCATTCATGATCTGGAGCTGGCAGAGAGTGTTGGTCTGTATCCGGTTGGAACGGCCCGTAATGTCTATGCAGAACTGATGGCCTATGCTGCCTATGTCGCGGTCGGCATTAAAGCCTATGAACCGGACTTTAATTACCTCAGCATCTTCCAGCCGGAATCGCAGGATATTGTGCCAGAAGCCGAAGGCAACAATGGTGAAAATGGCCAATGTCTGGACGAGCTGATGCAGTCCTTTAGAGAAGATATAGATGCCTTTACTGAAAATAGTGGTCTTGCTGTGGCTGATTATCCGGGGCTGACGGCAAATTTCCAGGACAATGCAACCATTAAGCGCTTCCTGGCCATTAACCAGCCGGCCACCAAAAAGCTGGATACACCGATTATGGTGATTCAGGGTGAAGCAGATACTGCTGTGCCGGCAGCTGTCACCACGGCACTGGTAGATAACTTAAGAGAGATGGGGACGACGGTTGAATATGAATTGGTCCCGGGTGCCTCGCATACCCAGGCCATTGTGCAGAGAAATGCCGAGCTGGTGCGCTTTATTCAAACCCACATGCCTGCGCAATAATGTCCTCCTAAAACTCGCTGATCAGTCCGGAAGATCGGGGCTGATCAGCTCTCAGTGACCGAGATTTCGAGTTTGGCCAGTTCCTGAGTAATGAGCTGCAGTGCCAGATTATGGTTATTTTTACGGTAATTGGCATATAGATGGAGCGGCTGAACTTCAAAATCGGTTTCAATGATCGCCACATGCTCATTCAGAAAGCGCAGCAGATATTCCGGCACAAAACTGTAGCCCATCCCCAGATTAATCAGATTAATATGCTGCAATACATTGGTGACCCAGAGTAACTGCTCGGCCGGCATCTGTTCAATCGGCACCTGCCGGGTGACCTGTTCATAAAACACCGGAGAAGCGGTTTGCTCGCACATAATCAGCCGCTGTTGCAGCAAGGCTTCAGCACTCATCCGCGACTTGGTCGGTGCAGATTTTTGCCCTGACACCAGATAGATTTTCTCTGACAAAATGGGAAGATCGACAAAATCATCCTGCTGAATGGCATAGCGGGTCAGGCTTAAATCCAGCTCAGCATTTTTCAGGCGCTGAATCTGCTCCAGACAGGTCAGGCTCTGGATATGAATCTGCAGATTGGGAATGGCCTGTTTTAAGCGTTCTAGCATCAGCGGCAGCACTTTCAGCTCGGCCACGTTCAATAAGCCAATATGAATCTGGTTGTTTTTCTGATGCGCCACCTGACGCGCTGCGGCAATTGCAAGTTTGGCGTTTTCAATCGCTTGCAAGGCATAAGGTAAAAAGGCCCGGCCTTCATCGGTCAGTTGAATCTGCCGCGCGGAGCGATCCAGCAAACGAACCCCGACTTCTTCTTCTAAATCCTTAATCTGCTGGCTTAAAGAGGGCTGGGCGGTAAAGAGTTTATCGGCTGCTTTGGTAAAACTCTGTTCTTCTGCCACCGCTGCAAAATAGCGTAAATGCCGTAATTCCATGACTTTCATCCACCGTGCAGATCATCGCCCTAGTGTAACCCAACACAGTCTGAACTGCATTTCACATGAGTCGATGTGTTTTATCCAGCAGCTGACTAGAGCTAAAACCAATAGCACTATCGTTTATACGCATAGAAATAGGCGGGCTGGATGGAGCGGATTACACTGCATACAAATATTCTGCAACAGATACAGCGGTGAAAGGAGTCCGGAATGTCTACACACTATGATACTGATGTGCTGGTGATTGGTACGGGGCCGGCGGGTTCTACTTTAGGGCTGGCCTTGGCCAGTTATGGCATCAGGGTACAGCTGTTTACCCAGTTTAACTGGCTGGCCAACAGTCCGCGTGCGCATATTACCAATCAGCGTGCGATGGAAGTTCTGCGTGACTTGGGCATTGAAGAGCAGGTCAAAGCCATTGCCACGCCGTGGCAGCAGATGGGCGAAAGTTTACTCACCACCAGTCTGGTCGGGGAAGAAATTGCCCGGATGAGCTGCTGGGGCACGGGCGATGAACGTCATGGCGATTACATCAAAGGCAGTCCATGTCCCTTTGTCGATCTGATCCAGCCGAAAATGGAAGCACTGCTGGTCAAGAATGCGGCCGAACGCGGTGCGATTTATAACTTCAATACCGAATATTTATCACATACTCAGGATGAGCACGGCGTAACCGCGACCTTCCTGAATCGGGTGACCCAAACTGAATTTAGCCTGCGAGCCAAATATTTAATTGGTATGGATGGGGCGCGTTCGAAAATTGTCGAAGAGTTGAAGCTGCCCTTAGAAGGAGTGATGGCGCGTGCCGGAACCGTGTACGTCACTTTTAAAGCCGACCTGTCCAAATACGTGGCGCATCGTCCGGCCATTTTACAATGGATTGTGAATCCGGAAGCCAGTTTTGGTGACTTGGGCATGGGATTGCTACGTGCCATTCAGCCCTGGAATGAATGGATTATGGGCTGGGGCTTTGATATCAGCAAAGGCGAACCGCAAGTCACCGAAGCCCAGGTTCGGGCGCGACTGAACACCTTTGTGGGTGAAGAGGTGCAGCAGGTCGAAATTGAAAAAGTATCTTACTGGTATGTCAATCAGACCTGGGCCACCCAGTATTCGGTGGGGCGTGTGTTCTGTGGTGGCGATGCGGTACATCGTCATCCGCCATCGAGTGGTTTAGGTTCCAACACCTGTATGCAGGATGCGTTTAACCTGGGCTGGAAGCTGGCTTATGTGCTTAAAGGCTGGGCCAAGCCAGCGCTACTGGACTCTTATAGCGATGAACGGGCGCCGGTGGGCAAACAGATTGTGGCACGTGCCAACCAGTCCCGTTTTGACTATAAGCATTTAAAAGCAGTATTTGGCTTTGATCAGGGTGTGCAGACCCAAGCCGAGATGTTGCAGCGGATTTTTGCGGAAACACCGGAAGCGGCCGAGATTCGGGAAAAGTTGTATCAGGCGCTGGCGATTAAACATTATGAGTTTAATGCTCAAGGGGTGGAGCTGAACCAGCGTTATCTGTCCAATGCCGTGCTGGCAGAAACAGATGAAGAAATCTTTGTACAGGACCCACAGCTGTATTTGCAAGCCACCACACGCCCGGGTGCCAAACTACCGCATACCTGGCTGATTGATGCGCAGGGCTATAAACATTCCACCCTGGATATTGTCGGTAAAGGGCGCTTTACGCTACTGACCGGTTTATCGGGTGCAGCATGGAAAGCGGCAGCGGCCCGGTTAAGGCTGGACTATCTGGATGTGATTCAGATTGGTTCACGTGAACATCGCGATGTCTATGCCACCTGGCAGCAAAAATCGGAAATTGCCGATGCCGGTGCCGTGCTGGTACGTCCGGATGGCTATGTGGCTTGGCGGATGCAGGATACACCAGAACAGGGCTTTGATCATCTGGCCTGTTTAACTCAGGTTTTTGGCGAGATTCAGCTGAACCTCTAATCGGAGAGATGAGCAGTCTGACGTGATCTGTAACGCAGCCGTCTGTAGCCGTACAGGCGGCTGTGTTGTATCTTCAGGTTCAAGCAAACATCAACAGAGGCTTTGTCCTCGAAAATGATTTTGTTATATTGAGCGTCATTTTGATGCATCTGACAGAGGACTCTCTCATGACCGCGCCTGAACAGCAACGACCGAATCAGCCACCCAATACCAAAAAGATTATTCTGTTGGCCAGTTTAGGTCTGCTGATTCCTGTTTTTCTGGTCAGTATGGCGTTTCTGGCTGTCAACAGCGATGCGAAAAATCAGGAAAAATATAAACAGCAGCAGGCAGAGATGATTGCGCGGATTAAAGCGCGTGAAGCGGCTGAACAACAGCAGGCGCAGCAACAAGCTCAACAACAAGCCGATGCAAACCCAGCAGCTTCTGAAGCTGTAGCGCCTTAATTAAAGAATATCCTGCTGCAATTGTCTGATACTCGGAATCTCCGTGTATCGGATCACCTGATAGCCCGCCTCAAGCAACATGGCATCCCGCTCGGCATCTTCGCTTTCTTTGCCAATATGAGTGGGATCATCCAGTTCAATAATAATCACCACATTCATCTGCTGATCCAGCAAAACAAAATCGGTGACCTTGCGATTAAAGCGGGAACGGATCTTGTAGTTACTATTGGTAATTAACGCACTAAAAGCAACTTGAGCCAGAATATGATGTTCGGGAAAAGCCTGCTTTAAGCGGGCAAACATCTTGGCTTCAAACGGGGTAATGACTTTTTTCGGAAAATATTTCTGTTTGGGGCGCAAATAGGAGGCCGCCACCAGCAGCATCAGCACCAGTGTGGCCAGGCAGCCAATAAAGAAGAAAGTCGACTGAGCGCTATTGAACACAACACATACTTGTATAAAGAAAAAACCCACTCAAATGGAGTGGGTTTTTAGAATCTTGGCTCTCCCACCTGGGCTCGAACCAGGGACCTGCGGATTAACAGTCCGTCGCTCTACCGACTGAGCTATGGGAGAATCTGAAACGCATTCTAGGCGGCAAAGGGCAGGTGGTCAAGTCCGCGGCCTGAAAAAATGTAGTTTTTCAGTTTAACTGAATTAAAAATAAACGAATGAAGGCGTTTGGAAGCAGAAAGCTTGGTGTGTGGCTTTTACTGGTCTATGACGGGCAGGGTGCCGTGGTACAGGTAGGGGCTATTTTAGGATGATGATTCTCATTGAATCCCCCAATCTAAACGCCATAAAAAAACCCACTCAACTGGAGTGGGTTTTTAGAATCTTGGCTCTCCCACCTGGGCTCGAACCAGGGACCTGCGGATTAACAGTCCGTCGCTCTACCGACTGAGCTATGGGAGATTAGATGGCTCTCCAACCTGGGCTCGAACCAGGGACCTGCGGATTAACAGTCCGTCGCTCTACCGACTGAGCTATTGGAGAATCTGATGGGCATTTTAGGGAGGAATGCGCCGGTCGTCAACCAGATTATTTAAACAAATGAATCATTTGCCTTAGATTTATGCAGTTATTTCCTAAAAATAAAAAAATCACCCATAAAGGGTGATTTTTTACACAGAAAAATAAAATTATTTTTCTACGCCTGCTGGTTGGCCAGCCAGTTTCGCGTTGGCATAATCCCAGTTCACCAGGCTTTCAAGGAAAGTCGAGATGTACTTAGGACGTGCGTTACGGAAGTCGATGTAGTAAGCGTGTTCCCAAACGTCAATCGTTAATACTGCAATTTTGCCGTGCGCCATTGGCGTATCTGCATTTGAAGTTTTCATGATTGACAATTTGCCGTTTACGTCGTCAGCTACTAACCATGCCCAACCTGAACCGAATTGAGTTGCAGCAGCAGTTGCAAATTCTTCAGCAAATTTTTCGTATGAACCGAAAGCTTCATCAATTTTTGCTGCAATTGCGCCAGTAGGTTTACCGCCACCGTTTTTCGCCATACAGTTCCAGTAGAACGTGTGGTTCCATACTTGTGCAGCATTGTTGAAAATACCTGCTTTAGAAGCATCGCCAGCACTTGCCTTGATGATTTCTTCTAAAGTTTTACCTTCAAGCTCAGTACCTGCGATCAGGTTGTTCAGGTTCACAACATAGGTGTTGTGGTGCTTGTCATGGTGAAATTCTAAAGTCTCTTTGCTGATGTGCGGCGCAAGATCTTCGTAACCATATGGTAATGCTGGTAAAGTAATCGTTGTCATGTTTTCAATTCCTTGCTTATGCTGGGTTTTGAGTTTAAGTCGGCTTATTGTAATAGATTATTCAACAAAATTGCGCATTGCTTATAAATAACATTACACAATAAATCCTTAATTTATACGTATAAGCCAGCCTCAATTCATCTCCCAAGTTTTAAATCGGATTATTCAATTCGAAATAGACATATTCGAGATTAAATTCGCGTGCCAGCGCCTGTCCCAAACGCTGTACACCGTAGCGTTCAGTCGCGTGATGGCCACAGGCATAATAATGGACGCCCAGTTCTTTGGCTTCATAAAAGGTACGTTCTGACACTTCGCCAGAAATATAGGCATCACAGTCTTGCGCTGCGGCTTTATGAATATAATCCTGCGCGCCGCCGGTACAGAAACCGACTTTGCGGATTTCGGTTGGATTGGCCGGTAAATGAATGGTATCAAACCCCAGTTTTTCACTTAACAGGGCTTTAAACGCTTCTGGTGACATGGCCTGTTTTAAATAGCCAATATTGCCAATTGGATGACGTTCACTCGGGTCCAGTGCTTCCAGTTGCTCCAGTCCCAAAATATCAGCAATGGCCGCATTATTGCCCAGTTCAGGATGTGAATCGAGCGGTAAATGATAACCTACCAGTGAAATATCATGCTGGATTAGGCTTTTAATGCGTTTACCGCGCATTCCGGTAATCGGGTAGGGTTCACCTTTCCAGAAATAGCCATGATGCACCAGCAGCACATCGGCTTGCTCGGCAATGGCGGCTTCAATTGCATCTTGTGATGCAGTTACCGCACACAGAATTTTTTTGACTTCCGGTTTGCCTTCAATTTGCAAGCCGTTTGGGGCATAGTCTTTAAACTCGGCTGATTTTAAGGTTTGATCACACCAGCGGATCAGGTCATGCAGCTTAGCCATAAATCTCTCAAAAGCCTTAAATTTTGTTGTCATCAAAACATATTTTGAATTGTAACTAAAGCAGCACAAAACTCTTTAGTGATTTTTATGTTTCCTTATGTATTTCGCTTTACAATAGGTCATAAATTACTTAGTCATCAATGAATTAAAAAATTTTAGAGGATAGAGCTGTGCGCCGGACCTTTACATGGTTACCTTGGGTGTTACTTATTATTGTGATTATTGGCTTTTTGGGCTGGCAACAGTTTCAAAAACCGAAAGCTCCCGTTGCCCCGGATGGGGTGAAAATGCCTGCTGAAAAAGTAGAACCGCTGATTGATACCACCCGTACTGGCGGGGTGGTGTCTTATAGTGCTGCCGTAAAAGTAGCAGCACCGGCCGTGGTCAATATTTTTACCACCCAGAAAATCAAGCAGCCTAATCATCCTTTGTTTAATGATCCGGCATTCCGTGAATTTTTTGGTGATCAGTTACCGGAACAATATCGCCAGGGACCTAATGAAAACAGCCTCGGTTCCGGGGTGATTGTACGTGCCGATGGTTACATTTTGACGAATAACCATGTGATTGCCCAGGCCGATCAGATTGTGGTGGCCTTGCATGATGGCCGTCGTGCCGAGGCAAAAGTGGTCGGCACCGATCCGGATACCGACTTGGCGGTAATTAAAATTGAGCTGGATCAGTTACCGGTTTTACCATTTAAACTCAGTGGCAATGAAGTCGGTGATGTGGTGCTGGCGATTGGTAACCCGTTTGGGGTAGGCCAAACCGTCACTCAGGGGATTATTTCCGCGACCGGTCGTTCGGATTTAGGCATTAATACCTATGAAGACTTTATTCAGACTGATGCTGCCATTAACCCGGGGAATTCCGGCGGTGCGCTAATTGATGTGGCCGGGAACTTAATTGGGGTTAATACCGCAATTTTCTCGCAATCGGGCGGTTCTTTGGGCATTGGCTTTGCTATTCCGGCACAGGTCTGTCAGCAGGTACTGAACTCGATTTTAAAAGATGGTCGCGTGGTACGTGGCTGGTTAGGTATTAGCTTATTGCCGGTACAGCAACAGAATATTCTGGAGCCAAAACAAAGTGGCGTGGTGGTGGCAGATGTCTTGGCCAATGGTCCTGCGGCCAAAGCCGGTATTCGCCGTGGCGATAAAATCCTGAAAGTGAATGATGAAGAGATTAGCTCAACATCACACCTGATTAATTATGTGGCGCTGCAGCAACCGAACCAGCCGGTGAATATCCTGATTGAACGTGAAGAACAGTCTTTAGAGCTGCAAGTGGTGGTTGGTGAGCGTAAAGTGCAAAACAGTGATAAACAGTTTATTCCATTACCAGAATAAGCTCGCAGTACGCGCTGTAAATTAAACATGAAAAAGCTCCGCAGGTCGGGGCTTTTTTTAATGGGTGAATTTTATCAGCAGTCTGTTAGTGAAGAGCGATATTGTAAGATCAAGCGAAAATACGTAGGAACGTACTGAATGGCGCAGAGCAGACATACCGTCTTATAGAGATGATCGCTGTATCACATCTCTAGGTCTTTCCATCCCTCGAGATAATCGGTTGGGGACAAAATAAAGCAACTAAATGAATAACATTCCGCAGGCGGTGCAAAAACAAAAACAGCGGCCGAAGCCGCTGTTTTTGATCTTAGGTTTAATTAGTGTTCTTGCTGGATACCCGCAACCAACCAGTCCTGGCTAGAACCTGCTGGCTTAACAAAATGCCAGATTTCAGTGAATGGCTGTGGCAAGCTGTTTAAATCTTCACTCACCGTACCGGTAAAGCGCACACTCACTACATACTGACCATTTTCAGTAGCAGAATCGACCACCATCGCATTCAGGTTAGAAAACTCAGCCACATCCTGATCCTGATTGGCCATGATGTCCTGATACATCGACTGGTACAGATCAGGGGTTAAATAACGCTGAATTTCAGCAATATTGCTAGCCGTATTCATAGACTGAATATGGTTAAAACGCTGACGTGCAACACGCAGAAAGGCTGCTGGCTCCGTACCATCTGGTAACTGGTTACCACTGTTGGTGTACGCGGTACCAAAGGCAGCGTTATTCACTGGTGCTGCACCAAATGGCGCATTGTTGGTTGGGGCTGAACCACCGACGTTCTGGCCAAAGATATTGGTGTTATCGCCACCGGCACGTGGTGCAGCAGCAGATTGACCAAACGGTGCGTTATTGGCACCGTTATTTGGCGCATACGGGTTATTGGCTGCTAATTTTTTTTTTGCGCCCATCTTGCGGAAAATGAAGAAGGCGACTGCTGCAGCGAGGAGAATCCAGATCCAGCCTGGGATTCCACCTTCTTCCTCCTGTTGAGCCTGTGCCTGGCTGGCTGGCTGATCATCTGCTAAGGCATTGGCAGCCACTGCACCAATCGCAGCACCTGCAACACCCGCAGCGACCATACCACCGACACCCGGACCAGATTTTTGCTGCGCAGGCGCAGTAGCTGGAGCGGGCTGTTGTGCAGGAGTAGCTTGACGAGGCTGTTGGTAAGATTGAGTTGGTGTTGCTGAACGGCTCATGCCATGGCTTTTACCACCACCGGCACGTTTTGCTTCGGCTGCTAAAGGGGCAACCAAGAGGGCAGCTGTTAAAATACCAGCCATCAAACCACGCTGTCGAACTTCCATCAATTTTTCCTATTTAAAAAAAGAAATTTATCGCCCTGTATTTATGCAGGCATTTGTCCCGAATTTCAATACAGAATTCAGCTTTTTTCACATGAAAAGCTCAAAAAATAGGGCAAAGGCTCTAGTGCAGTTCTTCACTTAAACTCATGGCCTCGCTCAGGGCTTCATGCAAACGGGCCACCGCAATCACCTGCACCCCTGGAATCGCTTTTTGCGGTGCATTGGCACGTGGCAAAATAATATATTTAAAGCCATGTTTAATCGCTTCTTTTAGACGTTCCTGACCATTCGGCACCGGACGGATTTCACCGGATAAACCGACTTCACCAAACACCGCCAGTTGCTGGGGCAGGGCTTTGCCGCGAATACTCGAAGCACAGGCCAGCAGCACCGCCAGATCGGAGCCGGTTTCGGTAATTTTCAGCCCGCCGACAATATTGACATAGACATCCTGACCGGACGTCTGCACGCCGCCATGGCGATGCATCACCGCCAGTAGCATATTCAGCCGGTTTTGTTCTAAGCCAAGTGCGACCCGGCGCGGCTGACCATGTGCATCATCGACCAGTGCCTGTACTTCCACCAACAGCGGTCGTGTACCTTCGCGGCTAATCATCACAATTGAGCCGGGAATGGCTTCATCATAACGGCTCAGGAAAATCGCTGACGGATTGGCCACTTCACGCAAGCCTTTATCGGTCATGCCAAACACGCCCAGTTCATTGACCGCGCCAAAACGGTTTTTGACCGCACGAATCATCCGGTAGCGGGAATCGGACTGACCTTCAAAATACAGCACACAGTCCACCATATGTTCCAGCACACGTGGCCCGGCCAATGCACCTTCTTTGGTCACATGACCGACAATAAACAAGGCTGTGCCACTATTTTTGGCAAAACGGGTCAGGAGCGCCGCCGATTCACGGATTTGCGATACGCCGCCCGGTGCAGACTGCAAGGTTTCAGTATATAAGGTCTGGATGGAGTCCAGAATCGCCACTGCGGGACGTTGCTGGGCCAGCACCTCACAAATCCGTTCCACACAGGTTTCAGCCATCACCTTGAGCTGATCGGTCGGTAAATCCAGACGCTGCGCGCGTAAGGCCACCTGTGATAAGGATTCTTCACCAGTGACATATAAGGCAGCGCTGTTGCTGGCGGCCATATGGGTCGCGGTTTGCAGCAAAATGGTCGATTTCCCAATTCCGGGATCACCGCCAATCAGCACCACTGAACCAGTGACCAGACCACCACCAAGTACCCGGTCAAATTCGCCAATACCGGTGGCAAGGCGGGTTTCGGTAGAGACTGAAATCTGGTTTAAAGTGGTCACAGTTGAAGCCTGACCGGCATAGCCGCCGCCCATACGTGGCTGGGCACGATGGGTCACCGCAGGGGCAATGCTGACTTCGGTTAAACAGTTCCATTCACCACAGTCTGAACATTGACCAGCCCATTTAGGATGATCTGCGCCGCATTGTTCACAGCGATAGACACTTTTTGCTTTTGCCATAAATAAACGTCTGGAATGTGTTTTTTAAATCTTGCCCCACAGCATACAGAGGAAATGCCGATTTTCAAATTGTTGATACAGCGGCAAAGAAAAACCACCCGCAGGTGGTTAATCTTGTAGTTTTGTCTAAACGGTTTAGTAAAGTTCGCCGGATTTGCGTCGTGCAATAAAATCTTTCGATTCTTTGGCAATAACACCCGACAGCAGCAATAAGGCAATCAAGTTCGGTACCGCCATTAACCCGTTAAAGGTATCGGCAAACAGCCAGACCAGATCTAGGGTTGCGACACAGCCAATAAACACCGACGCAATGTAAATTAGGCGATACGGCAGTACAAATTTTTCACCGAGCAGATAGGTCGCACATTTTTCACCATAATAGCTCCAGCCTAAAATAGTCGAATAGGCAAAGAAGATGACTCCGAAAGTCACCACCCAGCCCCCGATTCCCGGCAGCAGTTTGTCGAATACGCTAATGGTCAGTACCGCACCGTTCTGATCACCAAAAGACTGACCGGCCATAATAAAGCCCATGACCAGCACAATACCGGTAATTGAACAGACAATAATGGTGTCAATAAAGGTACCAGTCATTGAAACCAGACCCTGACGTGCCGGATGGTCGGTTTTGGCGGCAGCGGCGGCAATTGGGGCAGAACCCATACCGGCTTCATTGGAGAAGACCCCGCGCGCAACACCATAACGGATCGCGGCACCAATCGCACCACCTGCGGCAGCTTCACCGGTAAAGGCATAGGTGACAATCATTTTGAGCGCTGGCACCACCAGTTCAAGGTTATTCAGGATAATGACCAAACCGCCGGCCACATAACCAACGGCCATAATTGGCACAATAACCGAAGAGGCTTTGGCGATGGACTTAATCCCGCCCAGAATCACCAAGGCTGAAAATACAGTAATGATCACGCCGGTAATCCAGGTTTCCAGGCCAAAGCCATTTTCAACGGCCAGCGCTACGGTGTTGGACTGCACCGAGCTGCCAATCCCGAAGGAGGCCACTGCACCGAAAAAGGCGAAAATCAGCGCCAGCCATTTCCATTTCAGGCCGCGTTCAATGTAATACATTGGACCACCGGACATTTCACCTTTCTCGTTTTTTACCCGGTATTTGACTGCCAAAACACCTTCACCATATTTGGTCGCCATCCCGAAAAGGGCGGTCATCCACATCCAGAATACGGCGCCCGGACCACCGAGTACGCAGGCTGTGGCCACACCGGCAATATTACCGGTACCAATGGTGGCAGAAAGTGCGGTCATGAGGGAGGCGAATTGGGAAATATCGCCGGAATGTTTGTCCGGGTGTTTGCCAAAAACCTGTTTAAAGGCCAACGGCAGCATCCGGAATTGCCAGAACAGCAGGCGGAAGGTCAGGAATATCCCGGTACCGACAATCAGCACCAGCATATATGGGCCCCAGACCCAGCCACTAAGGGTTTCCATGAGTGTTTGTAAATCTTGCATCATTGTTTCTTCTTATGTCTCAAAATAGATATTTTGTTTTCTATATAAGCAATTGATATGCCATGCTCATCCTGAGCAAGAGATATAGTTGCGTGCTGCATTTTTATTTGTTACACAGAATTTATGTTTTGACAAGAAAATTGATATAAACCTTGTCAATCCTCCCTTTGGATAAATTGATAACTTTTTGTTATAAGAAAAATAAATTAAATTTAATTATTCCGCAGAAAATATAGATGAAGCGGCATTTCTTTTTGTTTTCTGATTTCTTTTACGTTAGTTTGTCGTGGTTAACACTGAAGTCGAATTCAATAATGTCGTATCAAAATACAAATTCGTCACAAGAAAAAGGCGATCTGCAGCGAAGCTTATCTAACCGGCATTTACAGCTGATTGCCATTGGTGGCGCCATTGGAACAGGATTGTTCATGGGCTCAGGCAAAACCATCAGCCTGGCCGGGCCATCGATCCTGATTATTTATATGATTATTGGTTTTATGGTGTTCTGCGTGATGCGGGCGCTGGGCGAACTGTTGCTGTCCAATCTGCAATATAAATCCTTTATTGATTTCAGTACCGACCTAATTGGCCCGTGGGCCGGCTATTTCGTCGGCTGGACCTACTGGCTGTGCTGGATCACCATCGGGATTGCAGACCTGTCGGCGATTATTTATTACCTGCAATTCTTTAATGGCGGGATGCCGTTTACGCCTGAAGAAGGGGTGATGATCAGTATTGCAGCTATTGTCTTCATTATGGGCTTAAACCTGGTGACCGTGAAGCTGTTTGGTGAAATGGAGTTCTGGTTTGCGCTGATTAAAATTATTGCCATTATTGTGCTGATTGCAGTCGGTTTATGGATGATTTTTACCGGTTTTACCTCAGATGCCGGCACAGTCGCATCCTTTACACATATCTGGAGTCATGGCGGCCTGTTCCCGACAGGTACTATGGGCTTCTTGGCCGGTTTCCAGATTGCGATTTTTGCCTTTGTTGGGGTAGAACTGGTCGGTACCACAGCGGCTGAAACCAAAGATCCAGAGAAAAACCTGCCGAAAGCAGTGAACTCGATTCCGGTACGTATCATTATTTTCTATGTATTGGCCTTATTAATTGTGATGTCGGTGACGCCATGGAACCAGATTGATCCGAATATCTCGCCGTTTGTAAACCTGTTCAGTCAGGCGGGCATTGCGGCCGCGGCGATTATCATGAACCTGGTGGTGCTGTCTTCAGTGATGTCGTCCATGAACAGTGGTGTATTCTCGACCAGCCGGATGCTGTTTGGCCTGTCACGTGAGCAGCAGGGTCCTAAAGCCTTTGGCCGTTTAAATAAACGTGCAGTCCCGGCCAATGCACTGTATTTCTCGGCGGTGTGTCTGCTGTTGGGTGCAGCGTTACAATACTTTGTACCCGATACCGTGAAAGCCTTTACGTTGGCGACCACGCTTTCGACCATTCTGTTTATTTGCGTCTGGCTGATTATTATCTGGAGCTATATTGTCTATTACAAAACCCGTCCGGAACTGCATGCCCAGTCGACTTTTAAATTGCCGGGTGGCCTGTTCACCTGCTGGATGGTGATCATCTTCTTTATTAGTATGATCTATGTGCTGTCTCTGGAGCCAGATACCTTGCAAGCCTTAATGATCAGTCCGATCTGGTTTGTGATTCTGCTGATTGGCTATTTCGGTTTCTATAAGCCAAAACAGAAATAAGCCATTGCACAACAAAAAACGTCAGTGTCCAACTGGCGTTTTTTTATGGCACAAGCTAATCTCTAGCGTTTAACACTTTGGTCACAGCAGTGATCGCGTTATACTTCATGGAAAATTTTAAATAGGTGGTCAGATGCGTTCTGTCATTTGCTGCATCAGTTTATTGACAGCCAGTTTTGTACTGGTCGGTTGTGGTCAATCGGGAGCTTTACAGTTGCCGAGTGATCCAAATTACGACAAACGTGCCAAATATCTGTTATATCCCAATGTCGATTCAGAGCAACATCCTGAAGAGCCGACACCTGCACCGGTACAGCAACAGTTTGCTGCACCTGTAGCTTCGAATTCCACGACGACACCTTAACGTTCATAGAAAGGATACATTCATGAGTTTCACCCGCATCAATGGGGTTTTGCACGCCGAACAATGTTCTTTACAACAGCTGGCGCAGCAATTTGGCACACCACTTTATGTTTATTCAAAAGCAACCTTTGAAAAGCATTATTTAGATATGGATCGTGCTTTTGGCTTTATCGACCATCAAATCTGTTTTGCGGTCAAGTCAAACTCCAATATTGCGGTGCTGAATGTATTGGCCAAGCTCGGTGCGGGTTTTGATATCGTGACCGGCGGCGAGCTGGCGCGCGTGTTGAAAGCCGGTGGCGATGCTTCGAAAATTGTATTCTCAGGTTTAGGCAAAACCGAAGCTGACATTAAAAAAGCACTGGAAGTGGGCATTGCCTGCTTTAACGTTGAATCCTATGCAGAGCTGGATCGGATTCAGAAAGTGGCGGCTGAACTGAAGGTTAAAGCGCCAATTTCTTTACGTGTGAATCCGGATGTCGATGCCAAAACCCATCCTTATATTTCAACCGGTTTAAAAGAAAACAAATTCGGTATTCCATCAGATAGTGTATTTGATACCTATCAATATGCAGCGTCATTACCTAATCTGGACATTGTCGGGATTGACTGCCATATCGGTTCACAGCTGACCGAAACCCAGCCTTTTGTTGATGCGCTGGATCGGGTCATGCTGATGATCGAGCAGCTGAAACAGATGGGCATCACACTCAAACACATTGATATTGGTGGTGGCTTGGGCGTGACCTATAAAGATGAAACTCCGCCATCGGTTGAAGAATATGCCAATGCACTGCGCCCGGCTTTAGAAAAACTGGGCCTGAAAGTGTATATGGAACCGGGCCGTAGTATTTCCGCCAATGCCGGTGTGCTGCTGACCAAAGTCGATTTACTCAAACCGACCAATCACCGTAATTTCGCAATTATTGATGCGGCAATGAATGACCTGATTCGTCCTGCTTTATATGAAGCGTGGATGGACATTCAGCCGGTGACGCCACGTACCGATGTCGAAACCCAACAGTGGGATGTAGTCGGTGCCATCTGTGAAACAGGTGATTTCCTTGGTAAAGAGCGTGATCTTGCCATTCAGGAAAACGATGTACTGGCAGTGCTGGGTGCCGGCGCTTATGGTTTTGTGATGAGCTCCAACTACAACAGCCGTGGCCGTGCTGCAGAAGTGATGGTCGATGGTGATCAGGCACATCTGATTCGTGAACGTGAAACCATTGAATCACTCTGGGAACGTGAGCGTTTATTGCCTTAAGGAGTAAATCAGGATGTTTTTAGAATTTACCAAGATGCATGGTCTGGGCAATGACTTTATGGTGGTTGATTTAATCAGCCAGCGCGCCTATTTCGATAGTCTGACCATTCAGCGTCTGGCCGACCGTCACTTTGGTGTCGGGTTTGACCAGTTGCTGGTGGTTGAGCCACCTGATGTTCCGAATGCCGATTTTAAATACCGTATTTTTAATGCCGATGGCTCAGAAGTCGAGCAGTGTGGTAATGGCGTACGCTGTTTTGCGCGTTTTGTGCATGAGCGCCAGCTGACCAGCAAAACCAAAATCAAGGTGCAAACCAAAGCCGGGATTGTTGAGCCGGAACTGGGTCAAAATGGCTGGGTGCGGGTAAATATGGGGCAGCCGAAATTCCTGCCGCAAGAAATTCCGTTTATTGCTGATGAACCGGATAACTTATATGACCTGATGCTGGCCAATGAAGAGAAGCTGAGCATTGATGTGGTCAATATGGGTAATCCGCATGCCGTGACCATTGTGCAGGATATTTTGACGGCTGATGTCGCACGTTTAGGTCCACAAATTGAATCGCATGAGCGTTTCCCGCAGCGCGTGAACGCCGGCTTTATGCAAATTCTGGATGAACAGCATGCCCGTTTACGTGTGTTTGAACGTGGTGTCGGTGAAACGCTGGCCTGCGGTACGGGCGCGTGTGCGGCAGCAGTTTCCGGGATGCGCCGTGGCTTACTGGCCAGCAAAGTTGAAATTGAGCTGGCGGGTGGCAAGTTACAGATCGAATGGAAAGAAGGCGATGTGGTCTGGATGACCGGTCCAACTGCCAATGTCTATGAAGGCCGTCTGGATTTACGTTATTTCCAGGGCTAATCTGACTATCTCCTATACAAAAGCACCGTTCTATTCACGGTGCTTTTTTATGTTAGGATGATTTGAGTTTTGCCTGCAGAGCCATGATGATGCATAAACTTGTTTTTCTGCCGGGTGCCTCAGGTAGTCAGCAATTCTGGCAGCCGTTAATGGCCCGGTTGCCAGCATCGGCCCGGAAAACCGTGATTGCTTATCCCGGTTTTGATGGGGTAGAAGCCGATGCCAGCATTCAGAGTCTGGCCGATCTGAAAACGCGGGTGATCAGTCAGATTGAAGAGGACAGCATTCTGATTGCCCAGTCGATGGGCGGAGTGTTGGCCATAGCCGCTGCATTGCAGCAGCCGAATAGACTTCGGGCCTTGGTGTTAATGGCTACTTCGGGCGGACTGGATTTAACTCCGTTTCAGGCCAAAGACTGGCGTGAGATTGAACCCCTGCAATGGGCCAAGCTGCCGCAGTGGTTTGTGGAAGATCAGACCTATTATCATCCGGAACAATTGGCCAGTATTGATCTGCCGGTGTTATTGCTTTGGGCCGATCAGGATGAATTGAGTCCGGTTGCCGTTGGTGAGTTTCTGGCCCGGCAGTTGCCGAATGCCCGATTGGTGATTATGCCCGATGCTGATCACTGGTTTGCATCCTCGCAGGCTGAACGTGTCGCCGGGGAGATCAACCGTTTTTTACACGACTATTTTTGCAAAGCTACTTTTTAAAAGACAATTTTTTACCAGAACATAGGATGGTGTGATGAAGTTAAGTGCTGAACAGTTACTGGAGATGTGGCTGAAACAACGCGAAATCCAGCATCAGTCGGCACATACTTTGCATGCTTATGCACGTGATGTTGGTGATTTCCTTCATTTTTGTCAGCAGAAAAACATGCCGCTGGCCGATGTGGAAACCGCTGACTTACGTGAGTTTCTGGCGTATAAGGTCGAAGCGCAGCAGCTGAGTTCCAGCAGTTTGCAGCGCATGTTGTCTTCTATTCGCCAGTTTATGAAATGGGCTGAACAGGGGAGTTATTTGGCGTTTAATCCGGCTGATGATTTTCAGTTAAAACGTCAGCCACGTCCTTTGCCGGGCATGGTCGATATTGAAACGGTACAGCAGATTTTAGATCAGCCAGAGCCGGAGTCAGAGCGGCAAAAACAGCTCTGGGTCCGTGATAAAGCGATTTTAGAGCTGCTGTATTCCAGTGGATTGCGCCTGGCGGAAGTACAGGGCTTAAGAATTAAAGATCTGGATTTTAACCGGCAGTTATTGCGGATTACCGGTAAGGGCAATAAAACCCGGGTGGTACCGTTTGGTTCTAAAGCCAAAGACAGTGTGATGCGCTGGCTACAGATTTATCCGCTGTGGCAGGGTGATTTTGTCCCGGATGCGCAGCTGTTTATTACGGAAAAAGGTCAGCCACTCGGTGCGCGGCAAATTGAAAACCGGGTCAAGTTGCAGGCCCAGCGTGCTGGTGTCAATGTCGATTTGCATCCGCACTTATTGCGACATTGTTTTGCCAGCCACATGTTATCCAATAGCCGTGATTTGCGTGCGGTGCAGGAGATGTTGGGGCACAGTAATTTGACCACCACGCAAATTTATACTCATGTCGATTTTGATCATTTGGCGCAGGTTTATGATCAGGCTCATCCAAGGGCGCAGCGCAAAGAGCAGGGCTGAATTGAGGCAAGTGAAAAGGACTTTCAATTCACGGGTGAAAGACTAGAATAGAGGTGTCAGGCATGAGCATGTGCCACCATTGTAGAATAAAAATAAAGGTGGAGATGGCGTATAAAGAGGGTTAATTTTTGACTCGAGTAATATTCAGAACGAGCACAAAAATTCCAAGGACCCAACCTGATTGATGATTTGGGAAAAATGTAAAGGCATAGATATGATTTCGGATATTCAACAAAAATATGAACAGCTGAGTCCGGCGCAAAAAGAAATTTTTGCCGGTTATGGTTTAAGACAGGTGAAACACTTTGTGGAAATTAACCTGCCAGCTATGCAGGCCATTTTACCTGAACAGGCCGTGATTCAAGGCATTAACGCACAAGGTAAGGTGCAGGCGGTTCATACGGAAACAGGTCAAGGCTATTTATGGATTTCCGATCGTCAGTGGCAGGAAAGCCAGCAATTGACCCAAACCGTCGATGCAACTGAAGATTTTATGCAGGTCTGGAAAGTGTTTAATCTGGCTGAATATGACCTGATTGATTTAAGCCACGTGCACCGCGACTTTTTGGATGGTCAGCAGGCTTAAATATAAGTACTGCGTGCAGCATAGCAAGAGAAGGTTATCTTGCGTGCTGCAACTTAACAATCTTCAAAATCGCCAACTAGGCTTATAAATCTTCCAGCGGCAGCTGAAAACTCTGTTTAATAATTTGACTTGGCAAATCGGTTTTGACACTGGTGATGCCATTTTTTTTGGTTAAATGGGTGGACTGAAATTTACGATAACTTTCTAAATCGGGCATCACCACTTTCAGCATGGCATCGCATTCCCCCAAAATAATATAGCACTCCATCACCTGCGGTAATTCTTTCATCGCCTCAATGAAGGTATCAATAGTTTCGGCATCCTGCCCGACCAGCCAGATCCGGGAAAATAAAATCAGTTGAAACCCAATCTTATGCGGGTCCACCACCGTAGTGTAATTCTGGATTACTCCGGCTTCTTCTAAAATTTTCACCCGTCTTAAGCAGGAGGACGGCGACAGGCCAATTTCACGGGCCAAATCGTTATTCTGAATGCGGCCATTGTTCTGTAAAGCTCGAATGATATTTTTGTCGATGCGATCCAGTTTTATTCGAACAGACTTTGGATATTGCTTCATAAATTAGAAGATAATTTGAAAAATTATTTAGATTATAGAATATTTGAAATCCTATTTTATAGCGTTTCGCAGATACTAATTTTCACTTTCTCAAGTAAGACGGGTAAAAGGAAATGTCTGTATGGGTACTTTTTGCATTGACTGTGTTGCCGCTGATTTTTACGCCGGGGCCGGATATGTTATTCATTTTGTCGCAAGTGATGGGTAAAGATGCAAAAGCAGGCATGATGGCCACAGTCGGTGTATGTTGTGGTTATCTAGTGCATTCGATTCTGGTGGCGTTGGGAATTGCCGCGATAATCGTGTCCTTTTCGCTATTATTTGAAGCGATTCGCTGGTTAGGTATCGCATATTTGCTGTATTTGGCGGTGGGTTTATTCAAGTCGGTATTGAGCAAGAAAAAGCTGGCGATTGAAAGTCGCAGCAGCAGTCATCCGGTGCGCAAAGGATTTTTTACGGCACTGTTGAATCCGAAAGGCATGCTGATTTACTTTGCGATTTTGCCGCAGTTTATTGATAAAACTGGAAATACCGTTACTCAAGGCTTGTTATTGTCCTGCATTTTTATTGGGCTAATTTTTATTGTGTACTGCGCATTAAGTCTGATCTTTGCCAAAATCACCCAGAAAACCCAGCTGGATGAACGTAAACAGAAGTGGATTGATGGTACATCTGGTGGTTTACTGGCGCTGGCAGCCAGCTGGTTAATGGTCAATTAAGCTGTGAAATTTAGAAAAAGCATGTCCTAGGTCGACATGCTTTTTTATATGAAGAGCGTGAAAAAGAGAATTGTTACAAAAACAGAAATGAACCGATGGTCATCTTAGACCAAAGTCTGGCAGGGGATACAAACTGCTATCCTAAATGACATCAAATTAGCCAGGTTTCGGTCTGCTATGTTAAAAAATGAATAATAATTCATTTTATTGTGCTGGCTACTTAATCAGAACAACTGATGTGATACATAAGATAAAAAGATAATATAAATCAATGGTTAAAATATAGCTTAATCTGGCTGAAATATAGCTGGGTTAAGCTGGATGAAAAAAGTATGAACGCAACGTTCAGCTATTTTTACGCATTTTTACAGCTTCTTGGGCAATTGAGACTTGACCGAAATGCCAAACCCATTGCAAGATAAGACACCTACAAAAATTTAAGTGAAGAGTTATCTTAACTTTTCTCATCTTTTACATTTACTAAAACAGCCGAGGATTACATGAAGGCTCTTGTTGCTGTAAAACGTGTGGTTGATGCCAACGTTAAAGTTCGCGTTAAACCGGACAATAGTGGGGTTGACCTTACTAACGTTAAAATGTCAATTAACCCATTCTGTGAAATCGCCGTGGAAGAAGCGGTTCGTCTAAAAGAAAAAGGAACAGTTTCAGAAATCGTTGTTGTTTCTATCGGTCCTAAAGAAGCGCAGGAACAAATCCGTTCTGCTATGGCGCTTGGTGCTGACCGCGGTATTTTAGTTGAAACTGCAGATGAAATTGGCGCACTTGAAGTGGCTAAAATTTTAAAAGGTGTTGTTGAGCAAGAGCAGCCACAACTGATCCTTTTAGGTAAACAGGCAATCGATGATGACTCAAACCAGGTGGGTCAGATGTTGGGTGCTTTACTGGGCGCAGGTCAAGGTACATTCGCTTCTGAAGTGAAAGTAGACGGCGATAAAGTACAAGTGACACGTGAAATCGATGGCGGTTTACAAACTGTTGAATTATCACTGCCAGCAATCATCACGACTGACTTGCGTTTGAATGAGCCACGTTATGCGGCACTTCCAAACATTATGAAAGCGCGTAAAAAACCGCTGGATACCAAGTCTCCTGCAGATTACGGTGTATCAGCCGGGACTAAACTGAAAACTGTAAAAGTTGAGTCACCAGCTGAACGTAAAGCGGGCGTACAAGTGAAGTCTGTAGATGAGCTTGTTGAAAAATTAAAAAATGAAGCGAAAGTGATCTAATACAGAAGGATATAAATCATGAGTATTTTAGTTATCGCTGAGCACGACAACAAAGCACTAAATGGTGCAACGTTAAACGTTGTGGCTGCAGCTCAAAAAATCGGTGGTGATATCACTGTATTGGTTGCTGGTTCTGGCGCGCAAGCAGTTGCTGATCAGGCAGCTAAAGTTGCGGGCGTGAGCAAAGTATTACTGGCTGATGATGCTGCCTATGCAAATCAGTTGGCTGAAAATGTCGCAAAACTGGTTGCTGAATTGGGTAAAGGCTATAGCCATATCCTTGCAGCATCTACAACAACAGGTAAAAACATTTTACCTCGCGCTGCAGCATTGCTGGATGTCAGCATGATTACTGACATTATTGCAGTAGATAGTCCAAATACATTCAAGCGTCCAATTTATGCCGGTAACGCGATTGCAACTGTTGAATCTTCAGAAGCAATTGTTGTCGGTACTGTACGTGGTACAGCATTTGATGCGGTTGCTGCGGAAGGTGGTTCAGCTGCGGTTGAAGCTGCGGCATCTACAGGCGATGCAGGTATTTCTAAGTTTGTGAACGAAGAAATCGTGAAATCTGAACGTCCTGAATTAACAGCTGCACGTATTGTAGTATCAGGTGGTCGTGGTGTAGGTTCAGGTGAGAACTATCACAAAGTACTTGATCCACTGGCAGACAAACTGGGTGCAGCACAAGGTGCATCTCGTGCAGCGGTTGACGCGGGCTTCGTTCCAAACGATATGCAGGTTGGTCAAACAGGTAAAATCGTTGCCCCTGATCTGTACATCGCTGTGGGTATCTCAGGTGCGATCCAGCACTTGGCCGGTATGAAAGATTCTAAAGTGATCGTTGCGATCAACAAAGATGAAGAAGCACCAATTAATGCAGTAGCTGACTACTGGTTAGTAGGTGACTTGAACACTGTAGTTCCAGAATTGGTTTCTAAAATCTAATTCCTGAACTTCGGTTAAAAAGACGCTCTTGCGCAAGCAGTAAAAGTTTTTACTTTGCTGTTTTGTTCAGGGGCGTTTTTTAGGCCTGAAAATAAGGATGACTGTGCCTTATAAAAGATTTGTGTTTCATTTGAATGAAAAGTGATAGAATTCGCCTTTCATTTTTTATCCCGCGTTGTAATGTCCCTGTCCAAAACTGCTCACATCTTATTCATCAGTTTTCTGCTGATCGGCATTTATATTGGTGTCTGTGTTCATACCGCCTTATTTGCACCTGTTCAAGTGACTCAATTCCTGTTTAGCGAGTCGGGACCGTTTGAGACCTTTAGTGCCTGGCTCTGGTATTTGCTGGCTGTACTGTGTGTGCTGAATACAGAGCTGAAGTTAAAGACACGTATTTTTACCGCTTTGGGCGCTGCGCTGTTGGGCTTAAGGGAAATGGATTTTCATAAACGTCTGTTCGATGACAGCTTTATTAAAACCAATTTTTATCGCAGTGCAGAAATCCCTTTTATGGATAAGCTGTTAGGTTTTATCTTGCTGCTGGCAATTATTTTCGTATTTTTTAATCTGGCCAAGATTTTTGTGCAGGTCATTCGTCAATTTAAGTCGAATCCGAATATTGCCTACCTGTTTATTGCCTTAACGGTATTGTGTGGTGGTTTGAGCAAGCTGTTGGACCGTACCAGCTCGACTTTAAATGAAGACTTTAATATCAAGCTGATGCAGCATACCGAAGTCATTATTATGACCATTGAAGAAGGCGTAGAGATGCTATTGCCTATTTTGCTGGTGGTTGCGGTCATGACTTACCGGAAAGTACTCAACCAGCCCAATTAAAACATCGCTTTGCTGGGATCAAGCACGTTAATCTGGGGCAGGTTAACGTGCTTTTTTAATGGGAAATGCAAAATCCGGGGCTGGATTATTCTGATAAAAAGTGAATCAAGTTCTACAAATTCGGTTTTTTGAAAATGAGTTAAAATTTAATCATTAAACATTAGAAAATTAACGAGATTAAGATGAACGGGATGGCACAAAAATAGGACTATTTATGCTATAATTCCCAGCTAAATTTTCGTTTTTTAACTCAAGTTTTGAGTTAAATTTTTTGCCAAATTTACGATATAAAATGCGGGCAGAAATCTGCTTGTATAACAAGGAGTATGCATGAGCGTATCGGAAATTAGACCGATTGCCATTGAGGATGAACTCAAGCATTCATATCTCGATTATGCAATGAGCGTGATTGTGTCACGGGCATTGCCAGATGTACGAGATGGTTTAAAACCTGTTCATCGTCGTGTGCTTTATGCAATGCACGAATTGGGCAATGACTACAACAAAGCCTACAAAAAGTCTGCCCGTGTTGTGGGTGATGTGATCGGTAAATACCATCCACACGGCGATTCTGCAGTCTATGAAACCATCGTTCGTATGGCGCAAGACTTCAGTCTGCGTTATCAACTGGTGGATGGTCAGGGTAACTTCGGTTCGATTGATGGCGATAGTGCGGCCGCAATGCGTTATACCGAAGTACGTATGACCAAGCTGGCCCATGAACTCCTGGCCGATCTGGAAAAAGATACCGTAGATTGGGTCGATAACTACGATGGCTCGGAGCGTATTCCTGACGTTCTGCCAACCCGTATTCCAAACCTGCTGGTGAATGGTTCTGCCGGTATTGCCGTCGGTATGGCGACCAACATGGCACCGCATAACCTTACCGAAGTGATTAATGCCTGCCTGGCCTATGCCGATAATCCAAATATCAGCATTGAAGGCCTGATGGAACACATCAGTGGTCCAGACTTCCCGACAGGCGGCATCATTTACGGTAAATCGGGTATTGTCGATGCTTACCGTACCGGTAAAGGCCGTTTGCATATCCGTGGTAAATATCATTTTGAAGAAGACCAGAAATCCGGTCGTACCACCATTGTCTTTACTGAAATTCCGTATCAGGTCAACAAGGCCAAAACCATTGAGCGTATTGCTGAACTGGTTAAAGAGAAAAAACTGGAAGGAATCTCGGAGCTACGTGACGAGTCCGATAAAGACGGTATGCGAATTGCGATTGACTTGAAACGTGGTGAGAATGCCGAAGTCATCGTCAATAACCTGTTCCTGAATACGCAGCTGGAAAACTCGTTCAGTATCAATATGGTCTGCCTCGACAACGGTCAGCCAAAACTGATGAACCTGAAAGACATCATTGCTGCGTTTATCCGTCACCGCCAGGAAGTGGTGACTCGCCGTACCATGTATGAACTGCGCAAAGCACGTGAACGCGGTCATATCTTGGAAGGTCTGACCGTTGCTTTGGCGAATATTGATGCCATCATCGAAACCATTAAAACTTCTGCCAACCCGGCCGAAGCGCGTGAGCGTTTACAGGCTGGCGAATGGGCCGCTGGTGGTGTGGTGGCATTGCTGGAAAAAGCCGGTTCCGTGTCTATTCGCCCGGATGAAATTGAAGGTGAAGATTTAAGCCGTCCATTTGGTTTGGATGGAGATGTTTATCGTCTTTCTCCAGCGCAGGTCGGTGCGATTCTGGAACTGCGTTTACACCGCTTAACCGGTCTGGAACAAGACAAGTTACATGCAGAATATTCTGAAATTCTGGCGCAAATCGCTGAATACACTGCTATTTTAAATGACTTTAATTTATTGATGGCGGTGATTCGTGAAGAGCTGGCGCTGGTATTGCAGCAATATGGCGATGCACGTCGCACTGAAATTGTTGAATCCCGCATCGACTTCTCGCGTGAAGATTTAATTCCTGAAGAGCAGGTGGTGTTAACCGTTTCACAATCCGGTTATGCCAAGACTCAGCCATTGTCCGATTATCAGGCTCAGCGCCGTGGTGGTCGTGGTAAGTCTGCCACAAGCATGAAAGAAGATGATTATATCCAGCATCTGATTGTCACCTCGAACCACGCGACCGTACTGTGCTTTACCGATGTCGGTAAGGTCTATCGCCTGAAAGTATTTGAAGTGCCACAAGCTTCACGTGGTTCGAAAGGCCGTCCAATGGTCAACCTGTTGCCATTAGATGCCAATGAAACCATTACCGCGATTCTGCCAGTAATTGATGCACCGAAGAAATTCAAAGAGCGTCTGGCCGATTTCCGTAGTTTTGTGAAAGCTAACTCAGTACAATTGCAGCAAAATCAAGTAATTGATAGCCATTATGCCGAACTTGAAGCCGCATTTGCAGAACTGGCAGATGGTGATGATCTGTCGGATGCCTTACGTGTTCAGTTAAAACAGTTGGGCCTAGAGCTGTCAGCCACAGACCTGGATGATGAAATTGTTGCAGAATTTGCCGAGCAGGCTGAAAATCTGCGCAAAAACTTCTATGTGTTTATGGCAACAGCGTCTGGTACGGTTAAACGTGTCGAGCTGGAGCAGTTCAGCAATGTGCGTTCTAACGGTTTACGTGCCATTGAACTGAACGAAGAAGACACCCTGATTGGCGTGGCGATTACCGATGGCGAACAGCAAATCATGCTGTTCTCGAATGAAGGTAAGGCGATCCGTTTTGCTGAAACTGATGTTCGTGCCATGGGCCGTTCAGCCAAGGGTGTGCGTGGTATGCGTGTCACCATTGGGGCAGCGCAAGCGGAAGAAGCCGAAGACGATACAGCCGATAGCGAAGATGATGCAACCGACAGCAATTTTGTGAGCCGGATTGTATCGCTGGTCGTGGTACCAGAAACCGGTGAAGTGCTGTGTGCATCCGCCAATGGTTATGGTAAACGTACTCCGGTCGATGACTTCCCGACCAAAAAACGTGGTGGTAAGGGTGTAATTGCAATCAAGACCTCTGAACGTAACGGTGAACTGGTCGGCGCGGTGGCCATTGATGCTTCGAAAGAATTGATGCTGATTTCGGATGGCGGTACGCTGGTACGTACCCGTGCTTCGGAAGTGGCGGAAACCGGTCGTAATGCGCAAGGTGTACGTTTAATCCGTTTAGGTGAAAACGAAACGCTGGTGGGTGTAGAAGCGATTGAAGCCGTGGAAGAAGATGAATTTTCTGAAGATTTAGCTGATGAAAATACAGCTTTAGATACGCTAGAGACCGATGCAGCATCTGCTGAGCAGGATGAAAAACCGGCTGAAGAATAATTTCTCTTCTCATGAAAAGGACGCTTCGGCGTCCTTTTTTACACAGTACCGTACAGGAATAACCCAATATGCAGCTTAAATTATGGATGGGCTTGAGTGTTCTGGCTTTGGCCGGATGTGATCAGCTGGGTCAAAAAGCCATGGACGCCATTCCAAACCCGAGTCCGCAGCAAGAGCAGGTGGCACAGGCGGCCTATGACAATTTACGTGATGGCGAGTTCGAGCAGTTTCTGAATCATCTCGAACCAGAACTCAAAAGCCATTTTCAGGACAACCAGAAAGTCATGAAACGCTTTGCCAAGGTGATTCCAAAAGGCGAATATAAATCGCGTACCCTGATGACCAAAAGTATTGAAACCGGTAGTAATCAGCCGGGTCAGTACAAGATTAGCTATGAATATGCATATCCGAAAAATCTGGTGCAATATGACGTCAGCTTTGACCAGCCGGGCGGTAGCAGTAAAATCCGCAACTTGAATATTCAGGTATTTGGTGAGTGAGTGCACTCTTAATCACTACATTTTACTAAGCTTTACCAGATCGCTGCGTATTACTGCATATATATTCAAGATCAGTGCAAAATGTATTTAAGTAATAGAAAGAGGTCATCCACATTGGGCTAGATATAGAGTGAGATAGGTTTCCAATCTGCTGGAAAATTTCAAATTATCTTGTGAATCTATATTGATTTTTCGACTGTATCTGCGTGCCAAGATTGAAATAATTTTGTGCAAGCCCGAGCAAGATGTGGTTAAATGCCTATTTTATTGTGTTTCACCTTGACAAGGAAAAATCATGCGCGCGTACAACTTCTGTGCTGGCCCTGCTGCATTACCCACTGCCGTATTAGAAAAAGCTCAAGCAGAAATGCTGGACTGGCACGGCAAAGGCCTTTCGATCATGGAAATGAGCCATCGTAGCAAAGATTATGTTGCGGTTGCAGAAAAAGCAGAAGCCGATTTACGCAAACTCATGAACATTCCTGAGAACTATAAAGTACTGTTCTTGCAGGGTGGGGCATCCTTACAATTCTCGGCAATTCCATTAAACCTGCTCGGTAAAAATAACAAGGCCGATTATATCCATACCGGTATCTGGTCTGAAAAAGCATTAAAAGAAGCACAGCGTTATGGCGATATTCATGTCGTGAACGCAGGTATTCAGATTGATGGTAAACATGCGATTAGCGCGCAAAGCGAGTGGGATTTATCTGCAGATGCAGCTTATGTGCATTATGCCGACAATGAAACCATTGGTGGTCTGCAATTTGCCAGCATTCCTGAAACCGACAAGCCGTTGGTGTGTGACTATTCATCTAGCATTCTGTCTGCACCGCTAGATGTTAGCAAGTTTGGTTTAATTTATGCGGGTGCACAGAAAAATATTGGCCCGGCAGGTTTAACCCTGGTGATTATCCGTGAAGATTTACTGGATCAGGCCAAGCCGGAAATTCCAAGCATCCTGAAATATTCAGATCAGGCAAAAAATGGTTCAATGGTGAATACGCCATCGACCTATGCCTGGTATTTATCCGGTCTGGTTTTTGAATGGTTACTGGAAAATGGTGGGGTTGATGCCATGCATCAGACCAACCTTGAAAAAGCCAAACTGCTTTATGGTTATATCGATTCAAGCGATTTCTACGCCAACCCGATTGTTGAAGCCAACCGTTCGATCATGAACGTACCATTTACGCTGGCCAATGCCGATCTGGAAAAACAGTTCCTGCAAGAAGCGGAAGCCAATCATCTGTTGAATCTGGCTGGTCACCGTTCAGTTGGTGGTATGCGTGCCAGCATTTATAATGCCGTGCCACTTGAAGGTGTTCAGGCACTGGTTAACTTTATGGATGACTTTGCCAAACGCAACGGCTAATCCAGCGTATACGAAAAAGCCCATCATCAGGATGGGCTTTTTTATGGGATATGGAATACGGATTAAAAAATAAATTGATGCAGCAGGTAGGCAGAAATCATCATGCCCAGAACAAAAAACAGGCAGGACATTTTATCCAGACGATAACGCTGACCCATTTGATGTTCAACAGATTGTAAGTTTTCTTCTTGCACGATTTTCATAGATATTATATTCCAGTGATCTATTTATCGTTGATACTTTCGATTTGTCACATATTATTAACATAAAAAATTGGTTAAATAAAGTACTAAATACATTTTCCTTAATAAACTTTTCAGCCGATTTAAAATCAGAACATCATCTCTTCATTCTGTTGACCGGATTTATTCAATATTCAATTTTTAAACAGATTTAATCTAAGTCTATGAAAATCAATAGAGATTAAATAATAAGCTTTAAAATTTAAAACTGTGGATAAATAAGTGATTTTTGAATTTAAAATAGTGCTATTTAGAATAAAACTGTGGATAAAATATAATCAAATAAATTCAAAAGATACAAAAAAGACCTGCTTCAAGCTGAAAGCTCATATTGAAGCAGGTCTTTCTTTAAATATAAATTATTGTTTTTTCGCGTAAATACTGACCTGAATCCAGATATTGCCGCGAATGAACTGGCCAATTTCAAAATCAGCAAACTTGGGTTCTTTGGTCGCAATACGGATTAAAGTGGCTGGCTGGTTGTCTTCATGAATCAGGCAGACATCATACAGGGTGTAATCCTGATTCATAAATTGCGCTTGGGTTTTACCGACCACATTGCCCTGGAACCAGGCTTCATCTTCCTGTCCTAAGACTTCACCATATAAATAGGCCACCATTTTGGAGAAATTCACGGTCACCGGGGCTTTATCTTCTTCAGATTTTGGCTCCCAGGCATCAATCTGTTCCTGCAAATTGGCCGGGGCAACACCATTATTGGCCGCCAGAATATCATTTAAGGCACGGTGATGTTTAATCGAGGCCGGATCATCAACAATCAGTTGCTCATCTTCTGCCACGGCTTCCAGCTCGTAAGCCCAACCATTCAGATGCGCGATATAAGTCTGGTCTTTTTGGTACTGGTGGTGATTGACGCTATACAGACTGTCAAAGGCATAGACCGTGGTGTTTTCACCCAGATTTAATCCCAGAACCGCCTGGGTATTGGAAGGGCAGCTAATAATCCGTTCAATGGTCACCGGGGTTTTATACGGGCTTTCAAAACATGGAAAGGCCGTTTTAACCGCTTTCGGCTGATTGGCCTCTACGGCAATGACCTGCGCCAGTTGAATCGGCTGTTTGACCGGACCCTGAATCAGCCAGGTGCTGTCATCCATATCACATTCTTGTGCGCATAGCCCCATTGGCATGATGGGTGCATCCAGTGCCTGACCTAACCATTTGGGAACATCAACATTCGGCTGATCGGTGAGCAGCGTCCAATGCTCTACATGGCTGCCAAAACTTTGATCTTCAATGGTAATAATGTCTGGTCTGTTCTGATTTTTCATAAGCACGTTAAGAGAATGTCGAGTGGCCTTAATCTATTTAATCGAGGGTATTTTAAATTTTTCAAGTCTGGGTGCCGATTTCTCCTTTGAAAATGCCCGAAATGATGAGAAAAGTCAAAGGATGAGCTCAAGCAGCTTAAGCAAAATCAGCTGATCCAGCGTGTTATTACTCCAGCATCATCTTGGTGAAAAAGCCTGTATTTCCCACCACGGCGTTGAGTGAATTTTGCTACACTAGGGGCATCAAAATTGCCGGAATTGAAAGTGCTGCCATTTAAGCTGTGGGTGGATGCCGATGCCTTACCAAGAATTTTAAAAGATGTGATTATCCGGGCTTCTGATCGCTATCAGCTCGAAGTAATTTTTGTGGCCAATCAGAATGTGGGCATTACCCCATCGGTGCGAATTAAATCCTTGCAGGTCATGAGTGGGGCGGATGCGGCCGATCAGGAAATTGTTGAGCGGATGCATGCCAACGATATTGTGGTGACTCAAGATATTCCACTGGCAGCGCAGGTGATTGAAAAGGGTGGTATTGCAATTCATCCGCGTGGTGAAATCTATACCACCGCCAATGTTAAAGCGCGGCTGCATTTACGTGATTTTATGGATACTCTACGCGGCGCTGGCGTACAGACCGGTGGGCCACCACCAATTTCTGAGCGCGATAAACGCGAATTTTCCAGCAGTCTGGATCAGACCATTCAAAAACAAAAACGTAAAACCAGCTGAATTACATGCCCTCAAAAAATAATATTGCCCTGACTTATATGCTGCTGGTGTTTATCTGGGCCTCGACACCGCTGGCGATTGTCTGGAGTGTGTCGGATCTGCATATGCTGTGGGCGCTGGCTTTACGTTTTTTTATTGCCTTGCCGCTGGCCTTTATCTTTTTGTTGCTGCTCAAAGTGCGTTTTCCGGTTGATCAGACGGCATTGCATAGTTATGTGGCCGGTTCCTGCAGCCTGTTTGGTTCCCAGATTTTTACCTATCTGGCCACCAGCTATTTAAGTTCAGGCATGATTGCACTGATGTTTGGTCTGGCACCGATTATTGCCGGCCTGATCGGGCGTTTTGCCTTTCAGCAGCGTCTGAAAAAACTGCAATGGTTCGGGATGCTGGTTGCAGTGCTGGGACTGGGTATTATCTGTCTGGGCGGAGAAAACCAGCATGTACAGCCGGTCGGGATTGGTCTGATGCTGCTGAGCGTGCTGATTTATGCCATGTCCATTTTCTGGGTCAAAAAAGTAAATGCCAAGGTGGAACCTGTGGCACAGGCCACTGGTTCAATCCTGATTTCAACCTTGATGGCAATTTTGATGTTGCCAATAATCTGGCCTTATGCACCGACTGAAATTCCGGAAACCAAGGCTTTATTCTCTTTACTGTATACGGTGGTGATGGCTTCACTGATTGCCATGTTCTGTTATTTTAAGCTGGTACAGAATATTCAGGCGACCACATTGTCACTGACCACTGTCATGACCCCAATGCTGGCCCTGCTAATTGGTGCATTTCTGAATCAGGAAGCCCTGAGCTTGACAGTGCTGATCGGAGCTTTGGTCTTATTGTTTGGCTTGTTCTTATATTTCTTCCATGATTTACGTGCAAGCCGGGCGTTGGCACGTAAACAGGCACATCCTGAAACTTATTTAGATTGACACTGCTGGATGACTTCGGCCAGTTTGCTGCGGTCTTGCGGGTGTAAAGTAATAAAATAGGCCCCGGTACGATAGCGGCCATTATCTTCGGCATTGCTATAGACCACCTGGGCAGTTGCAGCAATATGAAAGAAATTTTCCGGATGACTTAAGGTCACGTGAATATAGCTGCCATCGGCAATTTCACGCTCGCTGTAGAAGCTTAAACCGCTTTCGGAAAAGTTGACCTGTTCTGGTACAGGTAACATGCTTTGTACAATTGCATCGTATAAAGAACCGGTAATCAGGTTTAATTTTTGGTTGAATAAGGATAAGATTCGAGCAATTTGTTGATCTTTTTCAGATAATTGTTCTAATTCGTAGTTAAGCGCATGATCAAATTGATCTAATTCAGCGAGTAGTAGAAAATAACGCGGCAACATAAAATTAGGATCGTAAGGATCATTAAGAGCAACTTGATCAGAAATAAGCTGATAGTTGATTCTCAACGCAGCATCGATACGTGACATCACGCGACGTTCATTTTGAGCGTTTTGATGCTGTAAATTTTCCATAATGTATTACCTCGGACTAGATGGTATGTTTAAACCAATCTCGCTATATATAGGGTTGAGATATACGCGCGCTCGGCGCAGTAATCACTTTATTTCTTTTATTGCTCTGGTTTCAATGATCGGTCTCACTTTAGGTGTTGCTGTTCTGATTACAGTGTTATCTGTGATGAACGGATTTGACCGTGAATTGAAGAACCGGGTCTTGGGGATGATTCCGCAAGCGACTGTTTCATCTACCCAGATTTTAACAGATTGGCCTGAACTTGCAAAAAAAGTTGAGCAACATGAGCATGTTACAGGTGCTGCACCGTTTACCCAATTACAGGGGATGTTGACCGCACACGGTCAGGTTTCCGGCATTATGGTGACCGGTATCGAGCCGGAATATGAGAAGAAAGTTTCGATTATTCATCAGCATATGGTGGAAGGCAGCATTGATAACCTGAAAAAAGGCGAGTTTGGGATTGTGCTGGGCAAGCAAATGACCGATGCCTTGGGCCTCAGTTTAAATGACAGTATTACTTTGGTCTTGCCTGAAGCAACGCCATCACCGGCCGGTGTGGTGCCACGTTTTAAACGTTTTACCATTGTGGGGATTTTCAGCATTGGTGCCGAAGTTGATTCGATGATGGGCTATATCGCCCTGAATGATGCTTCGACTCTGTTACGTCTGCCGGATGGCGCACAAGGCGTACGCATGAAGCTGGACGATATTTTTGCCGCACCTACCGTTGCCAACGACATTGTGAGTGAACTGCCAGCCAATTTCTATGCTTCAGACTGGACCTATACCCATGGTAACCTGTTCAGTGCGATTCAGATGGAAAAGGCCATGGTCAGCCTGTTACTGTTCTTAATCGTTCTGGTCGCAGCCTTTAATATTGTCTCATCTCTGGTGATGGTGGTGACTGACAAAAAAGCCGATATCGCAATTTTACGGACCTTGGGTGCATCTCCGGGCACGATTACCCGAATCTTTATGGTGCAAGGGACCGTGATTGGCGTGATCGGGACAGTCTCCGGCGCGATTCTTGGAATTATTTTTGCCTCCAGCATCAGTGGTTTTATTGCCTGGCTGAACAATGTTTTGGGCTTGAATCTGTTTGATGCCTATTTCATTAACTACTTACCATCGCATTTAAGATGGCAAGATGTCGTGGTCATTGTCAGCCTGTCTTTAATTTTAAGTTTCCTGGCCACAATTTATCCGGCGTTACGCGCGGCGAAAATTCAACCTGCAGAGGCGCTTCGTTATGAATAAAACTGTACTAGAAGCCAAACAGGTCACTAAACATTTTACTGACGGCAAAACCACAGTAGATGTACTGCGCGGCCTCGATTTAAAAATCGAACAGGGACAATTTGTGTCGATTGTCGGCGCCAGTGGTTCAGGTAAAAGTACCTTGCTGCACGTCCTTGGCGGGCTTGATCGTCCAAGTCAGGGCGAGGTTTATTTAAATGGCCAGCGCTTTGACAATTTAGGCGAAGCTGAGCGTGGTTATTTGCGTAACCAATATCTGGGCTTTGTTTATCAGTTCCACCATTTGCTACCTGAATTTAGTGCGCTGGAAAATGTGGCAATGCCCTTGATGCTGCGTAAGGAAAGCAACTTTAAAGAAGTCAAACAGCAGGCCGAATATCTGCTGGATCGGGTGGGCTTATCGCATCGATTGACCCATAAACCGGGTGAACTGTCGGGTGGTGAACGTCAGCGTGTGGCCTTGGCGCGTGCCATTGTCACCAAGCCGGCAGTCATGCTGGCTGATGAACCGACCGGGAACCTGGACCGTAAAACCGCCATCAAGATTTTTGAGCTGTTACGCGAGCTGCGCCGTGAGTTTAATATGGCCATGCTAATTGTGACCCATGATGAAGAGCTGGCCAAATCGGCCGATACCATTTTGCATATGCAGGATGGCATCTGGGTACCCGACTAAAACCCGATTATCAGATCAATGACCCTTGAAGCCCACTCCGGTGGGCTTTATGCTTGCTCAAAATAAAAATAAGACAGAAAACGACATGTTCAAAATCATGGGTGCCGGCTGGATTGTAGGTATTGCCTGTATGGGCAAAACGCTATGGCCGATGCTGGATTTCCCGCTCTGGTTGTCAGGCCTGTTACTGATTATCCTGCTTTTACAGCAAATAGCTGCTTTACATTGGTCCCATCTGGGCATCCAATTGATTAATACCTGTGTGGCATTTGTCATTACATTTTTGTTGGGGCTGAATTTTGCCCAAAACCAGTTGCAAGAGCGGTTGATATTTCGTGAACTGACCCGCCAGCCGGCAGAGGTGGTGGTCTATGTCCAGCAAATCAATCAGCTGGGTAGCAGCCAGCTCCGGCAACCGGTTCAGGTGCTGAACCGGCATAGCCAGCCGGTGCAATGGCTGGCCTTGCTGCCGGCTGAACAGGAACTACAGCTGGGGCGTTATTATCGTTTACAGGGGCAGACCTTGCCGGCGCACAGTTTTGCCGTTCCGGGTGCGTTTGATGTAGAGCAGTGGTATCTCCAGCAAAATATCATGAGCGGCTTTCAGGTCCAGTCGATTGTGGAACTGACTGAATCGGAACTGTATCGGCTGGGATTTGGGGCACATTTAAGACAGCATCAGCAACTCTGGCCGCAATTTAAATTGTGGATCGAAACACAGCGTTTACAGATTCGTGACTTTATCCAGCAGCAGGCATTGCAGCATCCCGGCTTAATACTGGCACTGCTGACTGGCGATAAAAGTTTACTCGATGAAGCCACCGAGCAGCAGTTTCAGCGTTTCGGGATGAGTCATTTGCTGGCGATTTCCGGGCCGCATGTGCTGATTTTTGCCGCCATGCTGTGTTTTGTGCTGCAGCGCCTGGTCACTCGCTATTGGCCCGAATTATATGCGCAATTGCCCCGAAGTTATCTGCTGTTGCTGCCGTTTATGGGCTGTGTATTTGTATATTGTGCCTATGTTGGGTTTGAAATTCCTGCGCTCAGGACTTTACTGATTTGTCTGGTGGCAGGCGCCTGCCTGTTGCTAAAGCAGCCGATACAGCCGCTGTCTTTGCTGATTGGTAGTGCTTCGTTATTGCTGCTGCTTGATCCGTTGAGTGTGCTGTCGGCGGCATTCTGGCTGTCTTATGGCGCCTGCTTTGTGCTGTTAAGGATTTACCAGACCCTCCGGCAACAACCGGTGCATCCGCAGCAGACGTTGATGCAGAAATTGTGGCAGGGCTTCCGGCTGTTATTTGAATCGCAATGGAAAATTTTTATTGCGCTGTTTCCGCTGATGATCATCTTCTTCAAGCAGATTGCCTGGATTGCGCCGCTGAGTAATCTATTGGCCATTCCCTGGATCGGTCTGGTGACTGTACCGCTGGATATTCTGGCCGGTTTAAGTTTTTATCTGGCGGAACCGCTGAGCCAGTTGCTGTTTCAGCTCAATGACTTGGCGCTAAGTCTGTTATTGGGTTGTTTGCAGTTGCTGGATTTGCTGTTTGTGCCGCAACTGATTCCGGTTGCGCTGAGCCCACCGATGCTGCTGAGTCTGGTGCTGGGACTGATGATTTTATTTCTTCCCGCAGGTCTAGTGCCTAAAGCCTGGTCAGCGCTGTGCTTGTTGCCTTTGCTGTTTCAGGATCAGTTTTCTCGGCAGGTGGAACTTACTGTGCTGGATGTTGGGCAGGGGCAGGCAATCTTTTTACGCTATCGTGAACACAGCATGATGATTGATATGGGCGGTCATTATGATGAACAGAAATGGAGTATCGGCCGGCAGATTATCCAGCCTTTTTAAGTGTCAAAGGCGTGCAGCAGTTAGATTATTTATGGTTGACCCATCTGGATCAGGATCATAGCGGCGCTTATCAGACCTTAAAGCCACAGTTACAGGTGCAACAGGTCTATGCCAATGCTCAGCTTGAAGTAAATCCTCATAGCCATTTTGACTATTGCCAGCAAGGACAGCAATGGCAGTGGCAGCCGGGCATCCAGATACAGGTACTCTCTCCGAAACCGGAGCAGTTAAATCCTGTAGAACAGCAGAAAAATGAAAGTTCCTGTGTGCTGCTGGTCGAGTTTGCACAGGCTCAGCCTTATTCTCGCTTTTTATTGATGGGTGATGCAGGCTGGCCGACTGAATATCAGTTATTACAGGATTATCCGGATTTAAAAGTGGATGTGCTGGTGCTTGGCCATCATGGTAGCCGGCACAGTTCATCTTACCAGTTTTTAAAACAGCTGGAGCCTAAACTGGCAATTGCATCGGCGGGGCTGAATAACCGTTATGGCCATCCGAGCACGCAGGTAAAAGCCCGACTGAACGCCTTAAAAATTCCCTTATGGCAGACCGCGCAGCAGGGTAGCATCCAGTTTTATCCCACTGAGAATGAGGTGCTACCGTATCGGCATATGCGGGTTTGGCTGCGGCGTGATTAAGCGGAATTAGCTTTGGTATTTTGAATTAACGCCAAGGCTTCATCCGTAGGAATATCATAAATCCGTCTTAAGGCTGGATGTGCCTTAAAGCGTTTATAACTCCAGTGATAATGTTCCGGATGCTGGGCAATCAGCTGTTCAATCTTCTGGTGAATCATTGCGGTGCCTTCATTGGCAGAACAGTCGTAGAGCCGTGCGTCCATGGCTTCAATGAAAATATCAAAACCTTGCTGTTCATTGCGCAGTGCATACAGAAACAGGGCAGCGGCTTTAGTTTTTTGAATCAGCTTGGCGCTCAGGTTGCTGGATTCAAGTGGCAGACCAAAATAGTGAATCATTTCACCCCCCAAATGCGGGGTGTGGTCCGGCAGAATTACCGTGGTTCCGCCTTGTTTCAGTGCCTTAAAAATCTGACGAATACCGCTGTCATTGGTCGGCACCAGATTGGCCTGTTCACGGCTGCGAGCGTTACGGACAAACTCATCAGCCGATGGATTTTTCACCGGTTTATACATGATGGTCATTTCGGTGTGCTGCGCCACCCAGGCATTCATGATTTCCCAGGTGCCAAAATGCGGCACAATCAGTACCACGCCTTTTTGCGCAGCCAGTGCCTCATGTAACAGCTGTTCGCCATGCACCTGATGAATGCGGGAAATATTCTTGTGGTTTTCTGCGCCCCAGATATTAAAAAACTCAAAATAAGAGGTGAGTTCATTGCGAATGGCCTGACGCGCCAGCTGTTCACGCTGGGTCGTATCTAAATGCGGCAGGGCAATATTTAAATTGAGGCGAATGACCTGAGAGGTCTTGCTGAGCTGAAAGACATTCAAAAATGCCGCCAACACGCGGGCCGCCCAACGTGAAAGGCTGAGGGGTTGTCGACTGACAAAATGAAGTAAACGAGAGATAGTCGTTGGGGCGAGTTTATCAGTCATTCAGTATAGTGAAATCTAAAGAAAAGGTTAAAAATGAAAATATTATAGGGGAAAACATTCAATTTAGACAGCAATCAGTTTTTCGGCGTATATAATGGAGGAAAATTAACTCGAGTTTTGGATTGTTTTTATGTCCGATTGGCCGCCTAAACCAGAAAATGAAATCAAGAATAGCCATCCACCCACAGCACAACAACCGACAGGAAACGAATGGAAGTTACTGGAAAAAGCGGTTTTAGCCTCTGTTGAAGAACAGCGCCGCGCCAGACGCTGGGGAATTTTCTTTAAGTTCCTGACCTTTGCCTATATTTTTATTCTGCTGGTGATTATGGGTAAAAGCTGTAGCAATAATTCTGCTACGGCCGTGACCAGCAGTTCGCATATTGCCGTGGTCGATATTGTGGGCACCATCGCAGCGGATAAACAGAGCGTCAATAGTGAAAATACCATTAAATCACTGCGTAAAGCCTATGAAGCAAGCGGCAGTAAGGCGGTGGTGCTAAATATTAATTCACCGGGCGGATCACCGGTTCAGTCCGATGAAATCTGGCAGGAAATCCAGTATTTAAAACAGCAGCATCAGGATAAAAAACTGTATGCGGTGATTGGCGATACCGGCGCTTCAGGCGCTTATTATATTGCTTCAGCTGCCGATGAAATTATTGCCAATCCATCCAGTCTGGTTGGCTCGATTGGGGTGATTATGCCGAATTATGGCGTTAGTGGTTTAATGCAAAAGCTGGGTGTTGAAGATCGCACCATGACCTCCGGTGAAAATAAGGCGCTGCTGTCGATGACACAACCGGTGGATCCGGCACAAAAAGCCCATGTTCAGGGTGTGCTGGATAATGTGCATGCGCATTTCATTACTGCAGTCAAACAGGGCCGTGGCAACAAGTTAAAAGCCAATGATCCAACCTTGTTTTCCGGTTTATTCTGGACCGGTGATCAGGCGTTGAAACTGGGTATTATTGACCGTCTGGGCAGTATGAATACGTTAAAACGTGAATTAAAAGTCGACAAAACCGTCAACTATACCATTGAATATAATCCGCTGGATTCGATGCTGGGTCGTATGGGCACTGCGGTGGGTCAGGGGATGGCCAGCGCTGTATCGCAGCAGATTCAATCTGAACAAAGTACCAAATTACAATGAAACCATTAATCCATTTTGCTCACGCCAATGGCGTACCGTCACGGGTCTATCAAAAACTGTTTCAGCATCTGCAAGATGATTATGACATGATTGATGTGCCTTTGCTCGGGCCAGATAAACGTTATCCAATCGACAATCATTGGAACAGTCTGACCCAGCAGGTGATTGACAGTATTGTGCGGCAGGCACAAGGCCGTAAGGTGATTGCACTGGGTCATTCTCTTGGTTCGGTGCTGAGTTTTCAGGCCGCGCAGCAACGCCCGGAACTGTTTTCCCAGCTGATCATGCTTGATCCGCCAATGATCATGGGCAAAGAAGCGCTAGTCATGCATGTAGCGAAACTGTTGAAGCTGAAAGCCCTCGATAAAATGTCACCGGCGGGATTGTCTAAACGCCGCCGTGATCATTGGGAGTCACGTCAGCAGGCGGCCGAGCTGCTCAGACCCAAAGGCTTTTATCAAGATTTTGATCCGGACTGTTTTCAGGCTTATATCGACCATGCACTGACAGAAGATCTTGTACGTGGTGGGGTGACGCTTACCATTCCTAAAATGGATGAAGTACAGATTTTCCGTACCAATCCATCTTTATGGTGGTTGCCACAGGCCAAGCTGAAGGTGCCGGCACAATTGGTAGTGGCCGAGAAAGGTCCGTTTCTGGCCCGCAAGTTTCCACAGCAAATTGAGAAGAAATTCGGGATTCCTTTTCATGTTGCGCCGGGCGGTCATATGTTCCCACTGGAACAGCCTGAGCAAGTGGCACAGATGATTAAATCCTTATTACAGGATCAGGCACCTTAAGATTACTTTTGGGAAAAATCAGGTCATAAAAAAACGCATCCGAGGATGCGTTTTTTTATAGATATTACTTTTTATTTTAGCGCTGACAGAACTGTAGCGGTTGCGCTAACACCTGACCACGATACAGCACCGCGTTTGGTGTGTGCTGCAGCGTACCACTACAAATCCATTCCACCACTTGCGGATAAATCAGATGTTCCAGCACATGCACACGATTGGCCAAGCTTTCCACGCTGTCCTGATGCGATACAGTAAGTACCCCTTGGGCCAGCGCCTGACCGGCATCCAGCTCGGCAGTCACATAATGTACCGTACAGCCATGATAGACATCACCCGTGTTTAACACCCGTTGATGAGTATGCATGCCTTTGTAATGCGGCAGCAGAGAAGGGTGAATGTTCAGCATTTTCCCTTCCCAGGCTTTAACAAACTTGGCGCTTAAAATGCGCATAAAGCCTGCCAGCACCACCAGATCAACCTCCCAGTCTAAAAGCTGTTGATGCATCACATCATCAAAACTTTCACGGTCTGGGTATTGCTTGTGTTCAATTACCGCAGTGGCAATACCGGCTTTTTGGGCACGTTCCAGCGCATAGGCTCCAGGTTTGTTGGAAATGACCCCGACAATTTGTCCGGAAAGACGGGCATCAATCAGGGCTTGTAAGTTCGATCCACTGCCTGAAACAAGTACAGCAATTTTCAACATAGACAATTACGCAAAAATCACACGGATTTTTTCGTCAGCACCTTCAACAGATTCTGCATTGTCAACAATGTGACCCATGGCCCAGGCTTTTTCGCCTAACTGGTTCAGCAATTCAACAGTTTTGTCTGCATCTGCTGCATCCACTGCCAATACCATACCAACGCCACAGTTAAAGGTACGGTACATTTCGAATTGTTCAACACCGCCTTCTTTTTGCAGCAGTTTGAACAGTTCTGGCCATTCCCAAGATGATTCGTTAATCACCGCTTGCGCGCCATTTGGAAGTACGCGTGGTAAGTTACCAGGTAAACCGCCACCGGTGATGTGCGCCATTGCGTGAACATCAACAGATTTAAGTAATTCAAGAATCGGTTTGACATAAATACGGGTTGGTTCCATCGCTGCATCTGCCAGCGGACGGCCATCTACGATTTGAGTCAGGTCAACGTTTTTCACGTCTAGAATTTTACGAAGCAGAGAATAGCCGTTTGAGTGTGCACCTGAAGACGCAACACCAATCAGAACGTCACCCGCTTTGACTTTAGAGCCATCAATAATTTTGCTTTGCTCAACCACGCCTACGCAGAAACCTGCAAGGTCATAATCTTCGCCTTCATACATGCCTGGCATTTCAGCAGTTTCACCGCCAACCAGTGCACAGCCCGCAAGCTCACAACCTTGACCGATCCCGGTAACTACATTGGCTGCAACATCAACGTTTAAGTGACCCGTTGCATAGTAGTCGAGGAAGAACAGTGGTTCTGCGCCACAAACCAGCAGGTCGTTCACACACATGGCCACCAGATCCTGACCAATAGTGTCATGACGGTTTAAATTAAGGGCTAAACGTAATTTTGTACCAACACCGTCTGTGCCTGATACGAGAACAGGTTCTTCATAACCTTTAGGAATTTTACAAAGTGCGCCAAAGCCGCCTAATCCGCCCATTACTTCAGGACGAGTGGTGCGTTTCGCAACAGATTTAATTCGATCGACTAACGCGTCACCGGCTTCGATGTCGACACCAGCATCTTTATAGCTTAAACCAGGGGTAGGGTTAGAAGTTGAGTTGCTCATAATGAAGTCTCCGCATTCGCGCGGGGGATTATAACCCGAATATACGAAACTCTTATGTTATTTATGCGCTAAAATGCTATCTTTATTAAAATATTTTACTTTATATAACGATTACACTGCAAAAAGGCGAGATTCTATGGCAGATCGTACTTTACGTCGCATTTTTATCCTTGCCGGGATAGCTTTAATTTTTTGGATTTTATATTTACTCAAGCCGGTCGTTATTCCATTTATTGTCGCCTTTCTTGTGGCTTATCTGTTCAGTCCACTGGTTGATACTTTATATCGGGTTGGGGTGCCGCGCTGGTTATCCATCAGCATCGTTTTTGTCGGAATCGGGATTCTACTGACCGTGGCAGTCTGGTACATCATTCCGCTGGTCTGGAAACAGCTGATGATTGCCCGCGACAGTATTCCGGTCGGAATTAACTGGATCAATACCACCTTTTTGCCTTGGATTTCTGAAACCTTTAATGTCGATGAGATGGAAATTGATACCACGCATATGTCAACCATTATCATGGACTATGTGCAGACCAATTACAGCGCCGACAGCATTCAGGCCATGATTTTACGGGTGGCGCAGTCCGGTCTGAACTTTATCCAGATTGGCGGGACCATTGTTTTAATTCCAATTATTGCCTTCTATTTTCTGCTCGACTGGGACCGTATGCTGGACAGTCTGCGCCGTTTAATTCCACGTCCGTATGAGCGCAGCACCCTGCATATTGTGAATGAATGCCATAACGTATTAGGCGCGTTTGTCAAAGGTCAGTTCCTGGTGATGATCCTCCTAGGTGTGGTCTATGCCACCGGTCTGCAACTGATTGGTCTGGACGTTGGCCTGATTATCGGGATGGTGGCAGGTCTGGCCAGTATCATCCCATATTTAGGTTTTGCGGTCGGGATTATTGCTGCGGTCATTGCCACCTTATTGCAGTTTGGTATCGACTGGATGCAACTGTTCTTGGTGCTGGTGGTGTTTATGATTGGTCAGGCGGTAGAAGGCTATGTACTGCAACCATTTTTACTGGGCGATAAAATCGGACTGTCACCGGTAGCAGTGGTGTTTGCCGTACTGGCCGGTGCGCAACTGGCCGGTTTCCTCGGGATGCTAATTGCCTTGCCGGTTGCCGCGGTAATTGTGGTCTTGCTACGTCATGCCAGGGATTGCTATGAACGTAGTCAGTGGTATGGACAGTCGACGGCTATCATTCATCATGACCAGCAAACGGGCAGTATCAGCATAGAAACTGATCAGGTGGATGTCGATATTGATCTTGAGAAAGATCAGACAAAGCCACTGCAACAGACTGAAAAATCGAGTAAGATGAATCCTCTTGATCCTAAAGATGTTTAACGAAGGCCTATTCTGTATATGCGTCAACTGCAGCTTGATATAGAACCTCAACTCGATGCCCGAATCAGTGATTTTTCTGGTCCGGGCTGGGGCCATGTAATTGACGCAGTACGACAGTTGCATGCGGGGCTGGTCAACCGTTTTTATGTTTATGGCGGTGCGGGTACAGGCAAAAGCCATCTGCTTTCGGCGATTTGCGATTCTTATCTGGAAATTGGCAAATCCGCGATTAAAGTCTCTTTGCTGGAACTTCTGGATGCCCCGACCGAAGCCATTACCTCTTTAGATCATTTTGATCTGGTCTGTCTGGATGATATTGAAGCGATTAGCGGCGTGCCGCATTGGCAGCGCGCGGTATTTCATTTAATCAATTACAGCAATGAAATGGGCGGGCAATTGGTGTTTTCATCACGTTTTGCCCCGATTGAACTGAAACTGGAATTGCCCGATTTACAGTCCCGTTTAACTCAGGCTGTGAGTGTGAAAGTGCCGACTGGCAGCCTGTTTGCCGACCGTCAGGCTTTGGTAACTTCGGTGCTGCAACGTAAAGGTATTCAGATTGATCAGCAGATTATTGACTACTTGCTGTTACATGGTCCGCAGCAGACTTCAATGCTGTTACAAAGCCTGCAACAACTGATTCAGCTGCTAAAAGGCGAAAAAACCAAACTGAGCGGTGCGAATTTGCGTCAGATCTACGCATTAATTGACGAATATCGGTAAAATACAAAAAAACTTGAGTAATTACTCTAGCTATGACAAATTACACTCAAAATAAGTCTTAGTTGCAAGGAAGCTGCAACTTAAAAATAAAAATGAATAAATAGGTTAAGGAGTAAGCTTATGCTCAAGCGGAGCATCGGCATTGGTATGCTGTTTATTGCGGGACATGCTTATAGTAGCAATATTGTTGTCACCATCACTGAAGATATTCAAGCCAATGATAAAGAATGTTCACTGCGCGAAGCAGTCGAGTATATTAATTTGGGGTTGCCGGAAGAAGGCCATAATGGCTGCGGTGGCGAAAATTCCTCCAATGTCATTCTGTTAGAAAAACACGCCGTTTATAAACTTAATCAGCAGTTAAAAATCACCCAACCCTTAAGCATTAAAACCACCTATGACACCGGCCTGAAAGAAAAAAATATCAAAGGCCTGAACAATGCCATTATCGAAATGGCCGGTAATGAACGTATTTTTCATATTGAAAGTAGTGATGATAAACGTATTCAGGTCAACCTGAGCGAAGTCAGTCTGCAAGGCTGTGGCAGCGACAGTTGCCGTCCCAATCAGGGCGGCCTGATTCTGAACCATGAATACCTGGTGCTGGATTATGTCAAGCTGAGTCAGGGCCGAGCCAACCAGGGCGGTGCCATCTATAATCTGGCTGAAGTGGGAGAAAATATCGCGCCAGCCTTTATTGAAATTAAAAACAGTTTAATCCAGCACAACCATGCCACCGAGGGTGGCGCCATCTATAGCCGACTGCCAAGCTTCCGGATTTATGCAGCGGTGTTTAGCGACAACAAAACCAGCGATCTGGCATCTGCCAACCTCTACACCCAGTTACCTACAGAAGATGTCGAAAATCTCAAGCTGCTGGCCGCTGCCAATACCATCAGCAGTACGACCTTTAACCGCAATGAAGGCTATGTGCTGAACCTGAGAGACAATATCGGGGTCAATAACGTCACTTTAATGGGCAATAGCGCAGGGGTACGTTTAGAAGCCCCGGCAGGAAAAGGCTATATTGCCAACAGTATTCTGCTGGCCAATCCACATCCTGTGACGGCGCAGTCTGCTAACTGTAGCAAAGAGGCAGCCGATCAAAGCGTGCTGCAAAACAATCTGGTCTCTGAAGAATGTGGACTGGGTGATACCAATTACCCGAACCAGATCTGGCAGGGTAGCCATATTTTTAGCGGGAATATCCTGGAAGGCGCCTGTAAAGTGCTGAGTGAAGATGAGGACGCCTTATTCTGCCCGTATCAGGTTAAAGAAGAACAGTTCTTGGGCTATATCCGCCCACGTATTTTACTGAATTACCAGGCTCTGGCTGACTCTCCAATCGTCAACAAAGGCTATGCACAAGTGGGTACCACTGAGCAGGTTACTTGTGCCTCGGCAGATCAGCGCGGGGTGAACCGAGCTTCGGATAATACCTTGTGTGACCGTGGTGCAATTGAAATTACCGTACCTGATGCCTCAGGTCTCATTGGTCGGGATATTCTGGCCGGTGAAATTGCCGAAATGTCGGTCAGCGATTTAATTGGTGATAGTGATCTGGTACCAGCCGAGTTCTGTGACAGTCTGTTTAGCAGCAATCCGACTGGGAAAGCCTGGCAGGCCGGTTGTGTGCAGATTGAGCAGACCCAGACCAGTTCCAAGGGTCAACTGACGATTGATGAGCAGGGCAAGATTATTTATACCCCGGATTCTGCCTGGCATGGCGCAGATGTTTTTAAAATTAAACTGGTGACCACCAGTACACGTTTTAATACCACCAAACCATATGTAGAAATTCGTGTACAAGTGATTCAGGCACCTGAAAACCACATGGACAGTGACAAAATTAAAACATCTGGCGGAGCAGTGGCTGGCTATGGCGTACTCATATTGATGTTACTGGTAGCTTGGCGCCGTAAAAAATAAAAACAGGGAAAGGGAATGAAAAATTATAAAAAAGCACTCTTGGGAGTCATGATTGTCAGTGCCATGTCATTAATGGCCGCAGAAGACCGTACTATTTATGTCACTACATTTGCCGATGAAAATGGTGAAAACCCGGATAAATGTTCGCTACGTGAAGCCTTGGTGGCGGCCAAACAGAACAAAGCCTTTGGGGGCTGTAGTGTCGGCAATACCAACTATATTGCAGTGGATTATATCCGTCTGCAAGCGGGTGAATACAAGTTAAATGCTGAATTACGCCCGCAGTCCAATGTGCGGATTATGGGCGCAACACCGCTTGATTACAGCAAGAAAGATCCTATTACCCACCGTTATCCGGCGCTGATACCGCATCAGACCATTATTAACGGCCAGGGGCTGCATCGTATTGTTAATACGCTCGACAGTCAGGCCAATGTCATGTTTGACGATCTGACCCTTAAAAATGGCTATAGCGATGGGCTGGGCGGGGCTTTACTGGTTGCCGGACCGTTGACCTTGACCAATACCGCAATTCTGGATTCGCAGGCAGCGCGGGGTGGTGCACTGTATATTGCTGCCCATAATCAGGAACAGCCAATTACGGTGGTGAATAGCCTGATTCAGGGGAACAGCGCCAGTGTCGGCAGTGTGCTGGCGATGGACTGTACGGCAAATCTAGCAGATACCCAGGCCAATATCACCATTCAGCAAAGCAGTGTCATTCAAAATGGCAACAGCAACAGCCTGAGTAGCTTTGATTTTTGTGGCAAGCCGCGTCTGACTTTAACCAATACCACAGTGGCTAAAAATAAAGCGAACTTAACGCAGGGGCATATTTTTAACCTGGCCAATGGCCCGGAGCACCGCCTCAGTACGCAATCGGTCTTCAGTTTAAATAACAATACCATTGTCGAAAATGAGGCCGCCAGCACCTTCTATTATGATGATTCAGGCATCAAAGTATTAAGATTTAATGTGCTGGCATTTAATACCGGAAAATCATGCCGTTATGCGTTGAATAATGGCAATTTAACCGAGCGGCAACCGAATATCAGCTCATCACGCAATGCGCTAATTTTCCCGAATGCACAAAGTGTAGAGCAGGGGGTATGTGACCTGCCGGAAACGCTCGCGAGCACAGAAGAAAACTCAATGAGCTCGGTGAATTTAAGTGGCAAGCAGTTAAGTGATGTGCTCTATCCAATGCAGCCGGCTTCAGCCTATAACTTATTCCTGCCGTTATATTATCCAAAAAATCTGGACAATGATGCGGACCTGGTCAATGTCGAAGGATTTGGCTGTGAAGTGTCAGATCAGCGTGGTTTACAGCGTGTGACTGATGGCACCCTGATTTTAGATCCAGAACAGAAAAACAGCTGTGAAATTGGTTCGGTTGAACTCATGCGTATGACCGCAGCAGATATTGTCAATCTGAAAAACGTGTCGCATGTGACCTTGTTTGACAGCTATCAGCAGGAGATTGACCGTTTAAAAGCGCTGGTTCAGGCACCAGAGAAAAATAAAGAGCTGTTGGCCCAACATCAGGCAGATCTGCAAAACTATGAAAATTTGCTTAAATTTTCCAAGGAAAAACAGAAATATCGGACTATTTATATCGATCCATTTGCATTAGCCCTCAAGCATGATGAACCAAATGCCGATGGTAGCGTGGCACAGTTGCTGGAACTAAAACCGGAACACTTTAATATCAGTACAGAAGTCTATGGCATTGGCGGTGGTTTAGAAGATGCGGCCTTTGACCGCAGTAAACTGCTGCATGATCCAAACCTGAAATGCGAATGGGATGCCGATGTAAAACGGATTCTGTTCTATCGTGTCGATGATCAGGTGACCCAGAATATTGATTCTGCCTATTGTGCCTACACCATTACTTCGGTGACGGATCCAAGTGTTCAGTCGAGTGGTTTGCTTGAGGCAAAATTCATGAACATCAAACCGATTGCCAAAGCCGACCGCTACACCATTGAATACGGTTCGGATTTGAAAATTAATGTCAATCCGCTGGAAAATGACAGTGATGATGGCGATGGACCTGTCAATACACTGCTGTCTGGACAAAATAAACCGGCCTTTTATACCGATAGCAATGGACTTGAATTGCCAATCCGTTTAACCAATGTACCTTCAAGTGTACTGGTCACGGCAGACCGGAGTGGTCCATGTCCAGGGGATTATGTGCGTGAAACTTGTTATGGCGGAAACCTGCAGATTCAGGTGCGTAACAGCTATAGCCCGTTTGATTATGAGCTGAAATACACAGTATTTGATGCTGAACAGGAGCTGTCTAATGAGGCGACCATCAGCCTGATCAATACCGCGAAAAACAGCAATACTGAAGGAAGCGGTGGTGGAAGTCTAGGGCTTGCTGGATTATTTGGTTTATTGGGCATGGCGGTATATCGTGTACGCCGTCAGTTTAAATCATAAATCATAAATCCAGTGAATGTAAAAAAGCCTCTGATAAGAGGCTTTTTTATGGACCAGCACTGGGTTGATGTGTGGCTTAATCGCTTAGTATTCTGTCGGCGTGATATATTTATTGATATATTCTTCACGAATCAGCACGCGTTCTTCAGGCGTGGCCTTCTGCATTCTTTGGCCGAGTTCCTTGCGTTCCTGGGTACTCATTTTTTGCCAGGTTTCACGCATTTTCTGCTTTTCTGCATCGGGTAGCTGAATAAACCAGTCCATACGCTGTTGCAAAGAAGCACTTTTATCGGACGGCAGTTCTTTTAAATTCTGATAACGTTTGATTAAGGCCAATTGTTCTTCATCTGAGAGGGTTTCCCAGCTTTCAACAATTTTTGTGTCTGCATCTTTGGAGAAAATCCAGAAACGCTCAAAGCCTGCAAAGCTGGTTTGCAAAAAGCCCAGCGCACAGAAGGCGAATGCTAAACGTTTAGCTGCCATGTTGAACTTTATCCTCACCCAGCACCAATAACATTTCTAGATCTTCCATCATTTGTGGTGAAAGTTTTGGCGTAGCCACCACCTGATTTTGCGGTTGCGCGGTCATTTCTACCGAATTTGGTAAAATGACGAATCCTGCAATGGCAGCCGCAAGTGCAAAACCGGACATTTTCCACAGGCCATAGCGTGATGTCTGCTTATCCTGAATCTGATCCAGAACATGATTCATCACCACAGCTTTGTCTTTGTGGTGGTGGGCGAGTCCATCAAGTTTGGAAGTCACTTGTTTTAAGAAATCATCTTGTTTCATTCGGATGATCCTCCCAGATATGGATTCATATGTGCCAGAGTCTGGCGTAAAGCCTGAATAGCACGATGATAATGGGTTTTTACACTGCCTTCAGAACAATTCATAATCTGGGCAGTAGTCTGAGTATCGAACCCTTCCCAGGCCCGCAGCATAAACGCTTGTTGCTGACGCACTGGAAGTTTGGCGATTGCCTCCTGAATTTCTTCAGCAGTCATGGCTTGGTCCAAAAACTCAGCAGGATTGAGTGCACGTTCATCGACCAGATCATTTTGTTCGACATCATCGTCATCCAGGCTGACTTTGCGGAAAAATGAAAAGGGTTGTGCACGACGGGCTTCTTTACGTCGCCAGTCCTGTAATTTGTTATTTAAAATGGTGTGGAACAGTGGATACCACTCATCTGTGCTTTTATCGGCATAGGATTTGTGCAGGGAAATAAAGGCTTCCTGAACCAGATCCATCGCGATGCCATGCTGTCCCTGAGTGGCACTTTCCATCATCACTAAGGCGCGCCCGGTGACCTCGTGCATAAAAGTTTTCAGGCGTTGTTCAGCCGTACTCTTCAGAGTACTCAAACTTTCAGGTTGAGACTTTTTGGGTGCTAAATCCATAGAGATGGAAAATCCTGTCATTGGATACCCACCATTATTTTTAACTTCATGGCACTATTAACGTTAAAAATAATGGTTCGGTTGACATTACAAGTTATTATTTTTCTAGTGTAATCTATTTTTTTAATAGGGCCAGCCTATTTAATATAAATTAACGTATTAGAGTCGTTGACGTACCATTTCAAAGAAACAGACTGAACCGGCAATCGCGACATTTAAAGATTCCTGTCCGCCCGGTTGTGGAATGGTAACGGCTTCGGCATGTGCTAGTGCGTAATCCGATACACCTTGACCTTCATTACCGAGAATCCATACGCATGGCTGGCTTAAGTCTTTGGCATACAGGCTGGTGGAACGGTGTGAGCTGGTGACATAGACCGGAATTTTAAACTGTTCCAGAATCTCCTCGAGCTGGATATTTTCAAAGGTCTGCAAAGAAAAATGCGCACCCATCCCGGCACGTAATACCCGTGGTGACCATAACGAGGCGGAGCCTTTGGTGCAGACAATTTGCTGGATGCCGGCTGCAGCAGCCGAGCGTAGCAGGGTGCCGACATTGCCCGGGTCCTGGACATTTTCCAAGATTAAGGTATCGGCCTGATAGTCAAGCGCCTGACTGGAACTTGGCAAATCGACAATAGCCAGACAGGCAAGGGTGGTGCCCAAGGTACTTAAATCTTTATATAAAGACTCGCCAATTACAAACACCGTACCCTGATACTGGTCCAGAATATCGTTCAGATCAGGATGTTTCAGGGCATTTTCGGTGGTGAAAATCGCGTTAATTTTCCGGTTTTGTTCTAACCATGCCAGACAAAGGTGCGAACCTTCAAGCACAGTCTGACCTTGTTTTTTACGGTAGCTGTTTTGTTCAATCAAGCCACGTAGGTGCTTAATTTTAGGATTATCTTTCGATTCGAGAAATAAGGTAGGCATGGAGAACATCCACACCTGTGAGCACAGACCCACAGGTGTTATCAGAAAAAATTAAGCGTGGTAGCCAGTAACAAGATCAACTTCGTTTTTAGAACCAATGATCACTGGTACACGTTGATGCAGATCGGTCGGTTCAATTTCCAGAATACGTACACGACCTGTTGTCGACGCACCGCCGGCTTGTTCCATGAGCATACTCATCGGGTTGGCTTCATACATTAAACGTAAACGGCCAGCTTTTTTCGGATCTTTCAGGTCATATGGATACATGAAAATCCCGCTACGGCACAGAATACGGTGAATATCACCCACCATACAGGCCACCCAGCGCATGTTAAAGTCTTTTTCACGCGGACCGGTTTTACCTGCTAGCAGTTCATCAATATAACGTTGAACGGGTGCTTCCCAATGACGCTGGTTAGAGGCATTAATTGCATATTCTTTGGTGTCGGCTGCCACCTGGATATTTTCCGAAGTCAGCAGGAATTCCTGAGTTTCCGGGTCAAAGGTAAAGAACACTACACCTGCACCGACGGTTAAGGCCATCATGGTTGATGGGCCATACAGTACATAACCGGCAGCAACCTGGTGAACACCGGCCTGCATGAAATCAGCTGCTTGGGTCACTGCATTTTTTGCCGGAAGAATCGAGAAAATGGTGCCGACACACATATTGATGTCGATGTTGCTTGAACCATCTAGCGGATCGAACAGCACTAAATATTGGCCATTTTCCTGTGCCGGAGTGAATTCATCCAGTTCTTCTGAGGCTAAACCGCCGACATTGGGATGTTTCTGTAAGGCATCAATCAGGTAATCATTGGAAATGACATCGAGTTTCTTTTGCTCTTCGCCTTGCACGTTCTCATTTTGTGCACTGCCCAGAACCCCAGCCAAGGCGCCTTTTTGTAAAGCCTGATCAATAGTTTTGCAGGTATTGGCAATGGTCTCAATCACCTGTGCAAGTTCAGGGGTTAAATTTCCGCTTTGTTGTTGTAGAAATTGGGACAGGGTGCGATAAGACATAATAGGAAAACTCCGAATAAGAATCGATCGGGCATGATCAAAAAAGCTTTGTCCGATATTTTAGATGAGAACAGCTTAAAAGAAAAATTAAACTCAACTATTTGACGTGATTTTGCCCTTGCAAGTCTGCTAGAAAGTGCTATGTTGATGTGAAGGAACAGAATCAACCAGTATATAGGAGCACACATATGACAACGTTAAAGTTTGATGCGACTCCAACCCCAAGCGAAGGCATTAGTTTAGATGAAATTAGCGCCGACAAGGTCAAAGAGGCCTGGAAGGGGTATGAAGCAAAACCAGAGTACAAGAAATTTAACAAGCACGACATGATTGAGTCGATGCAACCCGCCAAAGATGAAGAAGATGCACAGGCAGATGCACCTTAAATAGAATTTGGCTCAGCTCTTGTGTTTGAGTATTAAAAAAGCGCCCGATGGAGCGCTTTTTTATATTGAGCAACTCTGCTCAATCATGCAATTTTAACGCAGTAAAGGTGGTACCGCTTCGTAGTTGATTTCAACACGGCGGTTTTCTTTCCAGGCACTTTCATCATGACCTGGGTTAACCGGCATTTCTTTACCATAGCTGACCGGTTCCAATTGACCCGGATTCACGCCGGTGGTGACCAGGAAGCTTTCGACTGCTTTGGCACGACGCTCACCAAGGGCCATGTTGTATTCACGAGTACCACGTTCATCGGTATGACCTGTAAGCGCGACTTTCGAGTTGGCATTGGCCATCAGGAATTGTGCATGTGCCTGTAGGGTTTGTAGGTCTTCATTCGACAGTTCGCTGCTGTCATAGTCAAAGTGCACCACACGTTTTGCCAAGAATGCTTTATTGGCTTCAGTTACACCTTGGGCAGATGCACCGGCCAGGTTTTGTGCATTCAAGGCTGCATCATCACTTAAGCCTTGTGTATTGACCGTGGTTGAAGAGGTCGGTGTTTGTCCTGCTTGAACATCGGTTGCAGGCTTACGGTTGGCACAGCCAGTCATCACCAGCGCTGAGGCCAGTACAGGCAATACAAATAATTTTACTGCGTTCATTTTCATCTCCATGAAACTTGGTTGTTCAGTTGCTCTTATTTTGGTGCCCAAGCCGGTTCACGCACTTCACCTTGTTCACTTGGCAAATTCATACGGAAACGACCATCTAAAGACATAATGGACAGCAGGCCACGCGCACCTTCACGGGTTGCATAGACCACCATCTGTCCATTTGGTGAGAAGCTTGGAGATTCATCCAGGCTGGTTGGGGTGAGGATATTGGTAATGCCGGTATTAATGTCCTGAATCGCAACTTTATAATTGCTGCCACTTGGACGATGAACCAGCGCCAGTTTTTTACCATCGGCACTTAAAGTACCACGCGCATTAAATGCGCCGCGGAAGGTCAGACGTTTGCTGCTGCCCGTGTTCAGGTCATAGCGATAGATTTGCACTGAGCCGCCACGATCTGAAGTAAAAATAAACGATTTACCATCGGGTGCGTAGCGTGCTTCTGTATCAATGGCGCTGTCATTGGTCATGCGCTTGAGTTGACGCGTGCCCAGATCCATCTCGTAAATTTCCGGATTGCCGTGCATTGAAGCAGTAAACAGCATGCGTGAACCATCTGGAGAGAAGCTTGGTGCGCCATTTAAGCCACGGAAGCTGGCCAGTTTTTCACGTGAACCGGTAGATAAATCCTGAACATAAATCGCAGGGCGTTTGGTTTCAAAGGACACGTAGGCAATTTTCTTGGCATCTGGCGTCCAGGCCGGCGACAAGATTGGATCGCGTGAAGTCAGAATGGTTCTTGGCTGTTCACCATCGGTGTCGGCAATTTGCAGGGTATAGCGCTGCTCCGGAGTGGCCGGATTCCGCAAGACATAGGCAATACGACCACTGAAATCGCCTTTAATACCGGTCAGTGCTTCATAGATGGTGTCACTGATCATGTGCGCAGCCTGACGGGTACGTGAAGCCGGTACAGTCAGTAATTCGTTTAATAAATACTGCTGCTTTTGCACATCATACAGCTGATAGTGAATTTCAAAGCCACCATCTGCGGTTGGCTTGCTGGTACCAGTCACCACATAAGGTACACCGGCGGCCTGCCAGGCAGCGGCATTAGGACTATTATTTGCTGCACTTGCCGGCAAGTTTTTTGATGAGCTGGTGAATTTGCCGGAACGGTTCAGGTCATTTTCAACAATCGGGTAAATGCTTTGATCATTACTAAACGGAATGATGGCAATTTTCGGGGCTTCTGCAGGTGCTTTGGCAATTTCCAGATGTAGCTGGGCATGGGTTTGAGAGACCATTATTGGACCCAAAGCGGTAAAAATTGCCAAGTAAAGTAGATGTTTAGGCTTCATTTCCATCATTCGCTATTTACTCAAAACATAATTCTTGTTGATGTGATTGTTCTACATAATGCCATGCTTATTTGAGATTTAAAGCAGAGAATTATGACCAAACTGTTATAACACTGTGAAAAGTGAATAAAATTTTGTCGCTTGTTGTGCAGTGTAACTGAAAAATAACAGGCCATCCCGGCTTTTGACAGGATGGCGAGTCAGCTTATTTGGCAGTAAAGCTGGAGGTAAAACTGCGTGCTTCACGGCGTGCATCCGGGTCCGAAGGCATTGGATAGGGTGCAGCGGCACGTACCGCGGCCTCGACACTGGCTTTCATGTCCGGATCACTGGAGTTCACAATCACCGAGGCTACCGAACCGCTGTCGGTCAGCGTAACCCGTGCCGTGGCAGTTTTGCCAGAAGAGCCGACCGGAATATCCCAGGCCCGACGGATCTTGTTTTCAAAATCGCGTTTGGCTGTAGAGGCAATCCGTTTGGCTTCAGCTTTCTTTTGTGCCGCTTCTTCAGCCGCCTGTTTGGCCGCCGAAGCTTTGGCTTCTGCTTCAGCGCGGGCTTTGGCCTCTGCATCGGCTTTGGCTTTCGCAGCTGCATCGGCTTTGGCTTTTTCAGCTGCTTCGGCTTTGCGTTTGGCCTCCGCTTCAGCCTTGGCTTTGGCTGCTGCTTCTGCTTTGGCCTTATTCGCAGCCTCGGCTTTGCGTTTGGCTTCAGCATCGGCTTTGCGTTTCGCCTCTGCATCTGCCTTCGCCTTGGCTGCCGCATCCGCCTTGGCCTTATCTGCCGCTTCGGCTTTACGTTTGGCTTCCGCTTCCGCCTTACGACGTGCATCAAGTTTGGCTTTTTCTGCTGCTTCTGCCTTACGCAGGGCTTCAGCTTCGCTGCGGCGTTTGGCTTCTGCCTCGGCTTTGGCCTGTGCAGTGGCCTTGGCTTTTTCAGCGGCTTGGGCTTTACGTTCAGCTTCTGCCTTGGCGCGCTGGGCCTGTTGTGCCTGTAATTTTTCTGCTTCCGCCTGCGCACGAGCCTCTAGGCGTTTTTGCTGTTCGGCCTGTTGCTGTGCGGCAGTATTGCTTGGTTGTGCTTTGGCCGGTTCTGGGTGAGGCGCAGCTGGCGGTGCGACCGGAATTACCGGGGCATCTTCAACCGGAGTCGCGGTTTGCTGAATCTCGGCTGCTACATTTTTATGTGCGGTCTCAGCAAACTCGGTTTCTTCACGAGTAACTGGGGGTAAATCTTCCGGTTTAATCAGCACGGTCCGAATCTGTTTGGGTGGTTCCGGTGGCTGGCTCATGCCCAGATAAAGTAAACCCACCACGGCAATGACATGCACGCCGAGCGTGAAGCCAATCGCCAGTGCCTTTTGCTGAAACGGTGGTTTTTGCAATCTTTTCATCATTTACTTTAATGGCTCAGTCAGTAAGCCAACCTGAGTTAAACCGGCGTCCTGAAGGCTGCTCATCAGGGCCATGACTTCGCCATACGCACGAGATTTTTCACCTTCAATCACCACATGCAGTTCTTTATTTTCTGCTTGCGCCTGTTGCTGTGCTTCACTTAATACGGCAGTCAGTTCACTGAGTGTTAGCGGCTGACTGGAGTTTTGGGCTTTGTATTTCAGAAAATACTGGCCGTCTTTGTCCAGACTGACCACAGCTGGCGCATCTTTGGATTCAATCGGATTGCCATTGGCCTGCGGCAAATCGACATTGATGCCGCTGGTAATCATTGGGGCAGTGACCATAAAAATGACCAGCAGCACCAACATCACGTCGATGTAAGGCACCACGTTCATATCACTTTTTAAGGGCTTTTTAATACGCTCGAAGCGTCCGGAACGTTGAATGGCCATTAGTCATGTTCCCGTGCTGAACCCAAAGACTGACGTTGTAATAAGGCCACCATCTCTTCAGCAAACAAGGCACGGTCTGAATAGAGGCTTTCACCTTTGGCGGTGTAATGGTTAAAGGCCAGTACAGCTGGAATTGCGGCAAATAAACCAATTGCGGTGGCAATCAGCGCTTCGGCAATCCCCGGTGCAACGGTAGCCAGTGTTACCTGATCGACATCGGCCAGGCCAATAAAGGCATTCATAATGCCCCACACGGTTCCAAATAAACCAATATACGGTGCCACAGAGCCAATGCTGGCCAGCGCGCCTAAGCCTTGTTCCAGTTGGCCTTGGTCACGGCTTAAACCGACACGTAAAATACGTTCGGTACCTTCTAGACTTTGTGCAGTCGGGGCATGACGTTTTTTCAATTTGAGAAATTCACCCAGACCCTGATAGAAAATATCTTCCAGGCCGGTGCGTTTGGAATTGAGTTGGGCGTTGTTATATAGCGTATTTAATTCAGCACCAGACCAGAAGATTTTCTGGAAATGATCATCATCGGCCTGGGCTTTTTTATAACTGAGATGTAACTTGGCGATCAGATACCAACTATACAAGGAGGCCAGTAACAGCACCAACATGACCAGTTGTACCACAGGGCTTGCCTGCAAAATAAGATCAGAGACTTGTAGAGATGATTCTAATTGTGTTGCCATAGTTACGTAGTGCCATAAGTTTTTAGTCTTGGTCCTGTCCTAGCTCTTTTAGAATCAGGCCACGAATTTCATCCGGAAGGCGACGTGGACGCATTTCAGAACTTAAACATGCCAATTCCACCTCACCAGAAGCAAGCATGATTTCACCACGATAAATATTTTGTTGCAATACAAATGACGTTGCTTTACACGAAACAACACTTGCTGTAACAGTAATCAGATCATCCATTAAGATTGGACGCATATATTTGACATTAATTTTATGCACGACAAAGTTATAGTCGTTTTGATGCCAATAATGATCGACGCCGGAAGCACGCAGCCATTCGGTCCGGGTGCGCTCCATGAAACGAATATGATTGGCATGGTATACAATCCCGCCTGCATCGGTGTCTTCCATATAGATACGAATTTGAAATTCAAATTTATTCGCCATGATACTGTTCCATTACAATTTTCAGTTTTGGTCTGGAAGGGCCGTACAGAACTGGATTGAAGTTGTCTGAGGTTCTGTCAAATGCCCGACTGGGTTGGCTTTGCAGTTTAGCATAATGACTTTTTGCTCCTATGGCACAAGGTGTCAAATCCAGTGGCAAAGGTATAAAGAATGTAGAGCCGAGATTGGATATTTATCGTTCGGTACAGGTTGAATTAGGTGAATTGACACGTGATTTATGCCTTTTTTTGCCATGCCGCCTGTGCTTGGTCATTGGCAATTTTGATAGCACTGTTGCCAGTGCTGTTTTAGGCACTGTTGCCAGTGCGGTTTTAGGCACTGTCCGGATGATCGAGGTACAGCCGTTCCACCGCATAATCACGTAGATGCAAGGCAAAATAGCTGCTGATCACGAAAGTTCGCTCAAACTGCTGCGGCTGTTTATTGGCAAAATATTGTCGTAGCTGGAGTAAGCCATACCAGATCATACTAAGAAAGAATGCCGCCACAGATAAGACAATTCCTACAGCGTCTTGAAGCAGATAACTACCAATTCCGCCCAGCACGGCCAGTAACGTCAGAATCAGGGCAAGCTTCTGTTTCGGTTTTACTGAAGTGGATGGTTGGGTATAGGTTTCAATAAAGGGTTTAAGTTCTTCGGAAAAATACAGGCTAATCCAGTGGATGGCGCATAGCTGATCAAAATGGATGGCGTCGATAGACCAGTGCCCATGCCGATGCAGGTCGATCTGTTCAATGCCAGCTTGATCTGCATCAATGATTTTGCCGCGTTCATTTTTAAAATCGAAGCTCAGCCAGTGACTGAGATCGCCTTGCAAAAGCTGGTTCAGATAGTTCAGTTCAGATTCACTGAAAAACTGGAATGGTTTGCCATAAGGTAGGGGGCGGATTGGCTGCAATTGCTCTATCAGCTCATCAAAATGCTGCTGAAGGTGTTGAATTAGTTGTTGTTCGGTCATCATTATTGTTGTTCGAGTATGTATTCAAGTTGTTATTTATCAAAGACCTTCATTACCTCACAGGCAATGAAGGTCCGGGATGGTTGTTATTTGGGTTCCGGTGGGGTCATGCCAAACTGTAAATAAGCCATATTGGTGGCAATCCGGCCACGTGCGGTACGCATCACATAACCTTGCTGAATCAGATAAGGCTCAATCACATCTTCCAAGGTGCCTGAATCTTCCGCCATGGCTGCGGCCAGTGCTTCAACCCCGGCAGGTCCGCCATCAAAACGTTCCAGTAACATCGACAGATAGCGACGGTCTAAGGTGTCTAGGCCATCTTTATCGACATTGAGCATATCCAGAGCGCGCTGGGCCATTGCATGGGTGACTTCGCCGGTGCCTTTGACCTGGGCATAGTCACGTACCCGGCGCAACAAGCGGTTGGCAATACGCGGTGTGCCGCGGGAACGGCGGGCAATTTCTGCCGCGCCTTCTTCGGTCATCGGGACATCCATTAAACTGGCAGAACGTTTTACGATATGGGTCAGATCTTCCACCGAGTAGAATTCTAAACGCTGCACAATCCCGAAACGGTCACGCAGCGGCGAAGTGAGCAGACCGGCCCGCGTGGTGGCGGCGACCAGAGTAAATGCCGGCAAGTCCAGTTTGATCGAACGCGCTGCCGGGCCTTCACCAATCATGATGTCCAGCTGGTAATCTTCCATCGCCGGATAGAGGATTTCTTCAATCACTGGTGACAGGCGATGAATTTCATCAATAAACAGTACATCGCCTTCTTCAAGGTTGGTCAGCATGGCTGCCAAGTCACCGGCACGTTCAAGCACAGGCCCCGAAGTCGATTTCAGGTTGCCGCCCATTTCACGGGCAATGATATTGGCTAGGGTGGTTTTACCTAAGCCCGGTGGGCCGAAAATCAGGGTATGATCGAGGGCTTCGCCGCGGCCGCGCGCTGCACCAATAAAGATTTCCATTTGTTCACGCACCACCGGTTGACCGATGTAGTCATCGAGGGAGGTGGGGCGGATGGCGCGATCAATTTGATCTTCGGGTTTTTCAGAACCACTGATAAGACGGTCTTGCATATATTATGTAAACTTCAGGTAAATACAGTTTAATGGGGCAGACGTCAAAAGCCTTTTTGACGGATGTTCCAAGAAAATTAAATTTCGGGAATAACCTGCGGTTGGCCTTACCTTGCGAAATATATTTCTCATTCGGCAAAAGTAAGCAAAACCATCGTCATTCGCAAAACTCGTCAAAAGATGATTCGTCTCGACTATATCGCAGAAACATTTTTATGCAAATGCTTCCTGCCTGAAACAGTTGCGAATGACATTTTCGCGTATCTCATGCTGGCCTTGAGATGAAATAGAGCTATCTATTTGTTCATCGATTTTAACGCTGCCCGGATAATGTCGCTGGCTTCAGTAAAGTCACCTTTGGCTGCGCTAACCAGTTTTTGTGCTTCCTGTGGTTTGTAGCCTAAGGATTGTAACGCAGCTTCGGCTTCGGCCACGGCAGAGTTGCCCATAAACTGGATTTGTGCGCTGCTGGTGTTGCTTGGTGCATTGCCGGCAGCCATCGCTTTAAAACGGTCACGCAATTCAATCATCAGTCGTTCAGCGGTTTTTTTGCCGACACCCGGTACTTTGACCAAGGTGTTAATATCTTCATGTTCAACCGTGTGAATCAGCATATCGACGCTTAAGGTTGACAGAATGCCGAGAGCCATTTTCGGACCAACACCGTTGACCTTTAATAAAGTACGGAAAATGGTTTTTTCCTGCGCATCCAGAAAACCATATAGCAATTGAGCATCTTCACGGACTGCTAAATGGGTCCATAAGGTGACTTTCTGGCCTTTTTGTAATTGGCAAAATGTAGACAGCGGTGTATCGACTTCATAGCCCACACCATTGACATTTAATAAGACCGTAGGGGCTTCGAGGGCAAACACCTCACCAATCAGACATCCAATCATTCAGTTTATTCACTTCTATTCGGTTAAATTTTTCAGTTCCGAGCCTGTCGTCTGCATCTTGAAGTCATCCACTTTTCTGTGATGCTCTGCGATATACAGCCGATGGGCCGGGGTGTTGCACAAGCAATGTCAGCACGCGCAAAAGTATAAAGCAGTTTTGGAGGTTCTCCCAAAACGGCAGGCTGTACTTAAAAGAATCCGGCTTTATTGCCTTGTAATTCCTGCGCCAGGTTATACGCCTGATGATCCGAGAATTTTGAGATAATATCCAGCACCTGCATGATATTGTCATAGTGATCTGGACCAAAATGGGCACCGGAACGCTGCAAAATCGCCATCAGCCGCTGCTCTTTAAAGCTTAAGGTTTTATGCGGTGTGGTCAGCGGAATAAAGGCATCCAGAATACTTTGCAGGCTCTGATGGGCAATAATTTCCAGACCGGCTTTTTGCGGATGTTCAAAAATTTTATCACGCGCCAGTTCTTTGGCCCGGTTAATGCCAATTTCAATATCGGCCGAGCAATATTGCAGTAAGGTCCCTTTCAGCTGGCCCGAAAGAATTTGGTCATGCTGCTTGGCAAAGGCACTGGTGACTTCATCGACCAGACGTTTCATGACCCGGCCACGTAGCGCGGCAATTTTCTGCTGCCAGGTGGTGCTGTCCAAAGACAGTTCTTCCGGCATGCCATAATCGCCAATCAGGTTCAGGAAAATCGGCTCGACTTCATCATAGCTGAGCATGTTCAGGATAATGCCATCTTCCAGATCAATCAGCGCATAGCAGATGTCATCTGCGGCTTCGAGTAAATAGGTCAGCGGATGGCGGCAATAACGATAAGGTCCGATTTCAATCAGGCCGAGCTGTTCGGCAATCTGTTTCAGAATGTCTTTTTCTGCCTGATAGCAACCGAATTTGGCGCGCTGACTGGCCGGACGATTGCCCTGCGAGGCCATGGTTTTCGACAGCCACGGATATTTTAAATAGGCACCCAAGGTGGCATAGGTCAGACGCATACCGCCATCATGCGGATGATAGTCAATTTTGGTCAGCAGGCGCAGGCCTTGGGCATTGCCTTCAAACTGGCGTACATCGGCTTCCTGTTCCGGACTTAGGTCCTTTAAAAAGTCGGTATGCGAGGCATCATCAAACCATTCACGAATGGCATATTCACCGGCATGACCAAAAGGCGGATTGCCAATATCATGCGCCAGACAGGCGGCTTGAATAATCGCGCCGACATCGGCCGGGGTAATCCACGGAGGCAGTTGATCCTTGATTTTTTCTGCTGCCAGCATCCCCAGTGAACGGCCAATACAGGACACTTCCAGCGAATGGGTCAGGCGGGTATGAATACCATCATGTTGGGTAAGCGGATGGACCTGGGTTTTGCGGTTCAGCTGCCGGAAACTCTGCGAGAAAATAATACGGTCATAATCTTTATGAAACGGGCTACGCGCCTGTTCAGTACTTTGCTTTTTACTACCAATCCGAACTGTCGAAAGCAGTTCTAACCAACGCATCTGTGTCATTTATCATTATTCAATTATTTACTGCTTTGCATCATGCCAAAAAACCAAGCCCAGTACTAGAGTGAGGCGACATGAATTGTCATGGGAATGAAAAGCAGAAAAAATCTTGCTCCTCAATATAGACAAGTGATTCAAACAATATGAAACGGCCATAAAAAAACAGGCCAAATGAGCCTGCTTTTTCATGAAGAGTTAAAATTACACCAGCCCTTCACCAGTTTCCTTGGCTTGTTGTGCATCTTTATAGACATTCAAGCAAATTGTGAACAAGACCAGGCTTGCGATCAACGGCCAAAAAAGTACATATAGGGTCAATAATTGACTAGTCATCTGAAATCTCCTTATTTACTTTTCTCAGATAGCTGGTGAAATTCAATCACCATCTTGTTGATTTGTTTAAAATCAAATCGTTCTTTACTGTAGACCAAGGTCAGAACAGTACAGACCAGAGCACTACTGCCATAAGCAGTCAGTGAACTTAATAAGGTGCCGTATTCACGCAAGAAGCCGATGGTCCATGGCATGAAGCCAATACTGGCCAAGATACCCACCACCAAACCGACTTTTTTGCCGAAGAAACCAAAGGTCATCAGACCCAGCACCACACCAATACCCAGGGTTGCAAGTAGCTCAAAGCCAAGCGCAATCAAGCCCTGGATTGGAATCCATTCAAAACGGACAATCAGGAAGCTGACGAAGGCGAGCCCGACCGACCAGTTAAAGGCACGAGAATTCACTTTGTCCCAATACAGGCTGACAATTACCGGAAATACAATAGACCCCCAAAGTGCACCCACAAAAATCAGCATTGATAAAATGTCAAATTTTAAAGTGGCGATAATGATCCCAAGCATGGTGGCGACAATCATGGTTATACGACCAATAAACAGCATTTTCTTGGGATTAGGTTGGTTTTTGGCAATCTGTTTTCCATAAATGTCAGTCATCACAATCGCAGATAACGCAGACAGATCCGAGTCAGCCGTTGAAGACAGCGCACCGATCACCATGATAAATAACAGGGCCACCATAAATGGAGAGAGATACGTCGCTGCCATTTGTGGAATCAGGTTATTCAAGTTGCCATCAATCGGTTGAATTCCGGCAAACAAGGCCAGTAAGCCGAGCATCCCCAACCCGATCACAATCGCGGCATAACCAATCGTCGCCGTAATAAAACTGGGTTTAATCAAGTCTTCCCGTACCGCAAATAAACGCTGGGCAATGGTCTGGTTACCGATGGTATACGCCAGGACTGCGACGAAGAAAGGCGCACCTTGTTCTAGAAATGCAGTTTTAGAGAAGAAATCGAGCTGTTCAGGCTGCAGGTTGTGAATACCCGTTTGAAACAGGGACGGTCCGCCCAAAGTGAAGAACAGCGTTGGGATAATGATCACCGCCGCCACGATCATCGCCACCAGCTGGCCAAAATCGGTAAATACAGAGGAACGGAAGCCAGACCAGAGGGTATAAGACAGCACACCAATCCCGGTGATCAAGACGCCATGTACAAAGCTTAGGGGAGATAAAATTTCGACCAAGGCACCTGCTGCAGTAAAATTCACCATCAAACTGATGACACTTCCCACAATATTGGAACCTGCCAAAATCATCTGGCTCTGGTTGCCATGGCGGGCATGCATAATTTCTGCCAGCGTATGTGCATTGGGTGCCAACTCACGAAAGCGCTTACCAAAAGGATAAATAAACAAAATCATCAGCGCGCCCCAGAGGCCGTAGTGCAAGGCACCGGAAACGCCGTATTTATAACCTGAAGAGGCAGCTGCATAGAATGACGCTGCCCAAATCCAAGTTGCGGTCATGCTGGCCGCAGACATACCAAAGCCAATAGAACCATTCGAGACCATATAGCCATCGACATTTTCATTTTTTTGTTTAATACGTAACGACAGTACAAAGGTAATGCCGTAAAAAAGCACCATCAATAGTACAGTGGTTGTACTAGTGAATTGAAACATAATTACTCCTTAAGCGAGGCACCTTTATTTTAAAAAACAAATCTTTTGGTGACGGACTAAGGCTCTAAAACAGGCAGAGCATAAAGCTGCAGAAAATGAGAAATCTGGTGTTTAAATATCTAGCCGATATTTGATCCACAGCATAAAAAGATGTACGTAGGTGAGTCCAAAAATGGACCTTGCCTCAGCAATTGAGCTAGAGCTTAACATAAAACCATCAAATTCACTGATGAAGTCAGTGGGAAGTAAGGTTTTTTGCTGATATAGGGGTGATTTTTAGATAAAAAACTATGATTTTGCAGGGTCAAATATATGAATATTTTTTTTAGGGATTACAGTAATTTATAGATTGGATTAAAACTTGTTGAAGTTTGCGTTAATTTAAAATGTTAAAAAAAGTAACAAAAATTAAAAATTCATATTTTTTCGATTTTTACTTGTTGGTCAAAGCTTATATTTTAAACCAATTCTTGTAGAATGAATTGGATGAAATTTATTTTAAATGTTATTTCTTCATATTATTGACAAGTTTTTTTTATGAAAGGTAAGTAATCATTTATCAAATAGATGCAATAGATCTCTTTCATAAATCAAAAAACGATCTTCTTTTTGGTTGATATTTGCACTCCAGATTTCTTGGCATTCATGCATAATCTGCAGATGAAATACATCGATTCAAACAAGCTTTCTGATCCTCAGTTCAAGCGATACACGGGCATCTCATGGTCAACCTTTGATTTAATGGTTGAGCAATTGAAGAAACATGTCCCTGCCAAAGGCAGACCGCCCAAGTTAAGCCTGGAAGACCAGGTTCTGCTCTGTCTAAGCTATTGGCGTGAATACCGAACATTGTTCCATGTCGCAACAAGTTATAGCGTGTCAGAGCCCACAGCCTCAAGAATTGTCCGTCATGTTGAAGACTGCCTGATTCGGTCCAATCTCTTTAATTTATCCAAAGATTTACCCGAGGGCGAAGGCATCGATTGGAATGTTGTGATCGTGGATGCCACAGAAATTCCAATCCAAAGGCCTAAAAAAACAGAAGAAAAGCTATAGCGGCAAGAAAAAGACCCACACCTTCAAAGTACAGGCCATCATTCATTATCAAACTCAAAAAATCCTGAGTTTATGTACGAGTCGTGGTGCCGTACATGATTTCGAACTCTTCAAACGTAACTTGAATCAGATTCCTGCAGGTGCATTTATCCTTGCGGATAAGGGTTATCAGGGAATTTATACAGTGTATCCAAATAGCTTGTTGCCATTAAAAGCAAAGAAGCGCTGTAAACTGGATTCCGAACTAAAAATCTATAATCAGGAAATCAATAAAAGAAGAATTGGAATTGAGCATGTATTTGGCAGTTTGAAAACCTTCAAAATTCTTGCTGAGCGATATCGCAATCGAGGCAAAAGACTAGCATTAAGATTCAATCTAATTGCTGGAATTTATAACTTGGAGCTGAGTAAAAAATGACTTATGAAAGAAATCTAATGATAATTTTAGGGTGGATATTTATATAGGGCTTTTTCCTTGAGAATATCTATATATTATCTACTAGATTATCCCTGATATTAGGAAGTGAAATACATAATGGAAAAAACTCTTGTGACATATTCGTGGTATGAGATTATAAGGGTTGGATTTGCATATTTTCATTCTTTCTTTTAGGTGAATAAATCAAGTTAAACTCAAGAGAATACAGGACGAAAAATAATAGAAATATTGAACGTAAAAATCCCATCTAAGAGGGTGAAGTCTCAGGGTTCAAGGTTCACAAAGGCAAAGACCAAAGGGATCCTGAGCGGATGACAGCAACGCTCTCTTCGGGTGGATATGAGTACTCAGCTTTCAGGATGATTAATTCGTACAAAAAATTTAATTTCTGGTTCTGCAGCAGGCTATTCAGACAATCTAGGACTAGCTTTCATCATGCTTATAGAACTGTTGAAAAATAAGACAATTTTTCTGATGCAAAAAATTATCAATACAGTTTTACTCGATATGAAACAAAATATGATAAGCTGCGCGGCCGGTTCAATTTTTTTGACTGGAAATAAACAGCTTTTTATCAAAACTCTGATCGTTTCGCTGTCAGATTTATCAAATCCTCTCTAGCTGATTGGCTCATTTCACAGTAGAATATGCGCTCTCTTCAAGTCACATTGTGGCGAGGTCCAAAAGATCTGCCCGTGGAGCCAAAATCAGCATGTTTATCGTGGCCGGTGCACCTGCACATTCTTCTTTTAAGAAAACTCAACTATTATCACGTTTATCGTCAATTAGTTCTGTTCAATCTTTCGATAGCCAATGGATCTATCTGTTTGACCAAGCGCTCAACGAGCAGCAGCAACAATCAGCTTTAGAGCTGTTAAATGATGGCGCATCTTTTGAATTACGTCAGCCTGCCAGTGACGAAGTCCAAATTTTAGTGACCCCACGTGTCGGTACCATTTCGCCGTGGTCATCCAAAGCGACGGATATTTTTGCCAACTGTAATATTCCGGTGCACCGTATGGAGCGCGGATTGCTGTTTACTCTAAAAGGCGTAAAAGCGCTTTCTAAAGAAGCATTACAGATCTTGCATGACCGCATGACCGAAAGCGTATTTACTGACATTGCAGATGCAGCCGCACTGTTCGTGGAAACCGCACCAAAACCGTTAAACTCGATTGATATTCTGGGGCAGGGCAAAGAAGCACTGGTTAAAGCCAATAACGAATTTGGTTTTGCACTGTCTGAAGATGAAATTGATTATCTGACTGAAGCTTTCACCAAACTGGGCCGTAACCCGAACGACATCGAACTGATGATGTTCGCGCAAGCCAACTCTGAGCACTGCCGTCATAAAATCTTCGGTTCAGAATGGACCATTGATGGCGAAGTTCAGCCGTTGTCTTTGTTCCAGATGATCAAGAACACCTATAAAGAATCACCAACAGATGTATTGTCAGCATATAAAGACAACGCATCGGTGATTGTAGGTTTTGATACCCAGCGTTTCTACCCAACGCAAGAAGAAAACGGTCAATACGTTTATAAATACAAGAGCCAGGCGGCTCACATCCTGATGAAGGTGGAAACCCATAACCACCCAACCGCAATTGCTCCATTTGCCGGTGCGGCAACCGGTTCAGGTGGTGAAATCCGTGATGAAGGTGCAACCGGTCGTGGTGGTAAGCCAAAAGCAGGTTTAACCGGTTTCACCACATCGAACCTGAACATTCCAGGCTTTGAACAGCCATGGGAAGATAACTACGGCAAGCCATCGCGTATGGCCTCTCCGCTGCAAATCATGATTGAAGGCCCACTCGGTGGTGCAGCATTTAACAACGAATTTGGTCGTCCTGCGCTAAACGGTTACTTCCGTACCTTTGAACAAAACGTCAATGGCGAAGTCAAAGGCTTCCATAAGCCAATCATGATTGCTGGTGGTTACGGGAACATCCGTCCGGATCATGTCGAAAAAGATGCAATTCAACCGGGCGATCTTCTGATCGTGCTTGGTGGTCCAGCCATGCTGATCGGTTTAGGTGGTGGTGCAGCGTCTTCTGTAGACAGCGGTACCATGGGGGAGAGCCTGGACTTCGCTTCTGTACAACGTGAAAACCCGGAAATGGAACGCCGTTGCCAGGAAGTAATTGATACCTGCTGGCGCATGGAAGATGAAAACCCAATCGTATCGGTGCATGACGTTGGTGCGGGCGGTATTTCAAATGCAATGCCAGAACTGGTCAACGATCATGAGCTCGGTGCGGTACTGGATTTACGTAAGATTCCATCGCTTGAGCCAGGCATGTCGCCAATGGAAATCTGGTCTAACGAAGCACAAGAGCGTTATGTACTGGCAATCCGTCCAGAATCTCTAGCGTTGTTTGAATCGATCTGTGCGCGTGAACGTTGTCCGTTTGCGGTACTGGGTGAAGCGACTGAAGCGCGTCATTTAACCGTTGAAGATCCACTTTTTGGCAACAAGCCAGTGGATATGCCAATGCAGGTGATGCTGGGCGGTACACCACGTATGAGCCGTTCATATGAAAGCATCGAGCGTAAAGGCGATGATTTTGATGCAGCTCAAGTGACAGATCTGAAAGATGCGATTTACCGTGTCCTGAAAAACCCGACCGTTGCCTCTAAATCGTTCCTGATCACCATTGGTGACCGTTCGATTACCGGTATGGTGGCACGTGACCAGATGGTTGGCCCATGGCAAGTGCCTGTAGCGGATGCTGCAGTAACAACCACAAGCCTGGTGGGTTATACCGGTGAAGCGATGGCCATGGGTGAACGTCCACCAGTGGCATTATTGAACCCGGCAGCGTCTGCACGTTTAGCGGTAGCTGAAGCGATCAGCAACCTGATGTCTGCAAAAATTGACCAGATTGGCGATATTAAACTGTCTGCAAACTGGATGGCAGCAGCAGGACAAAAAGGTGAAGATCAGGCACTGTTCGAAGGCGTAAAAGCGATTGGTATGGAAATGTGTCCGGCACTGGGCATTGCCATTCCAGTCGGTAAAGACTCACTGTCTATGCGTACGACTTGGAATGACGAAGGTGAAGACAAATCTGTCACTTCGCCAATGTCAGGCGTGATCACTGCATTTGCACCTGTGACTGATGTGCGTAAGACATTAACACCAGAACTGAAAAATCTTGAATCTGTACTGGTACGTATCGACCTGTCTAAAGGCCAATTCCGTCTGGGCGGTTCGATTCTGGCGCAAGTGTACAAAGCGATTGGTTCAGTGACACCAGATGTCGACAGCTTCGATGACTTCAAGGCCTTCTTCGCATTGGTACAAGACTGGAACAACCGTGGCCTGATTAAAGCCTACCACGACATCGGTGATGGTGGTTTGGTGGCCACTGTTGCAGAGATGATGTTTGCGTCACGCTTGGGTGTGGCACTGGAAGATCAATCAGTTGCAGGTCTATTTGCTGAAGAAATTGGTGCTGTGCTGCAAATTACCAAAGCAGATTGGGAAGCATTACAAGCTGAAGTTGCAGCGTCGACATTGAAAGATGCAATTGCGGTTGTCGGTACAGTCAACAATTCTGACCAGTTGGCGGTAAACGGTTTGGTGCTGGAACGTACTGACCTGCAACAGGCATGGGCAGAAGTGTCTTATCAGATCCAGCGTTTACGTGACAACGTTGAAAATGCTGATCAGGAATTTGCCTTAATTGCAGATAAAGCCCATCAGGGGATTATCGCGCAGCCAACTTATGACCTGAACGAGCCGGTTGAAGCACCGTACATCAACACCCGTCGTCCAAACATGGCGATTCTGCGTGAGCAGGGGGTTAACGGTCATGTTGAAATGGCGGCTGCGTTTGATAAAGTCGGTTTCAACACCGTTGACGTACACATGAGTGACTTGCTGGCGGGTCGTATCAGCCTGGATGACTTTGAAGGTCTAGTGACTTGTGGTGGCTTCTCTTACGGTGACGTTTTAGGTGCCGGCGGTGGCTGGGCAAAATCGGTGCTGTTTAATGCCAAACTGCGTGACCAGTTCGAGAAATTCTTTAACCGTCAAGAAACTTTCAGTGTGGGTATCTGTAACGGCTGTCAAATGCTGTCACAATTGGCACCACTGATTCCGGGTGCAGAGCATTGGCCACGTTTCCATCGCAATACCTCTGAAGTGTTTGAAGCGCGTACTGTGAACGTGCGTGTAGAAAAATCAAACTCGATTCTGTTTGATGGTATGGAAGGTTCAATTCTGCCAATCGCGGTTGCGCATGGGGAAGGCCGTGCTGTGGCCAGCGCTGAAGACTTTGCCGCATTAAATGCTGGCAACCAGATCAGCCTGCGTTATGTCGACAGTCAGGGCAATGTGACCCAGCACTATCCACTGAACCCGAACGGTTCTCCAGAAGGGATTACTGGTGTGACCTCTAAAGATGGTCGTGCCACGATTATGATGCCGCACCCGGAGCGTAACTTCCGTGCCGTACAACATTCTTGGAAACCTGAAGAATGGACTGAAGATGGTGCATGGTTACGTATGTTCCGTAACGCACGTAAATTCATTGGTTAATTGACCTTATTTTGAAAAGCCACCTTCGGGTGGCTTTTTTATCGGCGTTTCATCCCAAAATGGGGATAGCTGATTTTGCCCGGCACCGTACAATAAACAGCATAATTATAAAAGTGGATAACAAAAATGCAGATGCGAACGGTCATTCCTATTTTTACCAGCTTGATTATGCTGAACGGTTGTGGTGGTGAGAGTGCCAAGATTCAGGAATCTGTCAGATATGCTCAGCCGCTGCATTCCAGTTTAACCCAGTCCCAGTCTGGTACGCAGTCACAAGGCGAAAAGTGGTCAGTTTCAGGTCAGGTATTTGATGCCAGCGGGCAACCTATCGCCCAAGCCAAAATCTATGTGCAGCTGGGCGAACACAACTATTACACCCATTCTCAGACCGATGGCCGTTACACTTTATATCTGCCTCGTGAATATGATTATCCGGATCATATTGCCGGCACGGTCTGGATGGAGGGGTATCAACCGGAAATCCTGTTGCTGTCCTATCAGAACCAGCATTTATATATTGATCAGCATAGCCATCTGGTCCAGCTCAAGCCTTTAACCGAAGCGCATGTGGTGTTTCAGCAGGGGCTACATTTAATTCATCTGGGTGATGATTCACTGGTGAAAAACCCGGAAACCCGAATTCAGACCGCGCCACAAGGACTGGTCTGGAGTGATGGTTTTCAGTACACGCAGGCGCTGCAAAAATAGTATAACCAGCTCTGTATCCAGTTGTATGGCAAGGGCATTCAGAGTCAGTATACCAATCAGGATAAGATTTCCATCTCCAGAAAAAATGACCTGCGTTTAAGTATTACCCAATTGCTGTCGGACAGTCCGAGTTCGGGCGCCTATAGTGCCAATGAGCACTGTTTTCCGTTAAGGCATTTTCAGGTGAATGATCATATTCAGGTGCAAATTAAGTCACATACCTTGGACACCGATCAGGATAATTTTGAGATGCTGAATATTGTGGGTGTCTTAAGAAAAATTTAAAGCAGATTACCTTGCTGAGATAAATAATGGGCTCAATGGAATAGCCTAAGCAAAGAAAGGATCTAATCGATTTTGAAGATTCAATAATTCTCGCTATTCCATTGCCATGTTTCATCCAAACCCATAGCTAAAGCTGGGCAATTGTTTGGGATCAGTACTGTATCTATTCAAACAGATGTAGCGCTATTCAGGATTTAGGTCATTTCTTGCAAACAGCAGATGACAACAGGCCAGTCAATACGGTATGAAAGATAGATCAATACCGGGAGTGACTATGCTAAAACTGATTTTTTATGTGCCTGAATCGCATCTGGAAGCCACCAAAGCTGCTGTATTTAAAGCCGGTGGTGGGGGAATCGGCGATTATGAACACTGTGCCTGGCAGGTGCTGGGCACCGGGCAATTTAAACCCTTACGTGGTGCAGACCCGTATATTGGGGAAGTCGGCACGCTTGAAAAAGTAGAGGAATGGCGGGTGGAAATCATTGTACCGGAAGATAACGCAGCAAATGTAGCCCGTGCCTTAAAAGATAGCCATCCTTATGAAGAACCGGCATTCGAGTTTATTCAGATGATAGATGTGCAGTTTTAATTATTGAATATTGGAATATCTGACAGAGAGGGAGAGCCTTTTAATCAGCTCTCCCTTGTGCAGCAGTCCCGCTTCTCTTAAAGAAAAGTGGGACTTTTTACATCTTGTTTAAACTTTCTGAATAAACAGCGCCCGGTCAAAACGGTATTGCGGGAAGAACACGCCATCTTTCGCACGTTCGCCGGCAGCAATTACCATCACCACATATTGCTGTTCATTCAGCTTTAAGATTTTACGCACCATTGGTTCATCAAAACCTTCCATCATACAGCTGTCAAAGCCATAAGCGCGTAAGGCCAGCACCAGATTTTCACAGGCCAAAGCGGTAGTTTTCGAGGCCCACAGTTTGGCATCGGCCGGATGAAATGCCGACACTGGCAATTGCTTGTCCAAGCTACGTGCCACTTTAAAGGCCACTTTTTTGAAATGACCGAAGGCATTGAAATAGCCAGTTTTATAATTATAGGGAATAAATTTATAGTATTTTTTTACCGGGGCTGGCGCTTCAGGAAACGGGAACTCGGAAATATTGAGTTTGGCCATTTCATCAATGCGGTCGGTGCGTGCTACACAAACAATCAGCTCGGCCGCAGTTCTGGCTGCCAGCTGACTCAGACAGGCTTTGACCAGCTGCTTTTTCTTGGCCGGATTCTGGACCACATAAAAGGTCCACGGCTGTAAATTGGAGGAGTTCGGTGCCAGTAAGGCTAAATCCAGGCAGGCATCTAAAATATCCGCTGGAATGGGCTTGTCGGTAAATTTACGTACCGAACGGCGACTGGTGATGACTTTACGAAAGTTTTCGACATCAATATCTTGTGGTGCCGGTTCGTAATAGCGTTTTTTCTCGGTTGAAGATGATGCAGAGTTTAAAGATGAGGGATCTGAGGAATTTGACATAGGGAACCATCACAAAAAAGATAAAAGAAAGAGAAAACAGCTAAACCATAAAAAAACGTAGGCACGGCAATTGCACCTACGTTGATGAGCATAATACTTAATTAAACTGGGTAAAGTCAGGTTTACGTTTTTGCATAAAAGCCTGTACAGCTTCCATCATTTCCGGTGAGCCGACCCGTTTCATAAAGATTTCCGCTTCATGATCAATACAGTCAATGATCTCATCCAGATTGTGTTTCATTAGCGCTTTGGTCTGTTTGAGAGAGGCCAGTGGCAAGGCGGCCAAAATGTGCGCCTGTTGCTGGGCAGTGGCATATACATCCTCTTCAATACTATTGACCAGACCGGCGTTTAGCGCTTTGTCGCTGTTAAACTTCTGAGCAGTTAGCAGCAGCTCTGCGGCTTTATGGAAACCGGCCTGCTGTACCAGCAGTTTGCTGGACGCACCTTCTGGGGACAGGCCGAGGCTCACAAATGGAATCTGGAACAGGGCAGTGTTGTCGCTATAGACTAAATCTGCATGTAATAACAGCGTGACCCCAATGCCAATGGCTACACCACGCACCGCAGCAATTAGCGGTTTGGAAAAACGTGCAGCAGCTTTTAGCAATACAAAGGGTGGCGTATCTCCAGCTTTGCCTTGCAATGGTGTTTGAATAAACTTCATGAAGTCCTGCATGTCGTTACCGGCACTGAAATCAGCATCGGCTCCGCGTAAAATTACTACGCGGACGTCTTTATTCTGATCGGCTTCGTCCAGTGCCTGCGCAATCCAGAGATACAGTTCACCATACAGGGCATTTTTGGCTTCCGGGCGCTGAATGGCTAAGGTCAGTACGCCATTGTCTAAATTCGCATTCAAATGTGGATGGGGTTGTTGAATACAGCTCAGTGTCATCGTACTATCCTTGCTTTCAATTAATTTGAATTTATGGGCTTATTATGGCGAAAATTATTATTGACGCCACAACTGGTGAGTTCATAAAAGTTGATGTGCTATGAATTATAAATTTGATTATCTTGTGTTTATTGGCCGCTTCCAGCCTTTTCATCTGGCACATATGCAGACCATTTTAATCGCGCTGGAGCAAAGTGAAAACGTGATTTTGGCACTGGGCTCTGCACAAGATGAACGCAATATCAAAAATCCGTTTACTGCCGCTGAACGCCAGCAGATGATTCTGTCCAACTTTAGCCTAGAGCAGCAGCAGCGGATCAAATTTGTGCATGTGGTCGATGTATATAACGATGAAAAATGGCAGAAACTGGTGAAAATGCTGGTGGCCACGGTGGCCGGACCAGAAGCCAAAGTCGGTTTAATTGGCCATTTTAAAGATGAGTCTTCCTATTATCTGCAATTTTTTCCGGAGTGGGAGATGGTCGAACTCGACAGTCTGGAAGGTGCCATGTCTGCTACACCGGTACGTGAAGCCTATTTTCGTGGAGAAATCTGGACTGATGCTTTCCCGCCGGGCACAATCAAATTTTTACAGAATTTTCAGCACACGCCGGTTTATCAACAATTACAAGACAAATATCATGCGCAAGACCGTAGTAATCTCACCTAAGCTCGCCAGCTCCATCTTGTTAACAAGATAAAGCCAGTTGCGCCGCAAGGAGATAAGCGATGAAGTTGAACCCCTCACATACCATAGTTCCAACAGTAAAATACTTGCTGGGTGCGGCCGTTATGCTGCTGGGTATCAGCCCGGCCTATGCCGAGCGCTGGACTTTGACCTCAAAAAGTGAAGTCGGTTTTGAGATTAAGTCCATGGGCGTGCAACTGGTCGGAGGGCAGTTTAAAGAGGTGCAGTCAGTCATGCATTTTGATCCAACAGCACCGCAGCAGGCCTCAACCCAATTTGTGCTAAATGTGGACAGTCTGCAGCTGAGTAAACCGTCTTTAAGACATATGATTCTGGGTGAGGACTTATTCTATGCTCAAAAATATAAAACCGTCAGTTTTAAAAGCACGCGTTTTACCGCTTTAGGTCCTGATCAATATCGTATTGCCGGTAATTTAACCCTACGCGGCGTGACGCGTCCGGTTGTTTTTCATACCAGTTTAAAACCGAATACAGGAAACCCGAAATTGCTGGATGTGCAATCATCAACCCAAATTCAGCGTAGTGATTTCGGTATGAAAAAGGCGATGGGTGGTGTTGGAGAAAAGGTCAATATTCAGCTTAAAGGTCAGTGGCGTGTTCAATAATGAGATAACAATAGACGTGATGAGTGAATTAAAAGCCTGAGCTTGTATCAGGCTTTTTTCCGATCCAGCAATTGTTTAACTGTTGGCTTGTAAGGTTTTTAAATCTTCCAGTACCTGCTCGGCATGTCCTGCAGCCTTGACTTTACGGTATTCCTTGACCAGCTGGCCGTTATGGAAAATAAAGGTAGAGCGCTCAATTCCCATGACTTTTTTGCCATACATATTTTTTTCTTTAATCACATCAAAATGCTGGCACAGCACTTCTTCCTTATCACTGATCAGATCAATCGTCAGGTTCTGTTTGGCAGTAAAGTTCTGATGCGCTTTCACCGAATCACGCGACACGCCAAGAATGGTCGCACCCAATGCCTCAAACTGATCTTTCAGGCCAGAAAAATCTACCGCCTGCGTGGTACAGCCTGGAGTGGAATCCTTTGGATAAAAATACACAATTAACCATTCCGCCTGTAGTTCAGCCAAGTTGATTTCCGCCGTGGTGGTCGGAAAAGTCTGATTCGGTAAGTTCAAGTCGCTCATGATATCGTCCTTTTAGATTGTGTCAGTTTTTAAATTGCCTCTATCATACCGAATTTCCTGCGTTTTCTCACAAATTACCGGTAGAGAAAAATGAACGCAGCAAACTGGGCAAAAAAAAGCCTGCAATGGATGCAGGCCTCTGGAGGAAATATATGATTATTTCTTTTGCTGCGCTTGCGCGGCTTTCATGGCTTCTTCAGTTAAGGTTTTTAATTTACCGGTTAACTGAGGACCAAAACATGCCTGTAAGTCTTTGTTTTGTTTTTGGACAAAAGCAAGAGTACTTGGGCTTTTCTTCTGGTTAATGGTACTTTGGATTTCCCATTTTTGTGCATTGGTCAGCTTGCCATCTGCTTCAACCGCACAGGTACAGTATTTGCTGACTTCAGCAGCGCTTAACTTTTTACCTTTGGCAGTTTCTTCTTTACAAACATTAATCAGCGCCGATTTTACATTGGTGCTTTTATATGCCTGTTGCAATTTGTCTGTGTTGGCCTGAGCAGATGTTGCGAATACGGCTACAGTAGACACAATCGCAGAAAGGATAATGTTTGATTTTAAATTCTTCATAGATTCTACCTTGTCATTACGGTATATAACGTGTTGGATCAGCCACACCTGCGTCTAGGAAACCCTGTTTACGTAAACGACAGCTATCGCATTTTCCACAAGCACGTCCTTGGTCATCTGCCTGGTAGCAAGACACCGTTTGACTATAGTCTACGCCATGATCAAGACCTAAGCGAATGATATTTGCTTTGGATAAATGTAACAAAGGTGTTTCAAATTTGAGTGATTTTCCTTCTACGCCCACTTTGGTCGCCAAACGCGCCATATTGGCAAAAGCCTCAATAAACTCAGGACGACAGTCCGGATAGCCGGAATAATCCACCGCGTTAATACCAATAACAATGGCTTCTGCATCAAATACTTCCGCTGCTGCCAGTGCATAAGACAGGAAGATGGTGTTACGTGCCGGAACATAAGTCACCGGAATACCATCCTGTTCCTGCTCGGGTACCTCAATATTATGATCGGTCAGGGCAGAGCCACCTAAGTTACCTAAATCTATATTAATAACACGATGTTCTACACCCGCACGCTGGGTTAAGGCTTTGGCAGCGTCCAGTTCAGTGGTGGAACGCTGGCCATAACGAAAACTGAGGGCGATACATTCATAACGCGCTTGCGCCCACGCTAAACAGGTTGTTGAGTCTAAACCACCAGATAACAATACAATGGCACGAGGGCGCATCAGAATCTCCAAAATAATAAAAAGCAATTTGAGCCGTGTATAAAGCTTTGCGTTTCGCAGCTTAATTTTGCAAACAGAGCAATTATACAGCAGCCTGATTAACGACCAGTTTCGTCATTCCACAGCAGTTTGTGTAACTGTAGCTGAAAACGAACGGGGAGATGGTCTTCTAAAATCCATTGGGCCAAATCACGGGCCAGTTGCGGCATGCGTGCGGCACCATTTTCAACTTCAAAGGCAGGGGAAAACCAGACGGTACTGACTTTTTTATGCAGTTGATATAACTCTACTTGCTGCTTCGACCATTCATAATCTTCACGGTTACAAATTACGAACTTGATTTGATCATGTGCAGTCAAATAGTCCAGATTTGAAAGCAAATTTCGTGCAACTTCCCCCGAGGTTGGGGTTTTTAAATCTAAAACTTTGGAAACACGCGGGTCTACCTTAGATACATCTAAAGCACCGCTGGTTTCTAGGGACACTTCACAGCCTAAATCTACTAATCGCTGCATTAAAGGCAGTGCATTCGGCTGTGCCAGCGGTTCACCGCCTGTCACGCAGACATACGGTGTGTTAAAGTCCAGCGTGGTCTGAATAATCGCTTCAAGTGACTGACGTTCGCTGCCTTCAAAAGAATAGGTGGTATCACAATAAGTACAGCGCAGCGGACAACCGGTTAAACGGATAAATACGGTAGGCAGCCCTGAGGTATTGGCTTCGCCTTGTAATGAATAGAAGATCTCCGTAATGCGTAAACCCGCAGACGGATCAGAAACAGGAATAGCGGAAGATCGAAGCGTACTCATAACAAATTAACCACCGGGTAGAAAAACAAAAATCTCTACGATCATTGCTAACCGTAGAGATGAGGAGCGATAGCTCCGCTTAAACTAAAGAAAAATTAGTCTTCGCGTAATAAATCGTTCAGGCTGGTTTTCGCACGTGTTTGCGCGTCAACTTTTTTCACGATAATGGCAGCATATAAGCTGTATGTGCCGCATTTAGATGGCAGGCTGCCAGAAACAACTACAGAACCGGCAGGAACACGGCCGTAGTGGATTTCGCCAGTTTCACGGTCATAAATCTTGGTAGATTGACCAATGTAAACGCCCATTGAAATCACAGAACCTTCTTCAACAATCACGCCTTCCACGATTTCAGAACGTGCGCCGATGAAGCAGTTATCTTCAATAATGGTCGGATTGGCTTGGAGTGGCTCAAGTACACCACCAATACCGACACCACCAGACAAGTGTACATTTTTACCAATTTGTGCACATGAACCGACAGTGGCCCAAGTGTCGACCATAGTGCCTTCATCTACATATGCACCAATGTTGACATACGATGGCATCAGCACCACATTTTTCGCCTGGAACGAACCTTTACGTGCAACTGCAGGGGGTACTACACGTACGCCAGCCGCTTTAAACTGTTCTTCAGTCCAGCCTTTGAATTTGGTATCGACTTTGTCATAGAAACGAAGATCACATGACTCAATTGGTTTATTGTCGTTTAGTTTAAAAGATAACAAAACGGCTTTTTTCAACCATTGGTGTACAACCCATTCACCGTCAATTTTTTCCGCTACACGCAGTGTACCGTTATCTAAGCCAGCAATAGCTTCCTCTACTGCCTGACGGATTTCAGCCGGGCAGTCTGCCGCGGTGAAATTAGCACGATCTTCAAACGCTTGTTCAATAATCGTTGAAAGCTGAGACATGATCTTCCTTCCAAAAAAATTTTCAAGATTTTACACTAAATTGAACACGGGTTAGATGAAAATTGGCGCTAAGATCGAAATTAATAATAAAGAAAAATGTTTTCGCTCAATAGAAGAAACATCTGCTTAAACTTTCGCCTCAAAAAAGAGTTATCTTTCAAAAAGAAACATAGATTTGTATCAAAAAATAACAAAAAATGAGCAAAATGTGCATAAAAACTGTGCGGGAACTTCTTTATATTTAAGCTTATCAACAATAGTACGAAACATGAAAAATAAGTTTTTATTTTGAGGAGCATATTACGATGAAATCTTTACATAAAATTTTAGCCATTTCAGTGCTTGCTACAGCAGCAGGTTCAGCAATGGCAGCAGATCAGACAGTCGTGACAGATGAAGGTGTTTCAACTTTCTCTTTCTTTAAACCCGCTGCAGTCCGTGCTGAAGTTGGTACAACAGGTTATGGTGGTGCGATTTCTTGGAGTGCAAACCCATACGTAGGTGTAACTTTAGGTTATAACGGTGGCGATATTTCCTGGTCAGATGATATTTCTGTAAACGGTACTAAATATGATCTAGATATGGACAATAACCTGACATATTTAAATGCTGAAATTCGTCCTTGGGCAAACTGGTTCTATATGGCAGCAGGTGTTGGCTATATTGATAATGATTATGGCTTAGAAAGCCGTACCGGTGCCGGTGGTGTAATTACTGTTGATGGTAACCGTTATCAGACAGTTGGTGCTTCAACTGGACGTGTAACAGGAGATCTATCTTACAAGAATAATATTGCCCCTTATGTAGGGATTGGTTTCTCTCCAGCAATTACCGACCGTTGGGGCGTATTTGGTGAAATTGGTGCGTTTTATAATGGCAACCCAAGTGTAAACTTATCTTCAACAGGTAACTTTGAAGCACTCGATCCAAATGCACCTGATTTTGATACAGCTTTACGTAATGAAGAACGTGAAATTGCCAATGACAACGAATATGAATGGTTACCAGTGGCGAAACTGGGCGTCAGCTTCCGCTTCTAAACCATTTCTATAAAAAACGAGCTTCGGCTCGTTTTTTTATGCCTTTAGAAATGATGGCCAAATCTTAGTCCATACACCCAGGCATGATTGTCCCGATTGACCGAGGCTAGACTGGAAATTTGAGTGCCGGCAAAATTACTGGGTTGAATATGTGGTTGTTTAAACTTTAAATAATAGGCCCCTGCAGCCATAAAACTGTCGGGTCGAAAATAAAATAGCTGGCCTGCGCCGAGGCTATAGTGCCCATCTGCCGGATTTAGGGTCGAGGCCGGATTGCCAATCCCGGAGTCCCAGCCCAGTTCTAACTGACTGATCCAGCGTGCATTCCAGCGATGTAACCCGCCCAGTTTGGCCGACCATTGATCTTTCTGATAATGAATTAATTTAAAGTCTTTAATTTCAGGAACGAATGTTGCGTAAGCATCAATCACGGCGCCAAATTGAGTCGGTTGTATATAAAAATCTTTCCAGTTGACCCAGCGTATACCTGCATAGAGCAGGTTATTGGCACTGATGCCGGTGTGTAAATCCAGATTCAGCGATTCGGGTGTGCGAACCGCGGTATTCTGGTCCGCCACGATCTGCAATTGGCCTTGTGGGGACTGTTCCTGTACCGCTAGCTGATGATGAATGGCCGAACGATAAGTGAACGCCGCACTCATGGCATATTCAGGAATCTGGTAGCGTACCCCGGCCAGCCAACCCCAGGCATCATCTTCAGGGAAATAGGCCTGATAGCCATGAAAAATATAATAGTTTTGTCCCCAAAGCTCTAGGTTTCCCTGAAAAGACTGATGACTGAGTCCTGCATAAAAAGTCCAGTGCGTATCCGGATGATACCCGATAAGTGCGCTAATATTTTCTGTTTTAAAGCGAATGTCGGCAGCTTCGACGTCTAATGGTTGACCATAAAAATCCGGGTTGTAGTTATAGTTGACCTTAACACCAAAGGGCTGATCATAAAGCAGGGCAAAGGAAAACTCTGGATTCAGCTGCAGTTTAAAACCACCGAGAACAAAACGCTGCTCGGGTGCCAGGTTGCCGGTGGAATAGTCATAAATTCCTAACTCGGCCAGTGCAGCCTGATTTTCGACTTGTCCTGCGACATCGGCCTCTAAATGCACCAGGGAGATTTCGGCATAATGATCGGGCTGGAAAAAAATATGCATGGATTGTCCGGACTGCTCCAGCGCTGCTGCAGAGACAGCTTGCACTGGTAAAAGCAGGCTCATCGACACCCAGAAAAAATGGACCTTCATTGGCTGTCCTTTAATTTTTGGTTAAATTATAAAGTATTGATATTTAAAAATTATCTAGCTATTAAAACTGAATTTTCTGAAAAAATAAACAGGTTTAAGTGATCTTTATCCCATTTTTTAGGGATGCTGTAATGTAGTGCAAAATGAGCGTTAGCATAAAATTTAATAAGTGCGGATTGGGTTCATCTGCTTAGTAGATCAACTGGAGTGATATAAAAAAGAGGATGCTGATGCCATCCTCTCCATTTCCATTTTTTGTTGGGGTTAGTCTTCCGGATACGCGACTTTTTTCAGGGCTTTAATGTCGGCTTCAGGTGAGCACAGGGAAATAAACTCATAGCCATAACCACGTAGTAAATGTCCTTTACGCACCGCCAGCCAGGTGGTATTCAGGCCAAAAATATCGGTTTCTATCTGCTTTAAACGATAATCACGTTCCTGGTCATAGGCTACATTGTTGACTACACCCACGCCCATGCCTAATTCGACATAGGTTTTAATGACGTCGGCATCTAGGGCAGACATCACGATATCAACATCAATGCCGGCATCTTCAAAGGCTTTGTCAATTTTAGAACGGCCGGTAAAACCGCCGTGGTAGGTAATAATCGGATATTCCGCCAAATCCTGAATGCTGATCTCGGCTTTATGGGCCAGCGGATGGTTTTGCGGGGTAATAATACTGTGCTGCCAGGTATAGTAAGGCACACTGGCTAGATTGCTTTCTGTGGTTAAGGATTCTGTTGCAATACCAATATCGGCTTCGCCTTGTAGCAGCATCTCGGTAATTTCAACCGGACTGGCCTGTTGCAGAATCAGATGGACCTTGGGAAATTCTTTTTTAAACTGGTTCACAATCGGCGGGAGTACATAACGTGCCTGAGTGTGGGTGGTGGCAATGGTTAGGGTGCCTTCATCCACTTTATTAAAATCATCGGCCAGACGTTTAATATTATCGGCATCTACCAACATGCGCTCAACAATACCGAGTAGGGCCTGACCAGGTTCAGTCAAACCGAGCAGGCGTTTGCCTTTACGGATAAACAGTTGCACACCCAGTTCATCTTCCAGGTCTTTAATATGCTTGCTCACTCCGGACTGGGAGGTGTACAGCGCCGCAGAGGCTTCGGTTAAATTGAAGTTCTGGCGCACAGTTTCTCGAATAATTCTGAGCTGTTGGAAGTTCATGTCCTTTTTTCCCTCAAAAAAGGATGGGGCTTGAAATGCCCCATCGGTGCGCGGTTAAGCGACTTGATTTTCAAATAAATGTAATTGACTTGCTGTCAGCCAGACGGTCTGGTTTGGACGGAACTGATGCAAGCGTGCTTCTTCTGGGGTGAGGGAAATTTCAATTAAGTTCCCTTGACGGTCATTCAGTTCTGCCAGTACTTTTCCTGCAATCCAGACTTCACGTAAGAAGGTGGCCTGAATGGCATTGTCCTGTGGCTGGGCATGAATGGTCAGCTCATCCGGGCGGGCAAAGGCAATAATCTCCCCCTGAGGCCCCTGTTGTGCGCTGGCCAGCTGAATGCGGTCTTCACCCAGCTGAATCAGGCCATTGCTGTTCTGGCCTTCAAAACGGTTGGCCTGACCCAGGAAGTCAAACACAAACGGCGTCGCCGGTTTTTCGTAGACTTCGCGTGGTGAACCAATCTGTTCGATGTTGCCTTTGTTCATCACCACGATTTGATCCGCCACTTCTAAGGCTTCTTCCTGATCATGGGTAACAAAAATAGAGGTGATGTGCAATTCATCATGCAAGGTACGTAACCAGCGGCGCAGTTCTTTACGCACTTTGGCATCCAGCGCACCAAACGGTTCATCCAACAGCAAAACACGTGGTTCAACGGCTAAGGCACGCGCCAGGGCAATACGCTGACGCTGACCGCCAGACAATTGTGCCGGATAACGGTCGGCCAGAAAGCCGAGTTGCACCAGATCAAGCAAACGGGTCACGCGTTTTTTTATTTCAGCTTCCGATGGACGGGTGGCACGCGGACGCACACGTAAACCAAAGGCAATGTTGTCAAAAACAGTCATGTGACGGAACAGCGCATAATGCTGGAAGACGAAACCGACCTGACGTTCACGCACGTGAACATCGGTGGCATCCTGACCTTCCAGAATCACCTGACCGCCATCGGCAGATTCCAAACCGGCAATAATCCGCAGCAGGGTGGTTTTACCACAGCCCGATGGACCTAGGAGAGCCACCAGTTGGCCGTCTGGAAAATCAAGGGAGATGTTGTTCAGTGCATGGAATGCACCAAAGTGTTTTTCAATATTTTTAACTTGAATACTCATGAGGTCATTCCTTAAGAAACTGTTGAATCTTCATTACGTTTGTCCTGCTTTTCCTGACGGATTTCGACCCAGGTTTTCAGGATCAGGGTCACAATCGCCAGCAGGGCCAGCAGGGATGACACCGCAAACGCAGCACTGAAGGTATATTCGTTATAGAGAATCTCAACGTGTAAGGGCAAAGTATTGGTTTCACCGCGAATGTGTCCAGACACGACTGATACCGCACCAAACTCACCCATCGCCCGGGCATTACACAGAATGACACCGTAAATCAGGCCCCATTTAATATTCGGCAAGGTAACTTTCCAGAAGGTTTGCCAGCCAGAGGCACCCAGTACAATGGCCGCTTCTTCTTCTTCGGTGCCTTGTGCTTCCATAAGTGGAATCAGTTCACGTGCCACAAACGGTACGGTAATAAAGATGGTGGCAATGACAATCGCTGGCACGGCATACAAAATCTTGATGTCGTTGTCCATTAACCAGTTGCCCATCCAGCCCTGAGTACCAAAAATCAGTACCAGCATCATCCCGGCAATGACCGGAGAGACCGAGAACGGCAAATCAATGATGGTGGTCAGAATCGATTTACCCGGGAAGTTAAACTTGGCCACCGACCAGGCTGCGGCTACACCAAACACCACGTTGAGTGGAACGGCAATGGCCGCGGTGAGTAAGGTCAGTTTGACTGCAGATAAGGTATCTGGATGTACCAGCGCCTGGGTATACACGCCCACACCTTGTTTAAAGGCTTCAACGAACACCAGAATTAACGGCAGAATCAGGCAGCTCAGGAAGAAAATCAGGGCAATGGCCAGTAAGGTGTAGCGAACCCAGGTCGGTTCACGGGTGGCATCACGCGATTGCAGCTTGTCGGCCAAAGCATTGCTATTGGTATTTAAACTCATCGGGCTGTTCTCCCTGTACGACGGCTGGCCCATGCTTGTAACAAGTTAATCAGGAACAGCATCACAAATGAAATCAGCAGCATTACCACCGCAATAGTGGTTGCACCGGCATAATCATATTCTTCTAAACGGGAGATAATCATCAGCGGGGCAATTTCAGTTTCAAAAGGCTGGTTCCCGGCAATGAAGATTACCGAACCATATTCACCCACGCCACGGGCAAAGGCCAGGGCAAAACCGGTAATTAATGCCGGCAGTAAAATCGGGAAAATCACTTTGGTAACAATCTGCAGACGGTTTGCGCCCAAGGCAGATGCCGCTTCTTCCAGCTCGGTTTCCAAATCGCTGAGTACCGGTTGTACGGTACGCACCACAAATGGAATACCAATGAAGATCAGGGCCAAGGTAATCCCGATTGGGGTATAGGCCACCTGAATGCCTAAAGGTTCCAGATACTGACCAATCCAGCCGGTCGGTGCATATAAAGAGGTCAGGGCAATACCGGCCACGGCGGTCGGTAAGGCAAAAGGTAAATCGACCAGCGCATCAATCAGGCGTTTGCCCGGAAAGCGGTAACGCACCAGACACCAGGCCAGCAATAAACCAAAAACGACGTTCACCAGCGCTGCGATCAGCGCAGCACTAAAACTTAACTGCAAAGATTTTAAGATACGTTCAGAACTTAAAATTTCCCATAAACCTTCCCAGCCAATGTCCAGCGATTTTAAAAATACGGCAGACAAAGGAATCAGAACGATTAATGATAAATACGCTAGGGTAAAGCCTAGAGAAAGACCAAATCCTGGCAGCACTCGGGACCGCTGCGACATGATTACTCCTCAAAGAGAGAATGCGGGCTGAAATCAGCCAGCGAAAAATAAATAAATTTCGGCACAAGCATAATTTGCGAGGGTTAAATTGCAAATTTAAATAAATACTTGCTGTCATCAGTAATACTGATATGCTGCATAGCCTTTTCTGAAATCAGGTAGTTCCAGAGTTCAGGAAAAGGACCAAAACCAGAGGCGACATTAATATGCCCGACATGGCCCAAGCTCACTGGCTCTAATTGCCAGGACTGCGCCAGTTCCAGTGCATGTTCGGCATTTAACCAGGGATCATTTTCACTGATCAGCATGCTGGCGGGAACCTGCACTTGCAGCTGATGAAAATAGTCCCGATAGTCATGCTGGCTGTCACGGGCAAAACCGGCTTCACCAAAACGGCCCGGATTGGCCGGCGCCACCAGTACCAGATTCTTGACCTTGTATTGCAGCGCCGGGTATTGCGCCAGAGCGGCCACGGTAGTCAGGCAGCCAAAGCTATGCGCCACAATTTGCAGCGGTGCATCAATCGCCGCCACGGTGCTTCGGAACTGTTCTACCCAGGTTTCGAGTACCGGGGCATTCCAGTCCTGCTGCTCGACGCGGGAGCAGGACATGAGCTGTCGTTGTAACCAGGATTGCCAGTGGCCATATTCACTGCCACCCACGCCCGGAACAATTACGGTATGAATCATGTCGATGCTCCTTTGCTTACCCTGCAGTTGCTGATGCTACAGCTGAATTATTTCGCGCTATTGGCTTTTACAATTTGGTCGAAAATACCGCCATTTTCAAAATGTGCAGACTGGACTTTGGCCCAGCCCCCAAATTCCTGATCTACCGTGACCAGCTTTAACGGCTTAAAGACCTGGCTGTATTTCTTTAATGCTGCTTCGCTACGAGGACGATAATAATGTTTGCCGGCTAAATCCTGTCCGAGTGGGGAATACAGGAAGTTTAAATAGCCTTGGGCCAAATATTTGTTGCCGTGTTTTTCGGCATTTTTCTCAACAATGGCCACCGGCGGTTCTGCCAGTACCGACAGGTTTGGGGTAATAATTTCAAATTTACCCGGCTGCTCACGAATGGCTAAGTGCGCTTCATTTTCCCAGGCCAGCAGTACATCACCAATGCCACGCTCGGCAAACGTGGTGGTTGAACCGCGGGCGCCTGAATCCAGAACTTTGGTGTTTTTATAAATTTTACGGACAAATTCCTGTGCAGTTTGATCATTGCCACCCGGCTGATGTTTAGCCCAAGCCCAGGCGGCCAGATAGTTCCAGCGTGCACCGCCTGAGGTTTTCGGGTTCGGGGTAATAATACCTACGCCCGGCTTGACCAGATCGCCCCAGTCCTGAATCCCTTTCGGATTACCTTTACGTACTAAAAATACAATGGTCGAGGTATAAGGCGTCGAGTTATACGGTAATTTCTTTTGCCAGTCTGCCGGAAACAGTTTGGCTTTTTCCGCAATTACATCAATATCGGCAGCCAAAGCCAGCGTCACCACATCGGCACTCAGGCCATCAATTACGGCACGGGCCTGTTTGCCTGAACCACCATGCGACTGTTTAAAGTTAATTTTTTGTCCGGTCCGGCTTTCCCAGTATTTGCCGAACTGTTTATTCACATCATCATATAATTCACGGGTCGGGTCATACGACACGTTCAGAAAATCTTTTGCAGCAACACCAAAAGAGGATGCCGAAATTAATGCGGCCAGTACCCCAATTTTTAATTTTGTAAAACTCATGACTAACCTCGAATTTTTCGCTGTTTTGTAACATGAGGCAAGAATAGCGCCAGTCTTATTCCTAAAAAAATAATAAAAAATGTATTTTATATGAATAAAAAAGAAATATAAATAGATCTTCCATTCTTACACTAAAGCCAGCTCAAATGGATACTTGTTGTATGCAATGTTTTAAGAATGCTGAGGAAATATCGGCCGTTTCAGTGCTGGACCGTGCCTTTCATTATGGCGATGGCTGCTTTAGCACCGCGCGCATCCGCAATGGCCAGATTGAACTGGAGGCCTTACATCTGCTGCGGCTACAACGCGGCTGTGAGCGTTTGTATTTAAATGCCAATCTGGCGTTTATCCAGCAGTCGATTCAACAGCTGCAGCAGCATTATCCGCAGGTTAATGGCACCTTAAAAATCATCATTAGTCGGGGAGATGGACAGCGCGGTTATAGCCTGCCCGCACAAGAGGCTGATGTCTGGGTCTTCTTTTATCCCAAAGCAGTGGATGATTTTCACTATGAAAAAATCGCCAGTGGTGTGTTGAAACAAGCGATGGGGCTGAGTATGCCACATCTGGTCGGCATCAAAAGCCTGAACCGTTTAGAACAAGTGATACTGAAAAAAGAAGCCGATGCGCAGGGTTGGCCGGAAGCCTTGGTGACTGATGTGCAAGGCTCGGTTGTTGAAGGGGTGAGCAGTAATTGTTTCATTCTTATAAACAATGAATGGATTACGCCGGAACTTCGTTATAATGGCGTCCACGGCGTGATGCGGGCTGAAATTCTGGCCCGTATGCAGCAGCACGGCATTTCCTGTCGCCAGCGTTATGTCGATATGGAAGAAATTGCGCAGTTCCAGAGTCTGTTTTTCTGTAATGCGCTCAGTCCGATGAAAATCGTGACCCAGCTCGATGCACGCCTTTTAGATGTTCAAGCCTGTATTGAACTGTTTAATCGTCTTCAATTGAATCAGATGCATTAATATGTCTTCATCCCGCTCTAAAACGAAAAAGAAAAACAAGCCTCGTTCCCCATTGCCGATGAAAGGCATTTTAACCCTGTTACTGGGCGTACTCCTCATTGTCGTAGTCATCCTCTGGTCCAGCCTGTTTAAAGACTATCCGGTAAAAGGCCAGAAAGAATTACTGGCCATTGGCGATGGCGATACCTATTCCGGTTTTATTGATCGTCTGGAAAAAAATGATCAGGTCAGTTTTCCGATTATTCTGAAGCTGTATCAGAAAATCATGATTCATGATTCGATGAAAGCCGGGGTTTATGAAATCCAGCAGGGTATGAGCATCCGTGAAGTCATGGAAATGATCTCCAATGCAGAAAATGCGCAGATGAACCGGATTCTGGTCATTGAAGGCACCACCTTTAAACAATTGGTGCAGCATCTGCAAAAGGATGAGCTGGTGACTAAAGAAGTCAGCCATCTGCCGACCGATCAATTATTAAAAGCACTGAATATTCCGTTTGAGCATCCGGAAGGCCTGTTTGCGCCAGATACCTATTTCTTTGCCAAGGGCGAATCGGATCGTAAAATTCTGACCGATTTATATCAGCGTCAGATGAAAGCACTGGATGAAGCCTGGGCCAACCGTGCACCAGATTTACCGTACAAGAATAAATATGAAGCGCTGGTGATGGCGTCGATTATTGAAAAAGAAACCCATGTCGATAGCGAACTGCGTCAGGTCTCTGGCGTATTTGTGCGCCGTTTAAAGATTGGTATGCGTTTACAAACTGACCCGACCGTCATTTACGGGATGGGCGACAAATATCAGGGCAATATTACCCGTAAGGATTTACGTACCCCAACGCCGTACAATACCTATACCATCTATGGTTTACCGCCAACACCAATTGCACTGCCAAGCAAACGCGCGATTGAAGCAGCAATGCATCCGGATGATTCCGACAATCTCTATTTTGTCGCCACCGGTGATGGCGGACATAAATTCAGTACCAATCTGCAAGATCATAACCGCGCAGTTCAGGAATATCTGGCGGTCATTCGTGCGAAGAACAAGGAGTGAGCATGTTTATTAGCTTTGAAGGCACCGAAGGGGTAGGTAAAACCACGCTCATCCGTCGTATTTATGAACATTTGCAGGCCCAAGGCAGCGAAGTAGTGCTAACCCGTGAACCGGGTGGCACCCCGATGGCCGAGCAGATTCGCAGTCTGCTGCTTTCAGTCAATCATGACGAGCAGATCTGTAATGATACTGAATTACTGCTGATGTACGCAGCGCGCGCCCAGCATCTGGCGCAGGTGATTCTGCCTGCACTGGCAGCTGGCAAAACGGTACTCTGTGACCGCTTTACTGATGCCAGCTTTGCCTATCAGTGTGCTGGGCGTGGCCTAAGCCGGGAAAAGTTGCAACTGCTGAACCAGAATTTTGTTTCGCACATGCCGGCTCTGACTTTCTGGCTGGATGCACCGATTGAACTGGGCATGTCCCGTGCGCGTGAACGTGGTGCGCTGGACCGTTTTGAACAGGAAAAAGTCACCTTTTTTGAAAAGGTGCGTGCTGGTTATCAGGAGTTGTGGCAGGCAGAACCAGAACGGATTAAACGTTTAGATGCCACCCAAAGTCCGGATCTGGTCTTTGCCGAGGCGCTCAAATATTTACAGACAGTCGCTGCTTAAATTTGGGTCAAGACTAAAAATCTTCTATAGTAGCGTGATGATAGAGGATTTTTTGATCACAATGAAAAGTAACCGTGCTGAAATTATTGAATTTTTACAACAAGAATTTCCCCAGAGTCTGGAAAAATGTGAGATTGATGCGGTCACGCCAATGGGTGCCTGCTTGACCTATCGGGTTGGGGAAAGTGAATTACGTCCGGGTGGCACGATCTCTGGTCCGACCATGATGACGGCTGCAGATCTGGCTTTATATGTAGCCATTCTGGGCCAGATTGGGATTGTCGGGTTGGCGGTCACCACCAACCTGAATATCAATTTTTTACGCAAACCCGCTGGTGGAAAAAACCTGCGGGCGGAATGCCGGCTCATGAAACTGGGTAAAAGTCTGGCCGTGGGTGAAGTCTGGATTTATTCAGTCGGGCAGGAGGAACCGGTGGCGCATGTGACCGGAACCTATTCAATTCCACCCCAAGTGGCTTGATTCTCAGGTCACTTGTTCTTTTGATCTGGCTCGCTTGATTTTATCCTTTTCTTACTCGTCTTAATTTTGCCTGCTTCAGTTTCTTCGCCAATCTGGCGTTTCCAGCTTTTTATTTTTTGAAGTACCTTCTTTCAGCTGAAAAGTCTCATTCTCCTGAATTGTTTAAAACTTATCCTTATATTTCAGCAAAATCGCTTTATTGATTTACATGATGTTACTTATTAATTACTCAAAGTTACATATCTTAAATCTTACTCCAATCAAGTGGTTAATTTTTAACCTTAAATATTTCATTCTTTGTCTAAGGTGTTGTTCCCTCAAAAATTGCTCTAGGCTCTAGGCCTGTTGAAAAATGATCAAATGAGGGGGGGAATGCTTAAATTTAAAAATAAAATGATCCAGGGCGCAATTTTCGATATGGATGGCACAATGTTTGATACTGAGCGTTTACGGTTTCAAACCTTGAAACAGGCATCTCGGGAATTGATTGGAGTCGAGTTCAGCGATGACTATTTAATGGGTTGTCTGGGGCTGAGTGCACGGAGTGCCAAACAGCTGGCACAGGCTGAATATGGTGAAGATATTCCCTATACCGAAATTCGCCAGCGTGCCGATGAGCTGGAACTAGAAAGTGTGCGTCAGTTTGGCGTGCCGATTAAAACCGGTTTGCTACAGGTACTGGAGCGCCTGCGTAAATCCGGACTGCGCATGGCAGTGGCGACGTCCAGTCGCCGCGCCATTGCCGAGGAATATTTAATTAATGCCAATGTCTATAAATTTTTTGATGTACTGGTGTGCGGAGATGAAGTCCAACGTGGCAAACCGCATCCGGAAATTTTCCTGACCGCTGCGCAAAAGCTGAATCTCTCCGCCAGTGACTGTTTTATGTTTGAAGATTCAGACAATGGTGTGACCTCGGCCTATGAGGCGCAGGGCATTACCGTGCTGCTGCGGGACATAAAAGCACCGAATGAACAGATGCTGTCCAAGGCGCATTACTACTATGAAAGCATGGAAGATTATCTGGAAGATTTAAACCTGTATATTCCGGCCTTGGGCATGCCCAGCCTGCAGGAAGCTTTTCCACAAACCTTGAACCAGCTAACCGTCGGAATCCATGGTTTTGGCGCGATTGGCGGGGGGTATCTGGCACAGGTATTATCGCATTGGGATGGTTATACGCGTCCGAAACGGATTTATGCCTCTACCCGTAACCAGCTGTATCGCTCTGCGGTGAATGCTTTTGGCACCTATTGCATTCGTTATGGGCAAATGTCCTATGATGAGCGTATTGAAAACATGAGCATTATTGATGCAGATAACCTGCAGCATATGCAGGAAATGTATATCGAGTCCAGCCTGATTGCCTTGTGTCTGCCAGAAAAAGCGCTGAGCAGTGAAGCTGAGGTGATTGCGCAAGGCCTGTATGCACGTTATCTGGCCCATCAGGATCAGCCGACTGCGCCTTTAACCGTGCTGATTATTTTAAATAAAGTTGGTGCCAAGCAGTTATTGCTGGAGCATATCCGTAAAGCCCTGGTGGCCTTAAGTGATGTGCAGACCGCACAAGCCATTTTAGCGCAGCATTATTTCTGCGATACCGTGGTCAACCGTATGGTATCCAAACTGACTGACCAGAACCTGTACCGCCAGCTACGGATTAAATACAACATCTTCAAGCAGTCGCAAACGGAAGATGAAGCCGAGCCGGTTGAAATTGAGGATAACACCCGTTTGCAGCCGGAGCAGGAACGTCAGGCCAGCCTGTATGTGGAAGATTTGCGCCGTAATTTCCAGCCGAGTCATATTCTACAGACCATGGATCTTATTCTGTTTAATGCAGAAATCGACATGCCAATTTATGTAGAAAATGCCAGTCCGTTACTGCAAAAAATGCGGCAGATGATTCTGGTCGAAGACATCAGTGAAATCCAGCTGATTAAAAACCGGCTCTGGAACGGGGTGCATGCCATGCTTGCCTGGTATGCCAGCCTGCGTGGTCATCAAACCATTGGTGTGGCTCTGGCCGACCCGCAGATTGAACAGTTCATGCAGCAGTTGTTACAGCAGGTTCAGCAGGGACTGGCGGTGGTGTTACCACACCGGCAACACGACCTGCATGCACTGGCACAAAGTTTTGCAAACTCCTGTGTCCATGCCTATAAAGACCCGTGTGCGCGGGTGGCGCGTGATCCGCTACGCAAGCTCAGTGCATCCGAGCGGGTGTTAGGTTCAATTGCCAGCAATGCCCAGGCCGGGTTGCCGTATCAGTTTTTGGCACAAGGTGCTTTATTGGGCTATGTCTATGCGGTGCAAACCCATCAGCTGACCGAGGCGCAGGCTTTGGCACATTTACAGACACAATTGCAGCAGCCACATTTCTCGGCACAAGTGGCACTGACTTTACGTAATTATGTGCAGACCTATCTGCCGCAATTGCTGTCCGGAGTGCTAGAACCTGAGCAGTTGCCATTATTAAAGCCAACCTCGAGTGCAGCGCAATATGCTTCAACTTGAGGAACCATCCGGCTGAAACCATTTTTGGCTGATCCCAATAAAAAACCGAATCACATCCTGCGATTCGGTTTTTTATCTTTCAGAACTGAAGATGGCATAAGCGTTTTAAGCCGGCACATCCTCATTCACCAATGGCGTTTCTACCTGGAAGTTTGGCGGCGTGAGGACAGTTTTACGCAGCTCATCTGCCAGTTCTGGATAATCCAGGGTGTAATGCAGGCCACGCGATTCTTTACGCTGCATGGCACAGCGCACAATCATTTCTGAAACCAGCACCAGATTACGCAGTTCAATCAGGTTTTTACTGACTTTGTAGTCCTGATAATACTCGGTAATTTCACGTTTCAGCATTTCAATACGGTGCAGGGCACGTTGCAAACGCTTGGTGGTGCGGACAATTCCGACGTAGTTCCACATGGTGGCGCGCAGTTCATCCCAGTTTTGTAGAATTACCACATCTTCATCGGGATGGGTCACTTGAGAATCATCCCAGGCCGGCACATTTGGTGATTGATAATCGGGCTTGAATTCAGCCTGAATATGTTCAGCAGCACTCATGCCATATACAAAACATTCTAAAAGTGAGTTACTGGCCATACGGTTAGCACCATGCAGGCCGGTATAAGACGTTTCACCAATGGCATACAGGCCGGCAATATCGGTCTGGCTGTGTTCATCAACCACTACACCGCCACAGGTATAATGCGCTGCCGGGACCACCGGAATCATATCTTTGGTAATGTCGATGCCCAGTTCCAGTAAACGCGCATACAGGGTCGGGAAGTGTTCTTTAACAAATTCGGCCGGTTTATGGGTGATGTCTAGCCAGACATGACGAATCCCCAGACGCTTGATTTCAAAGTCAATTGCACGTGCCACAATATCACGTGGTGCCAGTTCGGCACGTTCGTCAAAACGTAGCATAAAACGTTCACCATCTGGCAGGCGTAAATAGGCGCCTTCGCCGCGCATGGCTTCGGTAATCAAGAAGGAACGGGCTTGCGGATGGTATAAGCAGGTCGGATGGAACTGGTTAAATTCCATATTGGCAACACGGCAACCGGCGCGGTAGGCCATGGCAATCCCATCACCGGTGGCAATATCCGGGTTAGAGGTGTACAGATAGGCTTTCATGGCACCGCCGCAGGCCAGTGCGGTAAAGGGCGCCAGGAAGGTATCAATCTGGTCGGTGTTTTCATCCAGGGCATACAGGCCCAATGCACGATTGTTACCGGTTTGACCGAGTTTCTGTGTGGTAATCAGGTCAATGGCAACAAAGTTTTCAAAAATCTGGATATTCTGTTTTTCTCTGGCCCGCTGGACCAGTGTCGTTGAAATGGCACGTCCCGTGGCATCTGCTGCGTGAATGATCCGGCGCTGGGAGTGGCCGCCTTCACGGGTTAAATGCAGTTGTTCCTGTTCATCGAGGGTAAATTGAACGCCATGTTCAAGCAGGAAATCGACCGAAGGTTTACCGCCCTCTACAGTTTGTTGCACGGCATTCAGTTCACATAAATGCGCGCCTGCAATCATTGTGTCATCTATATGCTGTTGAATAGAGTCGGTTTCATCCAGTACGGCTGCGACCCCACCTTGGGCATAAAAGGTGCTGGCATCAGTCAGGGCCGACTTGGCCAGCACGGCAATTTTAAAATGAGCTGGTAATGACAGTGCCAGACTTAAACCTGCGCCGCCACTACCCACAATGATCACATCAAAATGATGAGTTGCATGTAAATTAGACATGTCCATCAGCTAATTTGAAAAAAGTCTGGTAATGACAACGCTTTTTAAAACAAAAGGCAAGGGTCAAGATGCTTATTAATGATGAGAAAAAGCAATAAAACTCCATTTTATAAAAAATGGCATAAGCACTTGTATCCTGTTGAGGAATTGAACATATTATTACGAAATCTTAAAAAGCGTTATGTTAAAAACAGAACATCACATTTTTATAAACAAATTGAGTGAATGCTATATATGAATAATCGCTACTTACAGAAGGGTTTCTATGCAGCTGTGTTCACTATGGCATCTGTTCAAGCACAGGCCTCTACTTCAGTAGATTTTTCCAACCTGGTTGAACAGGTCAGCCCCGGTGTTGTCAGTGTCAATGTGGTCAAACGTTTAAGCCAGGAAGAGCTGTTACAACAACAGGTTCCGGAACTGTTACGCCGTTTCTTTGGCGATGGGGTGGTGATTCCGCAGCGTCAGGCGCCACAGGAAAAAACCGGTTATGGCAGTGCCTTCTTTATCAGCAAAGATGGCTACCTGCTCACTAACCACCATGTGATTGAAAATGCCTCCAAAGTCACCATTGTTCTGAATGATCGCCGTGAAATTGATGCTACCGTGGTCGGCAGTGATGAACGGACCGATGTGGCTTTGCTGAAGGTATCTGGCAGCAACTTCCCTGAACTGCGTACCGGTAATGTCGATCGCCTGAAAGTCGGTGAGCCGGTGCTGGCAATTGGTTCACCATTTGGTTTTGACTATTCCGCCTCTGCTGGTATTGTCAGTGCCAAAATGCGTAACATGATGGGGGAAACCTCGGTACCGTTTATTCAGACTGACGTTGCCTTAAACCCGGGTAACTCGGGTGGACCGCTATTTAACCAGCGCGGTGAAGTGGTTGGGGTCAACTCGCGCATCTTTAGTGGAACGGGCGGCTATATGGGCCTGTCTTTCTCGATTCCGATTGATGTGGCGATGGAAGTGGCAGACCAGTTAAAACAGCATGGTAAAGTCACCCGTTCCTATTTAGGCGTGAGCCTGCAGGATATTGACCGGACGCTGGCAGAATCGTATCGGCTGGATAAACCGGAAGGGTCATTAATTACCCAGGTGGCACTGGATTCTCCAGCCGCCAAAGCCGGACTGCGTGCCGGTGATGTAATCTTAAAATACAACGGTACCCCAATTTCGCGCACCAGCGAATTACTCAATTATCTGAACCGTACTGCACCTAAACAGACCATCCAGCTGGAAGTTTTACGCGATGACCGTCGCCGGAATATCTCGGCTACTTTAAGTACTGCACCGGATGACACCCCGGCCAAGAGCAATGTTACGCCAAGTCAGAATAAAGGCCCGGTACTTGGGGTCGCAATCCGGAACCTGTCAGCAGCAGAAATGCGTCAGCTGGAAATTAAAGGCGGCGTGCTGATTCAGGAAGTCCGTCCGGGCAGTATTGCAGCGCAGTCGCGAATTTTACCGGGTGATGTCATCGTACAGCTGAACAATAGCCCAGTCACCGACAGCAACAGTTTTGTTCAGGCGGTTTCGCAGCTGAAAAAGGGCAGCGTGGCGCGTGTGACCTTAATCCGTCAGGGACAACGTGCCATTGTCGGTATGCGAATTTCCTGATCTGAGCCAGTTAAAAACCACAGCCTGCTGTGGTTTTTTTATTTTTCAATTTATCCAGGGCCAATTTTCAGTAGACTAGGGGCCTCGATACCCGATACCACAGTACAGTAACAGAGCATGAGCAGTACATTTTTTGATTTAAAACTTCAGGTTCAACCCGAGCATATTGACAGTCTGGGCCATGTCAACAACGTGGTTTATGTGCAGTGGATGCAGGATGTGGCCAGCGCCCATATTGAAACCTTAGGCCTGGGCATGGCGCAGTTTCTGGAAATGAAACATGCCATGGTGGCGGTAGAGCATCATGTGCAGTATCGCAAGGCTGCATTTGCCGGTGAAGAGCTGATTTTAAGAACCTGGCTCAGTGAAATTAATGCGCTGTACCTGTTTCGCCAGTATGTGTTTTATCGTCCGCAGGACCAGAGCGTGCTGTTTGTCGCGCAGACCAAATGGGCCTGTGTGGAAATAGACAGCGGCCGTCCAAAACGCATGTCGCCAAGTTTTTCCCAGGCGTATCAGCCTATTCCAGCCGATCTGAATCCGATGGATTTTAACCAGTATCCGCCACAGCCGGCATAAGCATCGTCACTGGCCGGTTTGTATCGGATGATCTAAAACCGGCCGGGCCGAAAAGCTTTGCATTATTTTGGATACTTTAAAAAATCCATCTGCTATAATCCTTCGCAATTTCTATTCGGCTTTTGCTGTGCACTGAATCTGGTTTGCATAGCGCGTTATTTTTTAAGGTAGCCCATGGCGCAAGCTAAAAAATCTGTTGATATTAAAAACATTCGTAACTTCTCGATCATTGCACATATCGATCATGGCAAGTCGACCCTTGCGGATCGTTTCATTCAGACCTGTGGCGGTTTGCAGGATCGCGAAATGCAGGCGCAAGTACTGGACTCAATGGAACTTGAGCGTGAACGTGGGATTACCATTAAAGCGACTTCGGTGACCTTGTACTATACCCATCCGAATGGTCAGGAATACCAGTTAAATTTCATTGACACCCCGGGACACGTTGACTTTTCTTATGAAGTTTCACGTTCACTGGCAGCGTGTGAAGGCGCACTACTGGTGGTTGATGCTGCCCAGGGCGTAGAAGCACAATCGGTTGCCAACTGCTATACCGCGATTGAGCAAGGGCTGGAAGTTTTACCAATTCTGAACAAGATTGACCTGCCGCAAGCAGAGCCTGAACGTGTGATTCAGGAAATTGAAGATATTATTGGTATTGAAGCAACCGATGCGCCGACCTGTTCAGCCAAAACCGGTCTGGGGATTGCGGGTGTGTTAGAGCGTCTGGTCGATGTCATTCCAGCACCAACCGGTGATCGTGATGCGCCATTGCAAGCTTTAATCGTCGACTCATGGTTTGATAACTACCTGGGCGTTGTGTCTCTGGTGCGTGTGAAGCAGGGACGTGTGCGTAAAGGCGACAAGATGTTGATGAAATCAACCGGTCAAACGCACATCATTACCTCGGTGGGTATTTTCAATCCGAAACATACTGAAACCGATATTCTGGAAGCGGGCGAAGTCGGCTTCGTGATTGCCGGCATTAAAGACATTTTTGGTGCACCAGTCGGCGATACCATCACTTTGGCAACCACGCCAGAAGTGGAAGTGTTACCGGGCTTCAAGAAAGTAAAACCGCAGGTCTATGCCGGTTTGTTCCCGATTGATGCCAGCGATTTTGAACCGTTCCGTGAAGCACTGCAAAAGCTGCAAATCAATGACTCGGCGCTGTTCTTTGAACCAGAAAGTTCGGATGCGCTCGGTTTTGGTTTCCGCTGTGGCTTCCTTGGTATGCTGCACATGGAAATCGTTCAGGAACGTTTAGAACGTGAATACGATCTGGACCTGATTTCTTCTGCGCCTACGGTTATTTATGAAGCCGTAATGAAAAATGGCCAGACCGTGTACATCGACAGTCCATCGAAAATGCCAGACGGTTCCACCGTTGAAGACTTACGTGAACCGATTGCCGAATGTCACATTCTGGTGCCGCAAGAATACTTGGGTAACGTCATGACCTTGTGTATCGAGCGTCGTGGTGTGCAAAAAGACATGAAATTCATGAGTAATCAGGTATCCATTACCTTTGAAATTCCAATGGCCGAAGTGGTGATGGATTTCTTTGATAAATTGAAATCCTGCTCACGTGGTTTTGCATCACTAGATTACAACTTCGTGCGTTTTGAAAGTTCATCGCTGGTGAAAGTCGATGTCTTGATTAACGGTGAAAAAGTCGATGCGCTGGCAATGATCTGTCACCGTCAGGATGCCCGTCATCGTGGTATTGCACTGGTTGAAAAAATGAAAGACCTGATTCCACGTCAGATGTTTGATGTCGCAATTCAGGCGGCCATTGGTGCGCAAATCATTGCCCGTTCAACGGTAAAAGCCATGCGTAAGAACGTATTGGCCAAATGTTATGGCGGTGACGTGTCGCGTAAGAAGAAACTGCTGGCCAAGCAGAAAGAAGGTAAGAAACGTATGAAGCAAGTGGGTAGCGTTGAAATCCCACAAGAAGCGTTCTTAGCTGTATTAAAAGTCGAACGCTAATAAGATTAGAAGGATAAACGCCCATGGATTTTGATTTTAATTTGATCCTCGTTCCTGCCACGCTGTTTTTTATTGCTGTGTGGTTGCTGGATAAATTTGTCTTCAAGCAAAGACAGACCAAAGGGCGGGGCAATGAAAATTTCATTATCACATGGGCGTATGACTTCTGGCCGGTACTGGCCGTTGTGCTGGTGCTGCGTTCGTTTTTATATGAGCCGTTTAATATCCCGTCAGATTCAATGGTGCCAACCCTGGAGACCGGGGATTTTATTCTGGTAAATAAATTTGACTATGGCGTGCGTTTGCCAATCGTCAACAGCAAAATTATTGATACCGGTTCGCCAGAACGCGGTGATGTGGCGGTGTTCCGTTATCCGCCACAACCAAGCATTAGCTACATTAAGCGGATTGTGGGTTTACCGGGTGATCATATTGTTTATGATCATGGCCAATTTACCATTAACGGCGAAAAGGTGCAGAAAGTTGCACTGGAATTTAGCCGTGAAAAAGACAGCCTCGATACACCCAACTCGATTTACCATCAGGAAACTTTAGGCAAGCATACTTTTACCATGCGTGAACTGGAAGGCGTAAACGTGGCGCGTCAGGCACCCTTTATTAATTATGTCGAAAATGGTAAATATGCTTCTACAAATGGTTTATATTGGGAAGTCAAAGTTCCAGAAGGTCATTACTTCGCGTTAGGGGATAACCGCGATCAGAGTGCTGACAGCCGTTTCTGGGGTTTTGTACCTGAAGAAAACCTGACCGGCCGTGCCGTCTATATCTGGATGCACAAAGAGCCTGGTTTTAAATTGCCGTCTTTTAGCCGAAACGGCAGCATAGATTAAAATCATCCATTAGGAAAATAACAAAATGCGTCATCAACAAGGGGCATCGTATATTGCAATTCTGGTTGCAATTATTGGTTTTGCTTTTATGGCAAAAATTGCAGTTGCGGTTTGGGGACCGTATTTCGATGATCGAATGCTGGATAACCAGATTAAAGAGCAGTTGATTCATGGACCCAAAAACCTGAGTCCGCAAAAATTCATTGGGGAAATGGATAAGCGTTTAAGTATGAACAATATTCGTGATATTAAATTTGCGGATGTTGCCCAGGTCACCAATGTAGATGGTCTACAGGTGAAGAAAGACTATGAGATAAGAAAACCGTTCTTATTGAATATTGATATTGTCATGAAATTCGAGAAAAGTTTTGATCAAAGCTCAGTCCAAGCTCAATGAAACGCGTTTGGCCAGCCGCATCGGATACCAGTTTAAACAGCCGGATCTGCTCAAGCTGGCGCTGACGCATCGTTCGGTCAGTCACAAACACAACTATGAACGCCTAGAATTTCTAGGCGATTCACTTTTAGGGATGATTATTGCCAATTATCTCTACACCGCCTATCCGCAGGAAAACGAAGGGCGGCTGACCCGTATGCGCGCAACGCTGGTGCGTCAGGAAGCGCTGGGTAAAATCGCCAATGATTTAAAACTCAGTCAAAATTTAATTCTCAGTACCGGTGAATTGAAATCAGGCGGTCATCATCGCGAGTCTATACTTGCAGATGCAGTCGAGGCGATTATTGGTGCGATTTATATCGACTGTGGGGATTTAAACCTGCTACAGACGATTGTGTTAAAATGGTACGTGCCTTATCTGGATCATATTGAGCCGACCGATCAGCTCAAAGATCCAAAATCACGCCTACAAGAGTATTTACAAGCACGTAAAAAACCTCTCCCAGTTTACGAGGTTGTAGATATTCAGGGTGATGCCCCGAACCAGCATTTCAAGGTGGAATGCCGGGTCGATGCTTTACCGGTAATGAAAGGTGAAGGTTCTAGCCGCCGCTTTGCCGAGCAGGCAGTTGCCGCGGAAATTTTAAAACTCTTGGAGCAAACGTCTCAATGACAATCCATTCCGATCACAACGATGCTGATCACGAGTCGCAAAGCGACAGCCACGATTTAATCAATCAATTCTTCAGTTCACAAGGTCAGGAAATTCCATCGGATTACCGTAGCGGATTTGTGGCCATTGTGGGCCGGCCAAACGTGGGTAAATCTACCCTGATGAACCACTTGTTGGGTCAAAAACTGTCTATTACTTCACGTAAGCCGCAAACCACCCGCTATAAAATTGTCGGGATTGATTCGCGTGAAAAATCTCAGGCGGTCTATGTCGATACCCCGGGGATGCACAAAAAAGAAGTGCGTGCCATCAACAAAATGATGAACCGTGCCGCGCACTCGGCGCTGCGTGATGTGAACCTGGTATTATTCGTCGTCGATGCACAAAAATGGACCCAGAACGATGAACTCGTACTGGAGAAATTGAAAAATGCAGACATGCCAGTCATTCTGGTGATCAATAAACTGGATACCTTCGAGAATAAAAATCAGGCGCTGCCGCTGATTCAGGAGCGCGCCAAGCTGATGAACTTCGCAGAAATTGTACCGGTATCTGCGCTGCGTGGTGCCAATCTGGAACATCTGCGTGACACCATTGAGCAGTATCTGCCATTCCAGCCACCGCTATATTCATTTGATCAGGTTACCGACCGTTCCGAGCGCTTCCTGGCCTCTGAAATTATTCGTGAAAAAATCATGCGTCAGCTCGGTGAAGAACTGCCATACGATTTAACCGTACAGATTGAATCATTTAAAACCGAAGAGCCGGCTTTAAATGAAAAAACCGGTCGTATGAAACCGGCTTGTACCTATATTGATGCCACCATCTTTGTAGACCGTCCGGGGCAAAAAGCCATTGTGATTGGTGAAAAAGGTGCTAAGCTGAAAAAAATCGGGATGGATGCCCGTGTCGATATGGAAAAAATGTTCGAACAGAAAATCATGCTCACGCTTTGGGTGAAAGTCAAAGGTGGCTGGTCAGATGATGAACGTGCATTAAAAAGCTTGGGATATAGCGATATCTAAGCCATGAAACGAGGAACTGTAATGACCAAAATTGCTGTGATTTTAGCCTGCATGTTCATGCTGCAAGGCTGTATTCATAAGGTGGTTACAGTTCCGGTTAAAGTGGCCTATAAAACCACCAAAGGCGTGGTCAAAGGCACGGCCGCTGTGGTCGGTGCAGTCATTCCCGATGGGGATGAAGAAGATGAAAGCAAAAAGAAAGATGATTAGGCTGATATCCTGCCCGCATGCGTAATGAAGTCTTGCATGGCTACCTGATCCATCATCGTAAATACCGCGAGCGTAGTCATATTGTGCATCTGTTTACCCAGGAATATGGGCGGATTGATGGTATTTTAAGACAAACCCCGCCACCACAATATCAACCGATTAGCCTACAGGCCTCGGGTAAATCTGAACTGAAAAATTTTACCAAACTGGAAATTATCAACCAGCCCGTATTTTTCTTTGGCGATGCCTTTTTCTCCGGTTTTTATCTGAATGAAATTTTGCTGCGTCTGTGTCCGCTCGAAGTCGAGATGCCCGAGACTTTTCTGCAATATGCCACGACTTTGCAGCAATTGCAGCAGCTGTCGAGCCATCCGCAGCCGAACAGCTTTTTAAGACAGATTCTGCGCCAGTTTGAGCATGTGTTGCTGCAAGAACTGGGTTATGCCATCGACTTTGAAGTGGATGCCAACCAGCAGCCGATTGGTGCAACGCAGCAGTACCAGTTTTTATTAAATGAAGGCTTTATGCCAACGGCGCAGGCTTCCCGTTCTGGTTTAAGTGGCGCGCAGATTTTGAGTATGCGTGACCATGAAAAGGGTAGGGATTTTAATCCAGAACAGTTACAATTACTGTCTAAATTATATCGGCAGATGATCAGCTCCCTGCTGGGAGATCGGCCGTTAAAAAGTCGTCAATTGTGGATACAGAACTCCCAAACACAATCGTAATTAGGAAAAGAGTATGGCTGCATTACTTGGTGTAAATATTGACCATGTTGCAACATTGCGACAAGCACGTGGCACCACTTACCCAGATCCGGTCAATGCCGCACTGATTTGTGAACAGGCTGGTGCAGAGGGTATTACCTTGCATCTGCGTGAAGATCGTCGTCATATTCAGGATGATGATGTGCGTCGTATGCGTCCATTGCTGAAAACCCGCATGAATCTGGAAATGGCGGTGACTGATGAAATGGTCGAGTTCGCCAAAGAAATCAAACCGCATCATGTTTGCTTTGTTCCGGAAAAACGCCAGGAAGTCACCACTGAAGGTGGACTGGATGTGGTCGGTAATTTTGCTGCGGTAAAAGCGGCAACGCAGGCTCTCTCTGTTCTGGGTTGTGATGTATCCCTGTTTATTGATGCTGACTTTGCCCAGATTGATGCCGCAGTTGCTTGTGGTGCACCAACCATTGAAATTCATACCGGTGCCTACGCCGATGCTGAAACCGCAGAGGCGCAGCAGGCTGAGCTGGAACGTATTGTGAAAGGTGCCGAATATGCCGCGGCCAAAGGTCTGGTGGTGAATGCCGGCCATGGCCTGAATTTAGATAACGTGACGCCGATTGCCGCAATTCCGCAAATTCACGAACTGAATATTGGTCACTCGCTCATTGCCGATGCGGTGTTTGTGGGTCTGGCCCAAGCTGTACAGCAAATGAAAGCAGCGATTAAAGCTGCACGATAATCTTGAAGTTTTTGTATGTCGACAATCAATTATGATGAGCTCATGAAGCCGGTGATCGGCTTCCTGGGCTGTGAAACCCCGCAAGCCTGGCTGGACGAAGCACTGAATAATCTGGAAATCCTGATGCAGGATCATGCTAACTGCGAGAAAAAAGCCGCCGGTACAGCCATGAACCTGATGTTCCGCTACAGCTTCTTTACCGATTTGCAGGTCAAGCTGGCGCAACTGGTTCGTGAAGAAATGCTGCACTATGAACAGGTGCTGGAATTCATGAACAAACGCGGACAGGAGTGGAAAGGCTTAAGCGCAGGTCGTTATGCTGGCGGCTTACGCAAAGAAATCCGTACCTACGAGCCAGAAGCGTTAATTGATGTACTGGTGATTGGCGCCTTTGTAGAAGCGCGTTCCTGCGAGCGGTTTTATGCCTTGGCACCGCATGTTGATGAAGAGCTGGGGCGTTACTACCGCTATTTGCTGAAATCTGAATCGCGTCATTATGAAGATTATCTGGCACTAGCATTGGACGTTGCCAAAACTGCCAAGCTAAAAAATCCGGAAGAAGATATTCAGGGCCGGATTCAGCATATTCGTGAAGTGGAAAAAAATCTGATTTTAAGCCCGGATGATACTTTCCGTTTCCATAGCGGTGTGCCGGCGCAGGCAGCTTGAAACAGTCAATATTTTTTGAGAGAAAACGGGACTTCGGTTCCGTTTTTTTATGGCTGTGAGAAGGGGAATCAGGGCTGATTTACCTGTTTTTGAAGATAGATGCTCTGCTGATCTGGCGATTGACGTCTCGCCATTAGATCGCTCGGGAAGATCCTAATCTTCTTTTTTTATAACCTTCAGATGTGAATCGCTGTAGGAATTAAAAAGATTGAAAGCTATAAATTTTGGCAATAAAAAAGCCCAAGTCTTAAATGCTTGGGCTTTCTTGAATTTGGCTCTCCCACCTGGGCTCGAACCAGGGACCTGCGGATTAACAGTCCGTCGCTCTACCGACTGAGCTATGGGAGAATCTGAATGCGATTATAGAGGGATTTCAGCAGGGGTCAAGCGAAAACTGTCATCTTTTTTACATTTAAAGTTTATATGCTTTTTATTTGTGCAAAATAAAATAAAACACGAAAAAATCTTGCAAAGCAAAAAATCTGTTGTTAGATTAAATCCAGAAAGTCGTTTGACCAAATGGTTAAACAGTGTGGATTTAAACCAACTTGCCAGCACAAAAATGGCTAAATCGGAGACAGCGAATGAATACGCTCAGCATCCCTGAAATTTTTGCAAATCTCAATTTTTACAAAGACAACTACCTTTCTCTTATCAGCAATCCAGCAGATTATTATACGCCTGTTGCTTCGGCCTATATCAACATATGGCCAGTCGGGCATGTCGATCTGTATCTGGGCGATTTGCTGCAGCTGTGGTTTAGTGAAAAATGGCTGATCAATGGGCCATGTTTCCAGCTTTCAGAGCATCCGGATCATGCAACCCGCACGCCATTACAGCGCAGCCAGGATTTATACCTGTATCAGCTTGCCGGCAGTGCCTTGTCGGGTAGTAACCGCTGCCGGGTCTGGTCGGCTTCTGAACAAAAAGAACTGCGGGTGAGTCTGGATAGTGCCTTTAAATATTACTGTATTTATAAGGGTACAGACCGTCCTGACATCTCACGCAGTCAGCTCATTCAGGCGCTGAAAAAGGCCATCTATCCGTTATCTATGGTCCGCTGAATTGAGCGTTTAGAGTTAAATCAGGCCATAAAAAAACCGCGAACAGGTCGCGGTTTTTTTATTGCTCAGAAGAGATTATTGAGCAGCTTTTTCAGCTTCGATCGACGCAATCGCTTCATCAACGCCTTCGATTGAATCCGCCGCTTTCTTGATACGCGCTAACGCATCTACCAGCACTTCATCAGCCGTTGCATAAGAGATACGCATGAAACCGCCTAAACCGAATGCATCACCTGGAACCACGGCCACGCCCGTTTCTTCCAGTAACCATGCAGAGAATTCTGTGCAAGATTTTAAGCCTTTAGCACGAATCAGTGGTTTGATGTTGGCGTAAGCATAGAACGCACCATCTGCAGGTAAGCAAGAAATACCTTTGATGTCGTTCAGGCCGTTTACCACCAGGTCATGACGGCGTTTAAACGCTTCAATCATTGGTTGTAGAACGTCTTGAGGACCGTTTAATGCAGCTTCTGCAGCTACTTGTGAAATAGACGTCGGGTTAGACGTAGACTGAGACTGGATTTTTTTCATCGCGCCGATCAATTTAGCAGGGCCCGCTGCATAGCCGATACGCCAGCCAGTCATGGCATAGGCTTTAGACACACCGTTTAACACGATAGTGCGGTCATACAGGTCTGGTGCAACAGTAGCGATGTTGTAGAACTCGTCATCCCAGCGGATTGGTTCGTACATGTCGTCAGATGCGATATACACTTCTGGGTATTTACGCAGTACTTCAGCCAGAGCTTCCAGTTCAGCTTTGGTGTAGATCATACCTGTCGGGTTAGACGGGCTGTTCAGTACCACTAAACGGGTTTTGTCTGTGATGGCTGCTTCTAACTGAGCAGGAGTGATTTTGAAGCGTTGTTCTTCGCCACATTTTACAATCACTGGCACGCCTTCAGCGATGATGACCATATCTGGATAGCTTACCCAGAATGGCGCAGGGATGATCACTTCATCACCTTTGTTTAACAGTGCAAGTGCCAAGTTAAAGAATGATTGTTTACCACCGCAAGACACCAGAATCTGGTTGGCTTGGTAGTCAAGGTTATTGTCACGTTTTAGTTTCGCAATAATGGCTTTTTTCAGGCCTGGCGTACCGTCAACAGCGGTATATTTGGTAAAACCGTTGTTAATCGCTGCAATTGCTGCATCTTTGATGTGTTGTGGTGTATCGAAATCCGGTTCGCCTGCACCCAAGCCAATTACGTTATGACCAGCAGCTTTCAATTCAGCAGCTTTGTTTGTCACAGCAAGCGTTGGGGACGGTTTGATGGCATTTACACGATCAGAGAGACGTACGTCCACGGCAGTATTCCTTCTTATAGGGATTAAAAAATAAAAAGCACACTATCTTAGCTCAAAAATAGTCACTTCGTCGTTTAAAATCTCAACAAATTAATAAAAAATCACGAAATTTGTGCTTCTGCGCCTCAAAATAAGGCATTTTTGAGAATAAAAAGCCGGAGGCTCGCTTCTGACTGCAAAAAACCTTAAAATAGCGCTAATTTGATTTGAGTTATCGTCATGAGTAAGCAGCAGCCTACTTCAAAAAAACCTGTGGTAAAACTCCCATTCCCAATGCCATCTGCGGAAGAAAAAGCCCAGATGGATGCCTTGCATAATCAGGTTCGTCCTAAAGATGAAGGTTATGCCGACAAGCTGTTTCCACCACCACGTGGGACCCGTAAATCTATGGGTAAACGCTAAGAAAAATGCCACGTTCTGTGGCATTTTTTATGGGCGCTTGATGGGTTTAATCCTGGGTTTCACGCCGGTCAAACTGGACATAATAGGCGCGTTTTTGGGTGTACATGGCCTGATCGGCGCGTTTTAGCATCTCTTCAATACTTTCCTGTGGTAGTGTGGTCGCAGACCCAATCGACAGATTCAGCATCTGATTACCATGAAACTGACAGTCAATTAACAGCAGTTCCTGCAAGCCTGCCAAACAGTTGTGCAGGGCAATCTCATCGGCACCCGGCAGCAAAATCACAAATTCATCACCACCAATGCGGCAGGCACTGTACTGGGTATTCTGGACAAGCTGATTCAGCAGTTCACCGGTGCGTCTGAGCAGATCATCACCGCTATCATGGCCAAAGGCATCATTCACAACTTTTAAGCCATTCATATCAATATAGATACTGGATACAGGCCGTAGACTGCTGCGCTCTAAGCGATTCACTTCTTCGCTATAATGCGAGCGATTCAGCAGCTTGGTCAGCACATCATGCTTGCCCAGATATTCCAGATAATTTTCGGCTTTTTTACGCGCGGTAATATCGGTCAAGGCCACCTGAACCGTGCTCCAGTCCTCTTCATAGCCGGGAAATACGGTAAATTGCAGCAATACATGGCGGATGCTGCCATCCAGCGCATAATTGATGGCTTCACGCTGATGGTGAATATTGCCGTTCCAGAGCTCGATCAGCTGTTCCCTGAACGTATGCTGCATTTCACCGGCAAAAATTTTATGAATATTTTGCAGCAGGGTGTTTTTGTCCGGGGCGCCAAATAAATCCAGCGTGGCCTGATTGACATCAATAATCAGTACATCGCGGATACATTGCTGGATAAAATCCGGATGCACATCTAAAAAGGTATTGAAATCATCTATGCCCAAATGGCGCAGCTGATCGAGCCGGCTTTTAATCCGGCTAAAATCTTCCACCCACAAGGAGGTGGGAGAATAGACAAAGCGCGATTCAGCCAGTAAACGCTGCTGATCTGCCTGCCGGCGCGCTGCGGTATAAGGGGTAATGTTTTCGGTACTGACCAGCACCAAAGACAGGTCATGCTCATGTGAAGGGACTACGGTGCCGCGTAACTGGATATCCAGCCGTTTACCGTTCAGGCTGTAATTGACCGCCTGACTGGAAAATTCGGTTTGACCTTCCCACAAGCTGATCAGCTCATCAATATGGGTACTGGCCATATCACCTTTAAAAATCTGCTCCAGGTTGCTAATTAAATGCTGCAGATCTTGGGCTTCATACAGTTCCAGGGTTTTCTGGTTTACGCTCAGAATTTTAATTTTACGGGCACATTCAATGACACGGCTTGGATCTTCCAGTAAATAGCCACGTAAATCCTGAATGCCTTATGCGCGCCACAGCTCAAACTGTTTTTTAATTTCACTAAAGTCTTCCAGCCACAGGGCAATCGGCGCAAGGGTAAAAACAGGCGTGTCCAGTATTGTCATAGTCTGAAGCTCGATTATTCTAGTGAATGAAAAATAGAATTATAATCAAGTTTTTTATTATGTGATAAGAATTGTGTTTATTTTTATAAATGTGATTTGCATCACTGAATTAAAAAGCGGCCGGCTCAGTGGCCGGCTGCTCTGGTATTAAAAAGAGGGATTATTTTTTGGCCCGATGCGCCGGACGCGGTGGGGTAATTTCACGTTGACCATGCCAGACTTCGGCAAAATCCTGTTCATTAATACTATACAGTTCCAGTAAGGCTAGAATCACCCCGCCAAACAGCATGGAACCTTCAGAGTTGCTTTGCCATTCGAAGACCTTGTCTTTCAGGCCATATAAAATATCTTCAATTTCAAAAATCCGGTCACGGCCATTGCTGTCGGTCGGGTACATCTGGGTATTCAGCAAAATTTTAGCCAGACTTTTTTCATTGTCATTTAAAGCCAGTACTTCAATCAGCTCATCCGGATTGCTGGCAAAAATCACCGGATCACGAAAAATGGTATGCAGAAAATGCTGGTTCAGTTTCGGTAAAGATTTCTCGACAAAAGGCCGGAAGGAGGCCGGGAAAATCACATTGTGGGAAATGCCTTTAAACATCGGGGCGATTTCCTCGACTTTATAACCGGCAATACCACAGCCAATTGAAGTCAGAAAATACTTCATTTTCGGATGATTTTTGGTATAGGTTTTAAAGTCATCTATATAGTGCTGAATTTGCGACAGCGGCATTTGCTGCAAATGCTCGTTCATGGTTGGAATGGCAAAGCTTTGTCCGGCCCAGCCACGCCCTACGCCGCGCACGGCGCCAAAGTGTTGCAGGGCAGTGCGCGCTGCACCGCCGGCATGATCACCCGCCAGATTACTGCCAAAGACAAAAATCGTATCTTCAGGCAAGCTTTTAATAATACTTTCATCATGATATCGGTAAGTCATTGTCATTAAATCTATGTGATCCCTTGTGTTCATGTTGCCCGTGAAGCGGGGCAGAATCAAGTGAAAAAGCACAAGACGAGGGTGTTTTTCTGTTTCACATGAAGATTTTGCTTTGATCTGGGTATGTCTGGTGAGAGTGTGCCAAACAGCAGCGGGTGAAGGTCTTTATTTCAGTTGCACTGCGGACTAAAAACAGAACCTTGCCGATGCTGCCGGTGACAAGAAAGTGTACAAAAATTACAATCTGAAGCCAGATAATAGGCTGAATCTGTTAGACTATTTTTTTCGATCTGTATGAGTACGCTATCCGTGAGTGATCATCAACCTTTTGAATTGGTTACCCATTATCAACCTGCTGGAGATCAGCCGCAGGCCATTGAAAAGCTGGTGCAGGGAATTCAAAAGGGCATGCATGATCAGTTGCTGCTGGGGGTAACCGGTTCCGGCAAGACCTATACCATGGCCAACGTGATTGCCCAGTTACAGCGGCCAACTATTGTGATGGCGCATAACAAGACTCTGGCGGCCCAGCTCTACGGCGAATTTAAAGCCTTTTTCCCGCATAACTCGGTTGAATATTTTGTCAGTTATTATGACTACTATCAGCCGGAAGCCTATGTGCCATCTTCCGATACCTTTATTGAAAAAGATGCTGCCATTAATGATCACATTGACCAGATGCGACTGTCGGCGACGCGGGCATTACTGGAACGTCGTGACTCGATTATTGTGGCATCGGTATCGGCTATTTACGGTCTGGGTGATCCGAATGCCTATATGAGCATGTTGCTGCATGTGGTGCAGGGCGACCGGATTCAACGTGAAGACATCATCCGCCGGCTGGTGGAAATGCAATATAGCCGCAATGAACTAGAGTTTTTGCGCGGGACCTACCGGATTCGCGGTGAAATTATTGATATTTTTCCGGCAGAATCGGAGCAGAATGCCATCCGGATTGAACTGTTTGATGATGAGGTTGATTCGATCCGCTGGTTTGATCCGCTGACCGGCAAAATGATCCGCAAAGTGCCACGCGTCACCATCTACCCGAAAAGCCACTATGTCACGCCCAAAGACCATTTGCAGCGCGCCATTGAAACTATTCGTGAAGAACTGAAAGAACGTTTAGGCTTTTTCCGTGCACATGACAAGCTGCTGGAAGCACAGCGTATTGAGCAGCGTACCCGTTATGATCTGGAAATGATGCAGCAGCTCGGCTATACCAACGGCATTGAAAACTATTCCCGTCATTTATCCGGTCGTCCGGCCGGTGAAGCGCCACCAACCCTGTTTGATTATGTGCCGGATGATGCCTTGCTGATTATTGATGAGTCGCATGTTACCGTGCCGCAAATTGGTGCCATGTATAAAGGGGACCGTTCGCGTAAGGAAAACCTGGTCAATTATGGTTTCCGTTTACCAAGCGCGCTGGATAACCGGCCAATGAAATTTGAAGAATGGGAACGGATTATTCCAAGCACCATTTATGTCAGTGCCACACCGGCGCAGTATGAACTGGAAAAAGCCGAGCAGATTGTCGAGCAGGTGGTGCGTCCAACCGGTTTGATTGATCCGGAAATTGAAATCCGTCCGGTGCTGACCCAGGTCGATGATGTCCTGTCGGAAATTAACCTGCGTAAAGATAAAAACGAGCGGGTTCTGGTCACGACCTTAACCAAGCGCATGGCCGAAGATTTAAGTTCCTATTTAAAAGAATACGGCATTAAAGTGGCCTATCTGCACTCCGATATTGATACGGTCGAGCGGGTCAAGATTATTCATGAGCTGCGCACCGGGATTTATGATGTGCTGGTGGGGATTAACCTGCTGCGTGAAGGTCTGGACATGCCTGAAGTCTCGCTGGTGGCGATTCTGGATGCCGACAAGGAAGGCTTCCTGCGTTCCGAACGTTCGCTGATTCAGACTATTGGTCGTGCTGCGCGGAATATTGCCGGCAAAGCAATTTTATATGCCGACCGGATAACCGATTCCATGCAAAAAGCCATTGATGAAACTGAACGTCGCCGTGCCAAGCAAATTGAATTTAACCAGCTACATGGTATTACTCCGCGCAGTGCTGTGCGTCAGGTCATTAAAGAAATTGATACCGGCGAGGTGCTGGAAGAAGATGTAATTGATGAGCAGATGGCAGCACAAACCTTGGCATTAACCGCGGATGAACGGCATATCGTGTCGGACCCGAAACTGTTTGCCAAGCATGTGGCCAAGCTGGAAAAAGAGATGCTCAAAGCCTCAAAAGAATTGCAGTTTGAACAGGCCGCACGTCTGCGTGATGAAATTATTCGTTTGAAGGCACAAATGCTGCAGTAAAGAAAAGTGTGGGAACTGTTAAAAAACTCCTTACATAACACAACAGTAAATACCTGAATTTACCGTTAATTTAGCCAAGTATGCTGAGAACTCCAGAACAATATTGAAGCTATAAGGTGACCTGATGAAAACGAATAATCTCCCTAAAGCGAGTTATAAATTGGCAAAAATTGCCGTAGGCGGGGCAGTGCTGGTCGGTTTAGGGCTGGCCACCATGGCTTATGCCCAGAAAGAGCCACTACCCACCGTTGAAAAAGTGGAATTGGATCGTTACCTAGGGGTCTGGTATGAGGTGGCACGTAAACCGATGTCCTTCCAGAATAAATGTGATCGGGATGTCACGGCGACCTATACCTTAAATGAAAATGGCAATATCAAGGTCGATAATCGCTGTATCACCAAAAATGGCGAACAAACCGTCTCTATTGGTGAAGCCTTTGTACAAAATGCGCCGTTTAATACCAAACTGAAAGTCAGCTTCCTGCCAGAATTTATCCGCTGGATGCCAATTGGTCGCGGTGATTACTGGGTGCTAAAACTGGATGAAGATTATCAGACCGTGCTGGTCGGTGAGCCACATCGCAAATATATGTGGGTGTTGTCGCGTACCCCGCAGGCCAATCCCGAAGTGATCAATGAATATCTCGAATATGCCAAATCTTTAGGCTATAACCTGGATGATATTATTCACACCAAACAGACAGCCCGTTAAAGCAATCTCCTACTAAAAATACACCATGCTCCGGCATGGTTTTTTATTTTTCGGTCAATAATTCATGCACGAACAGAGTTTTCCGGAGATGAACTGAGTATAATCAGCGCTCGGCAAAGATCAGGAGTGAAAGATGTATAAAGGCGTTGCTTTGTCTGTATTGGCATCCATCACTTTTGGTGTGCTGTATTTCTATACCCAGTTTCTGCAACCTTTAGACAGTGAAGAAACTTTTGCCTGGCGCATGCTGTCCACCTTGCCTTTTATCACCCTGTTTATGTGGTGGAGTGGTGATTTAAAGCATGTGGCCGAGATTTTCAGGCGGGTGCTACAACAGCCGCTTTTATTGCTGTGGCTGCTGATCAGTTCGTTCTTATGTACCACGCAACTGTGGCTGTTTTTATGGGGGCCAATTAACGGCCGTGGTCTGGAAGTGTCGCTCGGTTATTTCCTGTTGCCACTGGTGATGGTGCTGGTTGGCTGTGTGCTGTATAAGGAAAAACTGTCCAGCTGGCAAATGCTGGCGGTGGCGCTAGCCGTACTGGGCGTCGGACATGAAATCTGGCGCATTGGTAGTGTGGCCTGGGAAACTGTGTATGTGGCGCTGGCTTATCCTTTGTATTTCTTTTTACGCCGTCAGTTTAAAACCGACAATTTAGGCGGTTTCTGGTGGGATCTGTTCCTGATTTTACCAGTCGCGTTTTATCTGGGCTTTGTTTATAGCGACAGCATGGCATTGCTGTTGAATTACTCGCATCTGATCTGGGCTGTGCTGGGACTGGGCTTTTTAAGTGCCTTAGGTTTGGGCAGTTATATTCTGGCCAGCCGTTATTTGCCTTTTGTGATTTTTGGTTTGCTTAGCTATCTGGAACCGGTGTTGCTGGCTTTCGCCTCGATGATGCTGGGCGAGCGTGTTGAAGCCGATGAATGGCTGACCTACATTCCAATCTGGCTGGCGGTATTGCTGCTGGTGATTGAAGGTGTACTGCATGTACTGAAACAGAAACGGCAGGAGCGGGCCTTGCAAAAAAATGTCCAGAACTATCAGGACCGGCTGGAATAGCAAAAAAATATTATTATCAGTCGGTAAAATTTGTCTGATAAAGCAACAAACAGATAACTTGCTCTTTTTTATATGAAAAATAGCGTTTTTTAAAGATTTAGGTGCGAAATCATAAAAATAATTACAACTATTTTGCAAATTTATACTGAATATATAGCAAAATAGAGCGGTCTTAGACAGCTTTTGATTCAATCTTGCCGCCAATTCCATTACAATTGTCGGGTTTTGAATTTTATGCCTAGATATACAATTAATTAGAGGACGTATCTGTGAGCAAAGAGACTATCATCGCCCTACACGCAGAGCACCAAGGTCGCTGGAAAAACCGTGAAGAAATCGCGGAACAAATGATCGCTTTGATCGGTAAGCTGTACCGTGAGAAAAATATTGTTGTTTCAGTATTTGGACGTTCTTTAGTTAACCGTTCAGTGATTCAGATTTTAAAAGCACACCGTTTCACGCGTATGATGGACGTTGAGCTTTCAGTTGTACACACTTTCCCGATTCTTGAAGCATTAGCAAAAGTTGAAAACATTGGTACTGCTGAAATCGACCTGGGTAAACTTGCGGTTGCCTTTAAAGAGCAAGGCGGCGATGCAGATGCATTTGTAGCAGCTGCAGTCAAAGCGGTTGAAGGTCGTCCAACTTCTGTAGAAGGCCGTGATGTTGTACTTTACGGTTTCGGTCGTATCGGTCGTATCCTGGCACGTTTAATGATTGGTCAGTCTGGTCTTGGCCGTGGCTTGAACTTAAAAGCCATCGTAGTGCGTAAATCTGCAGATGGTGATTTGGAAAAACGTGCGTCTTTATTACGTCGTGACTCGATCCATGGTCCATTCTCTGGCACCATTTCTGTTGATGAAGAAAACGAAGCAATTATTGCGAACGGTCAGTTCATTAAAGTGATCTATGCATCTAACCCGTCTGAAGTAGATTACACTGCATACGGTATTAACAATGCACTGGTAATCGACAACACCGGTAAATGGCGTGATGCTGACGGTCTGGCTCAGCACCTGCAATGCCCAGGCGCAGCACGTGTCATTCTGACTGCACCTGGTAAAGGTGACATGAAGAACGTTGTTTATGGTGTAAACCAGGGCGACATTCTTGATGAAGATGCCATCATCTCTGCAGCAAGCTGTACTACAAACGCAATCACGCCAACCTTGAAAGTGTTAGACGACAAATACAAGGTGCTTAACGGTCACGTTGAAACAGTTCACTCGTTCACTAACGACCAGAACCTGATCGACAACTACCACAAAGCTGACCGTCGTGGCCGTGCTGCTACATTGAACATGGTAATTACTGAAACTGGCGCAGCGAAAGCAGTGGCGAAAGCACTTCCAGCGCTGAAAGGCAAGTTAACCGGTAACTCTGTACGTGTTCCAACACCAAACGTATCACTGGCAATTCTGAACCTGACGCTGGAGAAAGAAGTTGAGCGTGACGAAGTGAACGAATACATCCGTCAAATCTCAATCAGCTCGAACCTGCAAGGTCAGATCGGTTATACCAACTCGACTGAAGTGGTATCTTCTGACTTCATCGGTTCACGTACTGCAGGTGTATTCGACGCGCAAGCAACCATCACTTCAGGTAACCGTTTAACGGCTTATGTATGGTACGACAACGAAGTTGGCTATAGCTGCCAGGTACTGCGTATCGCTGAACAGATGGGTGGCGTAAGCTATCCAAAAGTTCCTGCTGAAACAAATGCTTAATTTGTAGTGCAGATCAGAAAGAGCCTCATTTGAGGCTCTTTTTTTATCTTCCATTAAAATAATAAGCAAAGATGCTATACAAAAAATTGCAAACCGTATCACGGTTTTTGGGCACAATTTCTGTCGAGAAAAACAAAAATGACAGATAGGATAAACCGTTGCCAAACAGATTGATGCTCCGCGGCATAATCTTGATGGTGCTGGCAGCCATGGTAGGTGTAGCAATTGCCTTATGGATTTTTCGGCATTTTCAGATTTATATTCCGCTCGAAAACCAGCAGGTCAATATTGATTTGCAGGAAGCACTCCAAGCCGAAGTTAAAATTCATGATGCACTGGATGTCGATGTCAGTGGCCGGGTCAATGCGGTTATTCCCATTCAGGAAAATCTGGATATTCCGTTGACCCAGACCTTAAATCCACGGGTGTATTTTGATACGCATGTGCCAATTCGTACCACCATTCCGGTGCGGGAAACCTTAAAAATTAACCAGCCCTTGGCGGTTGATACCCAGGTCAAAGTCAGGTTGATGGGAAAAGACATCAGTTTACCGCTCAAAGGCACCATTCCCATTGTGCTGGATGTGCCTATTCATATGGATGTGCCGCTGGCACAAAAAGTCCATTTGAAATTTAATGCGCCGGTAAAAACGGTATTAAAAGAAAACCTGAATATTCCTTTAAAAACCACACTGAATACCCAGATTCCGGTACAAGGTCATTTAAATGTGCCAATTCAAGCTGCGCTGAAGGCCTCGGTGGATGTAAAAAATACCTTACCAATTAAGATTGAGCAGGGTGAGCTGAATATTCCTTTAAACAGTATCCGTCTGGCGACGGCCGAAACGGCGCAGCCACAGACTACTGTACAAATGGTCGAGTAGAGGAGCGTGTAGATGTTTTCTTCACTTCGCCATCAGCTTGTGTTGGGCTTGATTGTGGCTGCGCTGGTCGCACTTCTGTTCTGGCTGTATTTAAATATTCAGGCCTCGATGTATGTCAATGCCCAAAAAGCGCGGTTGTTGTTACCGGAAGATTTACCTACTCATATTGAGGTCGGCAATTATTTACAGGCCCATACCCAAGGCCATTTAGATACTGAAACTCAGCTGGATCAGCAGGTGCAATTGCCGTTAGAAGGTAAATATCCGGCCAATCTGCAATTTGTAGTCACCACACCGATTGATGTAAAAGTGGACTATAAAACCCATATTCAAATTGATCAGCTGATGCCGCTACAGACCAGCACCGATTTAATCTATCAGAATCCGTTATTGCCCAAACTGCCGTTACAGCTGGATATTCCAATTAAAATGAGTGTGCCGTTTCATTTGCAGCGCACCTATCGGCTGCCGGTCAAGATTTTATTTAATGGCCCGGTCGGTCTGGAATTTCATGAGCTGTTAAAGGTCCGCTTGCTGCATCAATTTGCGCCGCAATTAAATCTGAATGATCCAATGACCTTGCAGAAAGTTTCCGGTTTTAATGCCACGATGCGTAATGTTGAACGACGCACACATGCCAATCTGGATATGAAAATGGATCTGAAACTGAGCCAGATCCATCCATAAACTGAAGCTGACTTTAGATCAGTTTCTGCAAAATACTTGTGATACTTGCGGTTGGACGTCCCAGTAATGTTTGCAAATCCTGGCTTTGGCTATACATGACGCCATCTTGGGTTTGAGCATCGACATCCGCCAAGAAACTGGCAAAATCCTCATCTAAGCCCACCTGTAGCAACAGTTGCTCAAAGGCTTCAGGGCTTAAGTTATTGTACTGCACTGGTTGTTGACTCACCTCGGAGATGGCTTGAGCAAGATCAGCCTTCGTAAAGCTTTGGCTTGATGCCAACTCATAGGTTTTATTCAGATGGGTATCCGTGAGTAATACACGTGCAATTGCTTCAGCATATTCGTCACGAGACGCGGCACTAATTTGACCATCCCCACTTGCACCATATATTGTGCCATGTTGGATCTCTTGGGTTAAGCCACCCAAATAGTTCTCGATATACCAGTTGTTGCGAAGCAGGGTATAGCTCAATCCACTTTCTTGAATCAATTTTTCAGTTTCACGATGTTCCTGTGCCAAGCCTAAACTGGAGTGATCTGCATTTAACAAACTGGTATAGGCAATATAAGGAACTTGACTCGCCTGGGCGGCTTCAATTACAGCTTAGTGTTGTGCAGTACGACGACCAATTTCATTGGCTGAAATTAAAAGTAACTTATCTACGCCCAATAATGCGGTACTTAAACTTTCAGGCTTGTCGTAGTCGAAATGGCGGATTTCGATGCCTTTCGGTAATTGTGCCTGGGCTTTTTCAATATTACGGACCAACGCAATAAGGTGATGTTCTGAACTTAAATTTAGAAGATGGTGGATCACCAATTGACCCAACTGACCAGTTGCACCTGTAATCGCAATATTCATATCTAACTCCAATATTGTTTGAAAAATAATCTTGATGGTTAAATACTAATCTGTTAACTTACTAAATGTAAGTACATACCAAAAAGTAAGCTTATTACCCACAGGAAAGATTTTTATGTCAGCTTATGAAACCAGTAAATTGCTTGGTCAAGTTTTATCCACAGATTGTCCATCGCGTGAAATTTTGGAACACTTAACCAATAAATGGTCGGTATTGGTTCTGCGCTGTTTAAGTGATGGTGTACATCGTTTTAGCGAGTTAAAACAGCGCATTGAAGGGGTGAGCGAGAAAATGTTAGCGCAGACTTTAAAAATGCTGGAACAAGATGGTTTTATATTAAGAACGGTTTATCCCGTTGTGCCACCAAAAGTAGAATATCAGCTGACGATTTTGGGTTCGCAAGCGTCTGAAAAGTTAAATTACTTGATTGGATGGGTAGAGCGTAGTTTGCCTGAGATTTTAGAGAATAAAGCGCGCGTTTCAAAATAGATTAAGTTGCTTGTGGGGAAGCAAGAATGAAACCCTCTGAACATCTGGCCGCGTCACTTTTAGTGGTCTATGCCATTATTTTGACTTTTATTTCATAGCCGAATTCCATAACTTAAGCACAAACATGTTGGGCTCATTTTCAATTTCTGGAAGACACGACTGGAGATCAAAGCTTAAAGGATAGGATTAAATAATTTAATCATAAAAGAATAGGATTATATTCAAGCTATTCGCGGAGGTTAACGTCGAAAAATATCGAGTTTATTGATTATCGAGTATCTAGGCTTGGAAAAGAAATGGGTCATACTTTTATCGCGTTAGGTCAGAAGTTAATGCGCTATGCAATTGATCAACAATAATAAAAAGAAATATTTTTATAAGCTAGTTTAAACTTCTCATTCAGCATAACAGCCCCTCATCCTAGCCTTCTCCCAAAGGGAGAAGGAACTTGCAGGATTTATCTTATGAATGAGTCATGAGCAGTGATGAATCAAAATATTTTAAGCCTGTTTCATCTTTTTAAAATCAAAACGGTCAATCACTAAAATACCAAGCGCAAAGACTAGTCCAAGTGCCACACAGCCAATCCATTCAAAATGTTCCCAGGCATACACCGCACCGAGTGAACCAATGGCTGCCCCTGAAAAGTAAATGGTCATATATACCGCATTAATTCTTGAACGCGCTTTAATATCAATCCGATAGACCAGGTTCTGGTTTAATACGTGAAATGCGGTCAGGCCAAAATAGCTCATCAGTACCCCAATCGCGTAGACCACAATATTCTGCTGGGCAAAAAACAGCGGAATACAGGACAACAGCATCAGGGAAATACAGAGCGTTGCAACCAGATTTTCCTGGCCTTGTCCCACGGTTTTCCCCGACCAGCTGGCCGAATAAATCCCGATCACGCCAAGTAAGCCAAACAGGCCAATTTCAAAATCACTAAAATGATAAGGCGCGCTGCCCAAGACAAAGGTCATTGAGGTAAAGACCATCGACAAAATGCCAAAGCCTAAGGCGCCGGCACAGGCACGGCGAATTAAATGCGGATGATGCTGCGCCAGTTTAAATAAGGAACGGTAAATTCCCATCACCGTTAAACCGGATTGTGGCTCGGTATTCGGCAGTTTGTGCCACATCAGCAGGGCAAAGCCCAAGGTCAGTATTCCGCTAGATAAATACACACCTTCCCATGACCAGTAAGTCGATACAAAACCGGCAAAGGTGCGCGACAGAATAATCCCCATTACCAGACCACTCATCAGTTTACCCACAATGGCAGCACTCGATTCCGGCGGACTAATGGTCGAGGCAAACGGAATTAACACCTGCGCAGAAATCGCACCAAAAGTGGCACATAAGGTAAAGAAATACAGTCCAGACAGGCTGCTGCTCAAAGACAGCAGGATTTGTGAAATTGCCGCGAAGACCATCAGACTAACAATTAGCTTGCGTTTATTGAGTAAATCACCCAGTGGCACCAATAGCATAAGTCCTAAACCATAACCAATTTGCGCGACTACTACAGCAAAGCCGGCTTGACTGGTGCTAATGCCCAGACTTTTTTCAATTGAATAAATGAGTGGCTGGTTAAAATAGGCAGAACCGGCACAGAGGCCACAGGCCAGCGCCATCAGTAATACAAATTGAGGGGACAGCACTGGCGTGGCGGTTGGGGAGGACATAACAATTTCTCAAGTCAGCGAGTAGCACACTATAGGTGTTGTGGACTGAAAATAGAAATAAGAAAAAACAATCATTTGATTGCTGAATATCATGCTTGGAAAAAAATAAGCGCTGTCCGGTTTTAGCTAGATTGCGCTTTTTAGATGGCGACACACAAATTGTAAAAAGAATTGTGAGCACAATAGATTTGCTGCATAAATTATTCGAGAAATCCTTTAAAATATGGCAGAATAGGCGGTTTTAAAGTTTTTAGAGGATTGGCAAGATGCGCTTTGTTGATGAAGCAGTCATTACCGTAGAGGCTGGCGACGGTGGCAATGGCGTAGCCAGTTTTCGCCGTGAAAAATTCGTACCATTTGGTGGTCCAGATGGTGGTGATGGTGGTCGTGGCGGTAGCATTTATATTCAGGCCGATGACGACACCAGTACACTCGTAGATTATCGTTATACCCGTAAATTCCGTGCTGAGCGCGGTAAAAATGGTGCAGGCGCAAACTGTGCTGGCCGTGGTGGTGAATCTGTGGTGCTGAAAGTACCGGTAGGCACCACGATTGTAGATACAGATTCTGGTGACATTATTGCTGACTTGGTCGAAGACGGTCAGAAAGTACTGGTTGCCCAGGGCGGTGATGGTGGTTTGGGGAATACTCACTTCAAATCATCGACTAACCGTACCCCGCGTAAATTTACCACAGGTGTGAAAGGTGAATTCCGCGAAATCCGTTTAGAGCTGAAAGTGCTGGCAGATGTTGGCTTACTGGGTATGCCAAACGCCGGTAAATCAACCTTTATTCGTGCAGTATCGGCAGCAAAACCAAAAGTTGCAGACTATCCGTTTACCACCATGGTGCCAAACCTGGGTGTGGTCGATGCCGATCGTCATCGTTCTTTTGTGATGGCCGATATTCCAGGTCTGATTGAAGGCGCCGCAGAAGGGGCTGGTTTAGGGATTCGCTTCCTGAAGCACCTAGCGCGTACCCGTATTCTGCTGCACATTGTCGATGTACAGCCAATTGATGGTTCAGATCCGGCACACAATGCCCGTGCCATTTTGAACGAGCTGGAAAAATTCTCGCCAACGCTGGCCAAACTGCCAGTAGTCTTGGTGCTGAACAAGCTCGACCAATTACCGGAAGATTCACGCGAAGAATGGTGTAAACATATTCTGGAAGAACTGCAATGGGAGGGTCCGGTATTCCAGACCTCGGGCCTAATGTCTGAAGGTACCAAAGAAGTGGTGTACTACCTGATGGATCAGATTGAACAGCAACGCGAACGCGAAGTTGAAGATCCAGACTATGCAGCAGAAATGAAAGCCTTCCGTGACCAGCTTGAAGCTGAAACACGCGAGCAAACCATCGCCGCTAAAGAAGCTTATCGTGAAATGCGTCGTCAGCAACGTCTGGCGGGTCAGGGCGATGACTTCGATGATGACGATGAAGATGATGGCGAAATGGAAGTATATTACGTACGTTAAGCTCTTGATGAAGAGTAACTGAGGACAAGATGATAGAAGTGGTAGATGGGCAACGTCAGCTCCAGGGTTGTAAACGAATCGTTGTTAAAATCGGATCATCTTTACTCACAGCAAACGGGAAAGGCTTAGATCTGGATGCAATTTCGCATTGGGCGAATCAGATTGCAGATCTGCATAATGCAGGACACGAGATTATTCTGGTGTCCTCCGGTGCTGTGGCTGAAGGCATGGTTCGAATGAAACTAGAGAATCGACCCACTGATCTACCCAGTCTTCAGGCTTGTGCGGCCATTGGTCAAATGGGCCTGGTACAAACCTGGTCCAGCGTGCTGGAAAAACACGACATTAAAACTGCGCAAGTGTTATTAACTCATGATGACCTGGCAGATCGTCGCCGTTATCTCAATTCATGTGATGCCTTGCAGCACCTGATTGACTGGCGCGTGATTCCGGTGATTAATGAAAATGACACGGTTTCCACTGACGAAATCCGTTTTGGTGATAACGATACCCTGGCAGCTATGGTGGCCGGACAGGTACATGCGGATCTGTTGATTATCCTGACCGATCAGCAAGGCATGTTTGATTCTGATCCGCGCTCTAATCCGGATGCCAAACTGTTCCATACCGTACGTGCTTTAGATGAAAGCCTGTTCGATATGGCCGGTGGTGGTGGCAAGTTTGGCCGTGGCGGTATGCTGACCAAAGTCCGTGCAGCGCGTTTAGCAGCCAAATCGGGTTGTCCAACCTTAATTGCCAGCGGTGAAAGTGATAATGTACTGGCCCGTCTGATGGATGGCGAAATGCTCGGTACGCTGTTTATTACCGACAATGATCGTATCACCGCACATCAGCAATGGCTAGCGGCGCATCTGCAAACCGCAGGCCGTCTGGTATTGGATGAAGGTGCGGTAAAAGCCATCAAGGAAAATCATCGTAGCCTGTTACCGGTGGGTGTACGCGCCGTGGAAGGGCATTTCGAGCGTGGTGATGTGGTGGAATGTGTCGATCGTCAAGGCCATCGGGTGGCTGTCGGGCGGGTGAACTTTAGCTCGCGTTCAGCAGACATTATTAAAGGTCTGGCCTCGGACAAAGTGCATCAGGTGTTAGGTGAAGCACGTTCGCTGGAAATGATCCATCGCAATCATATGGCGATTTACTAAGCCATACAGATTCAACTTAAGAAATACAAAAATCCCGCTTCCGAGCGGGATTTTTTATTTTGGAAATAGAGGTAACGAGCAATTTACTTAAACTGAATCGTCCCGTTGGCATTCACCGTCATCTTCGATTCACCGGCAGCCATATCCGGTGCAGGTGCTGCTTCAGCCACTGCAAACTTGGCGGTATTGGCGCGCATTGCAATCGGGCGCGGGGTATAGTTATTGGTATTCATGTTCAGATTGACCAGTTGATAGCCTGATTTATTCCAGGCCTGGGTCAATAACTGTGCGCGTTGCTGGAAGTTTTTCGAAGCTTCAACTAGTAGCTCATTTTCGACTTTCTTACGCTGGCTATCTGACACACTAAAATGTACTGATTGAGTTTGCAGGCGCTGCTGCAGCTCGCCAATGAGCTGGCTGGCGGCTTTAAAGTCGGTACTTTCCAGATGAATTTCGGCACGACCGCGCCATTCTTTCAGTTTCTGACTGTCATTGTCATAAACCGGATAAGTCGACTGTGAACCACTTTCTACTTTAACCGTTGGATATTTTCGCGCTGTGGCCATCGCCTGATTCATAATTTGGGTGATCTGATTGGCCAGTTCAGAAGGCTGTTTATGACTGCGCTCGATATACAGCACTGCGTTCATCTGGTCATTGGATACCTGACGGCTGGCTTCTGCCTGAACATTGATCAGATTGTAGTTCAGTTTTTCGGTGGTCTGCGCCAAGGCACTACCTGAAACTGCAGCAGCCAATAGGCAACTGGAGAGAGTAATAAAACGCATGATTTTGTCCTGTTTTTATAGGTATTTATCTATCAAAGCATATTAGCCAAGCAATATGGCTAATTTTTGCAGAGTTTGTGGTGGGATTGTAAAAAAATAATAAAATCTACTGACTCGGAATGGTTTGATTATTTATTTTAAAACAATATGTTATATTTAATAGTGGGTTTAATTCTGCAGGCAACTTACATAGGGTTAAAAAAAATATCAAGAATGCGGTTTTCTTTCTGCTGTCACATTGTAAGATGATAATTCAATCTAATGGTTAGACCGATAGAACTTTTCGATAAAATTAGCTCGATAAAATGCCAAAAGCGGTTTATTTTCCTGAAAAATTAGGTATCATCGCGCTCCTAGTTATTGAATATTATCTAGATCATCTAACTAGATTTTTATAAAGCACCGAGTCAAAGGACCACAAGTCACCCGACTTATTTCTTCAACCCATATCAGAGATGGTAATTCGATATGAGCGTTACTTCTGTAAACCCTGCCACCAATTCCACAAACGAATACTACTTGACTCGCCAAAGTCAGATGGAATCGAATGTGCGTAGTTATCCTCGTAAATTACCGTTAGCGATAGCGAAGGCACAAGGTTGCTGGGTTACCGATGTTGAGGGTACGACGTACCTAGATTGTTTAGCTGGGGCAGGTACATTGGCTTTGGGCCATAATCATCCTGCGGTGATTCAAAGTATTCAAGACACCATCGCGAGTGGTCTTCCTTTACATACTTTAGATTTAACTACACCTTTAAAAGATGCATTTACTGAAGCGCTTCTTGCTTACCTGCCAGGTGGTAAAGAAGAGTATTGCTTGCAGTTCTGTGGTCCATCTGGTGCAGATGCAACAGAAGCAGCAATCAAGCTTGCAAAAACATTTACCGGCCGTAGCTCTGTAATCAGCTTCTCAGGTGGCTACCACGGTATGACTCACGGTTCGCTGGCAATGACAGGTAACCTGTCTGCCAAGAATGCCGTAAACGGTTTAATGCCGGGCGTACAATTTATGCCGTATCCACATGAATACCGTTGCCCGTTGGGTCTTGGCGGTGAAGCAGGTGTGGATGCACTAACTTACTATTTCGAAAACTTCATTGAAGATGTGGAAAGCGGTGTTACTAAACCGGCTGCTGTAATTCTTGAAGCAATTCAGGGTGAAGGCGGTGTGGTTACTGCGCCTACCAAATGGCTGAAAAAAATCCGTGAAGTGACTGAAAAACACAACATCGTGTTGATTCTTGACGAAGTTCAAGCAGGCTTTGCGCGTTCAGGCAAAATGTTTGCTTATGAACATGCTGGTATTGAGCCAGACGTAGTGGTTATGTCGAAAGCGGTTGGTGGTAGCTTGCCACTGGCGGTGTTAGGGATTAAACGTAAGTTTGATGCTTGGCAACCAGCAGGCCATACCGGTACTTTCCGTGGTAACCAGCTGGCAATGGGTACTGGTCTGGCGACAATCAACACCATTAAAGAACAAAACCTGGCGCAAAATGCGCAAGAGCGTGGCGACTTCCTGCAAGCTGAACTGAAAAAACTGGCAGTTGAATTCCCATGTATCGGTAACGTACGTGGCCGCGGTTTAATGATTGGTGTTGAAATTGTAGATGAGCGTCAGGAAAAAGACCGTTTAGGTGCTTATCCTGCAGATTCACAACTGGCTGCTGCAATTCAGGCTGCATGTTTTGACAACAAACTGTTGTTAGAAAAAGGTGGTCGTGGCGGTACGGTAATCCGTTTACTTTGCCCGCTGATCATTAATCAGGAAGAGTGTGTAGAAGTGATTGCCCGCTTCAAGAAAGCTGTGGCTGAAGCACTGAAAGCAGTACGAGGCGCATAATACATGGTAGATTTTGCAGAACATCGTAAAGCCTTACTCTGCAATGATGCTCAATCTATTGCTGACTATGAGTCAGCAATGGACCAAGCGACAAAAGCTGTCGCAGCATGGTTGCAAAACGATAAAATGTACACCGGTGGTAGCATTAAAGAGCTACGCAGTGCCATTTCATTCAATCCATCGAAAGAAGGTCTGGGTGTACAGAAATCTTTAGAGCGCATGGTCGAGCTGTTCCTGAACAAGAGCTTGAAAGTTCACCATCCGCATTCACTGGCGCATTTGCACTGTCCAACCATGGTGGCCAGCCAGATCGCAGAAGTGTTAATTAACGCCACTAACCAGTCCATGGACTCATGGGATCAAAGCCCGGCCGGTTCATTAATGGAAGTGCAGTTAATCGACTGGTTACGCCAAAAAGTCGGTTACGGTTCAGGTCAGGCCGGTGTATTCACTTCAGGTGGTACGCAGTCTAACCTGATGGGTGTACTGCTGGCGCGTGATGCCTGCATCGCGAAAAACTGGAAAGATGAAAACGGCAAGCCGTGGTCAGTGCAGCGTGATGGTGTACCGGCGGATGCAATGCGTAATGTCAAAGTTATCTGTTCTGAAAACGCACACTTCTCTGTGCAAAAGAACATGGCGATGATGGGCATGGGCTTCCAGTCTGTGGTGACCGTTCCTGTGAATGACAATGCACAGATGGATGTGGTTGCACTTGAGAAAACCATGGCACACCTTCAGTCTGAAGGCAAAATTGTGGCATGTGTGGTGGCAACTGCAGGTACAACCGATGCGGGCGCGATTGATCCATTAAAAGAAATTCGTGAAATCACCAACAAATATGGCGCGTGGATGCACATTGACGCGGCGTGGGGTGGTGCACTGATTCTGTCGAATGACTATCGTTCTATGCTCGATGGCATCGAATTGTCGGATTCTGTGACGCTTGATTTCCACAAGCATTATTTCCAGACCATTTCATGTGGTGCGTTCTTGTTAAAAGACGAAGCCAACTACCGTTTCATGCATTATGAAGCTGAGTATCTGAACTCTGCATATGATGAAGAACATGGCGTACCAAACCTGGTATCGAAGTCACTGCAAACCACGCGTCGTTTTGATGCCTTGAAATTGTGGATGACAGTTGAAGCCTTGGGCGAAGAGCTTTATGGTTCAATGATCGATCATGGTGTGGATTTAACCCGTGATGTTGCTGCTTATATTAAAGCAACAGATGGTCTTGAGCTGCTGGTAGAGCCGCAATTTGCATCGGTATTGTTCCGTGTGGTGCCTGAAGGCTATCCGGCTGAATTTGTCGATGCCTTGAACCAGAACGTCGCAGATGAACTGTTTGCGCGTGGTGAAGCGAATATTGGTGTAACCAAAGTGGGTCAGGTTCAGTCATTGAAAATGACCACGTTAAGCCCGGTTGCAACATTAGACAACGTGAAAAACCTGCTGGCACTTGTGCTGGCAGAAGCAGAGCGTATTAAAGCTTCAATTGCAGATGGTACTTACACACCACCAATTGCTTAATCACATGCTGCAAAGAAAGAGAGGCCTACAAGGCCTCTTTTTTTTATCTCGGGTCATTGAATTGAAAAAAATGAAGATGAATGTCATGTATCTGTTAACAAGCCAAACGGGCCAAAAGAAGGGGATAGAAGTGAATAAAGTGGCTGAGTACAGTGAAGTGATCAATTGGCTGAGAGCGTGTGTTTCAGGCAACAGATGAATATATTAAGTTTAAGAAAAACAATCAATTTCGCTTTTTATAGAATATCGGGTGATTGTCATCAACCAGAGAGAATTATGACAATTGTAAGAAAGTGAACCGGTGCTGGATTGGCATTTTGTCATATTTTTACAGCGCTTTCATATTTTTTTAGACATCTTTCGAAATTTTAATAAGGTAGTTAAATGTTATTAAAATCATTATCTTAAGTTAATATTTTGGTATAAAGCAGGCTTCTAGAAACTATAAAAACAAGCTGCAAAATAAAACATCATTAAAGTGTCATAAAGGTGTAACTTTATTGTCATATTTTAAACTCACAATGCACATAACGAAATAAGTACAAAACTTAATAAAAAGTGGCGTACTCCGAATTTGCATAAATTGAGAGAGAACAGAATGCGCTTTACCAATATCGCACTTGCATTAGCACTATCTGGGGCAGCTGTAGCAACAACTGCGAACGCAGCTCGTGACACCATCCAAATCGCTGGTTCTTCTACAGTATTGCCATACGCAAGTATTGTAGCAGAAGAGTTCGGTAACACATTCCCACAATTCAAAGCGCCTGTTGTTGGTTCTGGCGGTTCTTCAGGTGGTTTGAAACAATTCTGTAACGGTGTGGGCGATAACACAATTGATATCGCAAACTCATCTCGTCAAATTAAAGATTCAGAAATCGCTGCATGTAAAAAAGCAGGCGTGAACCAGATCTTAGAAGTTAAAATTGGTTATGACGGTATCGTATTCGCGTCAAACTCAAACAAAGCTGCTTATAAATTAAAACCTTACCATGTATTTGCTGCTTTGGCTGCTGAGCTTCCATCGAAAGGTAAAATGGTTGCTAACCCATATACACGTTGGAACCAGATTGACAAATCACTTCCAAACGAGCCAATTACTCTGGTAATTCCAGCATCTAACCACGGTACACGTGAAGTGTTCCAGGAGAAAATGGTTGATGCAGGTTGTGAAGCTTACGCAGCAATCAAAGCATTAGACAAAGATGCGAAGAAAAAAGCATGTACAACTTTCCGTAAAGATGGCCGTGTGATTGAAATCGCTGGTGACTACACTGAAACACTGGCACGTTTAAGAACTTCTCCAAGTGCAGTAGGTGTATTCGGTCTAGGTTTCTATGACCAAAACCGTGACAAGCTACGTGTTGCAACTGTAAACAACGTTGCGCCATCTGAGCAAACAATTCTGAACGGTTCTTACCCTGTTTCACGTCCATTGTTCTTCTACGTGAAAGGTGAGCACCTGAAATCAATCAAAGGCTTACAACAGTACACAGAATTCTTCTTAAGCAAGAAAGTATCTGGTAAAGGTTCTAAGTTAGACAAAGCAGGTCTGATCTCTTTATCTGACAAAGAGCGTGCGCAAATCCTGGCGAACTTCAAAGCAGGTAAAGCTGTTAAATAATTGTGGTTAAAACAGCTGATGGCAGGGTTTCCTGCCATCAGCTTTTTGCGAAGAGAAATGTTTTTTCAAATAATGAAAATTGAAAAAACGGTGGAGAATACATGAATCTGCTACTTATAGGTGTGTTACTGGCAATTATTGCCATAGCCTATCAAATCGGGTTAAGCAAAAGCCGTAACCTAGCAGGTAAGGGAAATAATTCTGTAATGTTGCACTCACGCCCTGGTTATTATGGTGCGTTGGTGGCGTTGTGGTGTGCGATCCCTGCTTTTTTAATTTTGATTGTTTGGAATCTGGTTGAACCAACCATTTTGGAACAGGTAGTACTGAGTCATGTACCGGCAGATGTTGCTGCCAACCTGAATGCAGCCAGCACCAGCGTTCTGGTAGACCGTGTGCAAGCACTGGCTTCTGGCTTTGGTGTCACTGATACACCAGCCGCCTATGAACTGGCAGCTGCTGAACAATTAGCAAAATTTGAAACCATTGGTTCTTATATCAAACTGGCCGTTGTGATTTGTGCAGCGTTAATTGGTTTGCTATGGGCGAAAAAACGTGTCTCTCAACAGTACCGTGCCCGTAACCAGGTTGAAAAGATCATTAACATTTCTTTAGCCCTCTGTTCTGGTGTGGCCATTCTGACCACCGTTGGTATCGTGATGTCGATGTTCGGGGAAGCCATGCGCTTCTTTAGCTTCGTCAGCCCAATGGACTTCTTCTTTGGTACCCAGTGGAACCCAGGTTTTAGTACCACCGGTAGTGCCGATGGTGAATATGGTCTGTTACCGCTGTTATGGGGAACCTTGCTGGTCAGTGCGATTGCATTGCTGGTTGCAGTACCTATTGGTCTGATGATTGCCATTTACCTGGCAGAGTATGCATCTCCGAAATTCCGTTCTTGGGCAAAACCAACCATTGAAGTGTTGGCCGGTATTCCGACCATTGTATATGGTGTATTTGCCTTAATGATTATTGGTCCATTCCTGAAAAGTGCCGGTGCACTGCTGGGTATTGATATCAATGCTACCAGTGCTTTAACTGCCGGTCTGGTAATGGGCATTATGATCATTCCATTTGTATCGTCTTTATCTGATGACATCATTACCCAGGTACCACGTGCTCTACGTGATGGTTCGTTGGGTCTGGGTGCGACTAAGTCGGAAACCATTCGTAAAGTGGTGATGCCGGCTGCCTTGCCAGGGATTATCGGTGCCTTCTTGCTGGCTGCATCTCGTGCAATTGGTGAAACCATGATTGTGGTCCTGGCCGCAGGTAACAGTCCGTTGTTACATGCCAACCCGCTAGAAGCGGTTGCAACCGTGACCATGACGATTGTTAACCAGTTAACCGGTGATACCGACTTCGCAAGTCCGCAGGCATTGGTGGCGTTCGCATTAGGTTTAACCCTGTTTGTTATTACCTTGTGTTTGAACATTGTGGCACTTTACATCGTGCGTAAATATCGTGAGCAATACGACTAATGAGTACTTCAAATACTACTTCAATGGATCAACAACCGCTTGATCCACGGGCGGCCGCTGAATTACGCGCACAACGTAAACAGAAAATTGAAAGCTCGTTAGCAAAACGCCATCGTAAAGAAAGCACTTTCCGCATGTTTGGTCTGGCCTCGGTACTGGCAGGTTTATTCTTTGTCGTGTTACTGTTCGGCAGTATTCTGGCCAAAGGTTTACCGGCATTCTGGCAAAGCAGTATGGCAGTGCCAGTCTACTTTGACCCAAGCATTATTAATGTGGGCGCCCAGCCAAAACAGCAGGCAGGTGAATCTCCGGCACAATTTAATGACCGTATGATTGCCTGGCAGACTGAAATGGGGATGGTTGATTGGGATGCACTTATCGTTAACGGTATCGTCGCTAAAGATGCGGCGCTTGAAGCCAAGCGTGATGATTTAGGCTACATGTACACCAGTTCTGAAGCCTATCGCTTACGTGATATGGTACTGGCAGATCCATCGCTGATTGGTCAAACCAAAGAAGTGAAAATTCTGGCCGATGCCAATGTAGATGTATGGCTTGCGGGCAATATTGACCGTGACCTGCCGGCAGAACAGCAGCAGCTAAGCCCGGAAATCCGTCAGCTGGCAGATGATCTGAAAGCCCAAGGTATTATAGAAAATACTTTCAATACCAACATCTTTGTCAGCCCGGACTCGCGTAGTTCGCCTGCAACTTCTGGTTTGGCTGGTGCCTTCATGGGTTCAGTGTTCATGATGCTGATCGTGATCTTTATCTCGATTCCAATTGGTGTGGCATCTGCAATTTATCTGGAAGAATTTGCACCAAAAAATGTCATTACTGATATTATTGAAGTGAACATTAACAACCTGGCCGCAGTTCCATCGATTGTATTTGGTCTGTTGGGTGCTGCCATCTTCATTGGCTGGATGCATTTACCGTTATCTGCGCCACTGGTGGGTGGTCTAGTTCTAAGTTTAATGACTTTACCAACCGTAATTATTACCACACGTGCTTCACTAAAAGCGGTGCCGCCATCTATTCGTCAGGCTGCATTGGGCTTGGGTGCATCACGTCTACAAACCGTATTCCATCATGTATTGCCACTGGCATTACCAGGGATTTTAACCGGTGCGATTATTGGTGTTGCACAAGCATTGGGTGAAACCGCACCACTTCTATTAATTGGTATGAGTGCCTTCGTTGCGAGCGTACCGGCATCTCCATTTGATCAATCTACCGCATTACCGGTACAAATTTTCCTATGGCAGGGCAATGAATTGCGTAACTTCTTTGAAGGACGTACCGCTGCCGCCATTATCGTACTTCTTGCACTCATGATCGGCCTGAACAGTCTGGCGATCTGGTTACGTAAGAAATTTGAAGTACGTTGGTAATTGAGGGAAAAATATGACTACTGTATTAAGCACAGACAAACCGAATTCCTTAGAACAGGATAAAGCAGTGAATCCAGAGCAAACACAATTTACGTCAACCGAAGGCGAAGAACACAAACAGCCTGCAACTTCGTTTGTGTCTCAGTTTGATACCCAGGCGGCGAGCAAAAAAGAAGCCAAATCGAACAATGTCAAACTCAGCACCTCCGATGTTCATGTGTACTATGGTGAATCTGAAGCAATTAAAGGCATTGACCTGAACATTTATGAAAATGAAGTCATTGCCTTCATTGGTCCATCAGGTTGTGGTAAATCGACTTTCCTTCGTACCTTAAACCGTATGAATGACACCATTGATTCATGCCGCGTTACCGGTAAAGTCATGCTGGATAATCAGGACATCTATGATCCGAACCTGGACGTGGTGTTGCTACGTGCCCAAGTCGGTATGGTGTTCCAGAAGCCAAACCCGTTCCCGAAATCAATTTTTGAAAACGTGGCTTACGGCCCGAAACTGCACGGTTTGGCGCGTGACAAATACGATCTTGAAGAAATTGTTGAAAACAGCCTGCGTAAAGCTGGTCTGTGGGATGAAGTTAAAGACCGTTTAAGCCAGCCAGGTACCGGTCTATCAGGTGGTCAGCAGCAACGTTTATGTATCGCGCGTACCATTGCGGTTTCACCAGAAGTCATTCTGATGGATGAACCATGTTCAGCACTGGACCCGATTGCAACTGCAAAAGTTGAAGAACTGATTTCTGAGCTGTCTACCCAGTACACTATTGCGATTGTTACGCACTCGATGCAACAGGCAGCGCGTGTATCAGACCGTACCGCATACTTCCACCTGGGTGATCTGATTGAAGTGAACTCGACTGAAAAAGTCTTTACTCAACCAGACCATCAATTAACGGAAGCGTACATTACAGGTCGTTTTGGTTAATTGCCAACCGCTGTATATCAAAAAACCGCAAATCAATATTTGCGGTTTTTTTATGGCTCTGGTTGAGGGGTAGGGGGAGGGTCATAGCGGATCTGGTGGATTATCCATCTATCAACACGCTTAAAACAAAGCTCAAAATAGATTTCAGTTTGAAGGGCTGAATCCGGAGCAGATCATTCCATCTGCTATCCAGTTGGTGGTTTTAATGTTGAGCTTTCCCAGCTTTTAAAAATCCCGTCCTGTTCAACAGGGCTGTATTTTTTAGTTGTTGCAAAAATGACACTACGGTTAACACGGAAGTGGATTAAATTAAGCAAATAAATGCGCTAATATTGAATTCTCAATATCCGCCCTCATCTAAAGCTTAGCCAAAATAAAATTGAGAACAGATTTTTATATGTTATTTCATTCCCCAAAACTACCTGCCGAAATTCGTATCCGTCATTTAAATGCGCGTATTAACGAACAACGAAAAAAAATAGCGCAGACTACGGCCTCCAAACTGGAGCTGTTGCAATTTAGCCAGCAATTGTCCAAAGAAGCACGCCTGCGTAAAAAGAATAACCAGAAAATTTACGTACTCGATTTTAAAGGGGATATGGCCGCCTCTGCGGTAGAGAATCTGCGTGAAGAAATTACCTTAATTCTGGCCACCGCCAAAGCTGGACGTGACCGCGTGGTGGTGCGTCTGGAAAGTCCGGGCGGGATGGTGCATGGTTATGGTTTAGCCGCTGCACAACTGGTACGTCTGCGTGATGCCGGTTTTCATTTGACCATCTGTGTTGATAAAGTCGCTGCTAGCGGTGGCTATATGATGGCTTGTATCGCCAATGAAATTATCTCTGCACCGTTTGCTATTGTGGGTTCAATTGGCGTAGTGGCACAGGTGCCAAACTTTAACCGCCTGCTGAAACAGCACAATATAGATTTTGAACTGTATACGGCTGGTCAATACAAACGCACCGTGACCATGTTTGGTGAAAATACCGAAGAAGGCAAGGCCAAGTTTGAAGAAGAGTTGCAACAAACTCACAGCCTGTTCAAGCACTTTGTTGAAAAGTACCGTCCGCAGCTCAATGTTGAAAAAGTCGCTACAGGTGAACACTGGTATGGTCAGGATGCTTCCGATCTGAACCTGGTCGATAAACTGCAAACCTCAGATGAATACCTGTTAGGGTTATTGCCACAGCATGATGTTTATGTCATTGAAACCCGTCGCAAGCCAACCTTGGGTGAAAAACTCGGCCTACAAGCCGCACAGGTGGCAGATTCTCTGGTACCTGCGGTCATGAATAAAGTCATGGATACTTTAAGCAAAGCCAGTGCCAACCTGGTGCAAATGCGCGATCCTAAGCTCTAATCCAATTTTGCTTATGAAACATGAAAAAGCACTCAATCGAGTGCTTTTTTTCTGTCTTTGTATAAGTTCCAGCTTCCTGCCAGAATCGCGCCGAGCGTAGCCAGGAGCATATCTTTATGCGCATCCCAGACATCACCTTGCTGACCGTTATAATTTTCAGCCGCTTCCGGGGAGAGGGTTACCGCGAGTAACCATTCCAGCCATTCGTAAATCAAACTGCTGCTCATGACCCATTGCACGACCAGCAGAAAAATCACCCAGTCTTTGGCTTTTGGAAAGCAGAGCCGATGTAAGCGGAAAAACAGCGGGTAGAGCAGCACGCCATAGGCAAAATGCACAAAGCGATCATACATATTGCGTTCCCAGCCCAGCCACTGATTTAAATCAAAGCCGAAGTATTGCAGCAGCCAGTCGTTATAGGGCACATAAGAATAGAGATAATGCGCGCCTAAAATATGAATCAACAGAAAGATAAGATAGAAAACAAAACTCGAAAAGCTTAAACCGACTTTTTTGAAGAGCAATAGCAGCACAATTAGCATGAGGATCGTTCCAACCTGATGTAGCACATAGGCTGAAAATTCCATCGGGTTGATACTGGCAAGCAGCATGGTCAGGCCTAACAGGACCAGCATCAGCCAATGTTTGGCCTGTAATTGGTAGTCGATCATTCTGGTTATAGGATTGGGATTTGTAATTATCATAATAAAAAAGCGAAACCGGAGCTTCGCTTTTTGATGCTGAGTTTTTCAAAATTACACCCTCTTTATGTTGCTTCCAGAGGAAGAAAGAAGATGTTGTGAAAAACTCAAATCATTTCATTAGATTTTAGCAATCAAATCTTTAATTTGTTTTGCCTGTTCAGCGGCATTACCGGTGTAAGACGCAGGGGTCATTTCAGCTAAACGTGCACGATCCGCAGCCGGAACAGCTTCGAGTTCGTTACCGTTGACGAAGCTCACCATCATGTCGCGAGTCATCGCTTGACCACGAGTCAGCGCTTTTAATTTTTCGTATGGTTTTTCAACGTTGTAACGACGCATAACCGTTTGAATCGGTTCAGCCAATACTTCTTGTGCATTGTCCAGGTCTTCCAGAATACGGTCAGCATTCAGTTCTAGTTTACCAATACCTTTTAAGCAGGCTTCAAATGCGATCAAGCTCTGTGCAAAACCAACACCCATGTTACGAAGTACAGTTGAGTCGGTTAAGTCACGCTGCCAGCGAGAAATTGGAAGTTTTTCGCCCAGGTGCGCAAGAACAGCATTGGCAATACCCAGGTTACCTTCAGAGTTTTCGAAGTCAATCGGGTTGACTTTGTGCGGCATGGTTGAAGAACCGACTTCGCCTTCTTTCAGTTTTTGTTTGAAGAAGCCCAGCGAGATATAACCCCAAACGTCACGGTTAAAGTCGATTAAGATGGTGTTGAAACGACGCAGCGCATCAAATAGTTCCGCCATATAGTCATGCGGTTCAATTTGCGTGGTGTACGGGTTGAAAGTTAAACCTAAAGATTCAACAAATGCTTGTGAATGTGCAGGCCAGTTGATGTCTGGATAGGCAGACAGGTGAGCGTTGTAGTTACCCACTGCACCGTTGATTTTACCCAGCAGTTCAACATTGTTGAATTGCTTGATTTGACGAGCTAAACGGTAAGCTACGTTAGCCATTTCTTTACCCAAAGTGGTTGGGCTTGCTGTTTGACCATGAGTACGAGATAACATCGGTTGATCAGCATGTTTTTCAGCCAGCGCCACAATTGCGTCGATGATTTGCTGCATAGATGCAACCAGTACATCACGGCCGTTTTTCAGCATTAACGCGTGTGACAGGTTGTTGATGTCTTCAGAAGTACAAGCAAAGTGAATGAATTCACCGGCATTTTTCAGCTCGTCGATGTTGGCGATTTTTTCTTTCAGGAAATATTCAACCGCTTTAACGTCGTGGTTAGTGGTACGTTCAATCTCTTTAATGCGGTTCGCATCTTCTTCAGAGAAATTTGCCACAATCGCATCTAAGGCCGCATTGGTTTCTGCAGAAAAAGCTGGGACTTCAGTAATTTCCGGACGGTTCGCAAGCGCTTGTAACCAACGCACTTCAACAGTCACACGAGCATGGATTAAACCAAACTCAGAAAGGAAAGGACGAAGAGCATCACATTTGCTCGCATAACGTCCATCTAATGGAGAAAGTGCAGTTAAAGCGTTCATAACGATTCCTTAAACTTTGGAACTAAACCTAAAACAAATGTCCGTACAGATCAGACCACCTGATACTGTAAACGGGCAAGATCCTGAATATCTTGAAGCAGTTTGCGTTTGCTAAAAATCATCGCCCATGAGCTGCCACCGAGTTGACGCCACAAATGTGCCATTTGCAGGCCGGTAAATAGCGAGGCACGAATACGGTTGGTATGGGCAGAATCTTTAAAGGCCTCGGCATTGCCACGCACCATAATCCGCGGATTAATCTGTCCAGCAGTATCAACATAGGTTTGGGCAAGATTGGCGAGAATACTTGGATGTAAATAGTTATTATCAAAAAAGGACAGCTGTTTTAAGATTTTTTGCTGGGATTGCTCAATAATTTCAACAAATTGCGGATTACTATAGACTTTCTTTTCCAGTTGCAGCAGCGCCATGGCATAGGACATCGGCAACTTGGCATTGGACATTTTCGGTAATCTGGATTTGGGTGAGGTGGTAAACGGATGGGTAATGCTATTTTCGAGGGTTTTTAAACCAAGGGAGATATCGGCCAGCTGACTAAAAAAGTCTAAGGTTTGGCCATTCTGATTATTACTTGGACGGATATTCAGGCTGGCCTGAATCAGGCGCTCCAGATAAAAGTTACCGCTATCGCCAATACTTTGTCGGCCAGTCAGTGCGGTCATATGGGTCAGCTGCGTGGCCTGAAACACAGCAGCGAGGGCCAAAGCACGATTCTGGCGAACATTCAGAGTTCGAGGCTGTTGAAACGGTAACTCTGTCATGCCGAAACAATCCTTTAAACAAAATCCGGGTGAGGGGCATTGGTATGATGGATCACGCCACCCCCTAAGCACACTTCACCTGCGTAGAACACCACGCTTTGACCTGGTGTTACTGCACGTTGTGGCTGATCAAATTCAACACGTACACCATTTGGTGTTTCTGGATCTTTAAATAATACGCAGTCTTGGTCAGGTTGGCGATAGCGGGTTTTTGCCGTGCAGCGGAAACCGGTGTCAGGAATATCCTGTTCACCTGCGACCCAGTCAATGGATTCGCTCCACAGAATCGTGCTTTGCATCAGTGGATGATCATGACCTTGACCAACCACCAGACGATTGCCGGCTACATCTTTATGCAGTACAAACCAGGCACCTTCAGCTGCACCTTTCATGCCGCCAATACCAATACCACCGCGTTGACCGAGCGTATAGTACATTAAGCCGTGATGTTCACCAACCTCTTTGCCATCTTCCAGCACGATTTTTCCGGGTTGTGCGGGTAAATATTGTTTTAAGAAGTCATTAAAGCGGCGTTCACCAATAAAACAGATACCAGTGGAGTCTTTTTTCTTTGCAGTCGCCAAGCCCAATTCTTCTGCAATTTTACGTACTTGTGGCTTTTCAATTTCACCGACAGGGAACAGGGTCTTGTTAATTTCACGACCATGTACTGCATGCAGGAAGTAAGTCTGATCTTTGTTGTTGTCGACACCACGCAATAAAGGTGCATATTGATCACCTTTAGAGTTGGTCATGGTTTCACCACGACGGCAGTAGTGACCTGTGGCAATAAAGTCAGCACCCAGGTTAATGGCATGATCTAAAAACGCACGGAACTTGATTTCTTTATTGCACAAAATATCCGGGTTAGGGGTACGACCGGCTGCGTATTCTGCCAGGAAATGCTCGAAAACCCGATCCCAGTATTCCATGGCAAAGTTGGCAGTGTGCAGTTTGATGCCAATTTTATCGCATACGGCCTGGGCATCGGCCAGATCTTCCATGGCTGTACAGTATTCCGTGCCATCATCTTCTTCCCAGTTTTTCATGAACAATCCTTCAACCTGATAACCTTGTTGAAGGAGGAGTGCTGCAGAAACAGAAGAATCTACACCACCTGACATACCGACGATGACACGTTGTTGCATAGGATTAGGCATCCACACTATGAATTAAGGGAGAATTTTGGTGCTCGTAAATGAGCGATAAAGGATATTTTTGTCCGGTCTGAGCATCCTGTACGGCTTTAATCACCAAAGGACTGCGGGCGCGGGCCGATTCAAGCAGTTCATCCGGGCTCATCCAGACGGCACGGACAATACCAGTGTCTAGCTGTGCATCTGCATGATGGTGAATGGCTTCGGCCAGAAAGCAGAAACGGTAATAGGTACGATCTGGAAACATGGGCGGAGTATAGGTATAAATGCCCAGTAAAGCCTGAATACGTACATCGTATCCGGTTTCTTCCAGGGTTTCGCGAACCGCTGCTTCAATAATGGTTTCACCGGCTTCTACATGACCTGCAGGCTGGTTAAAGACGGTATGTGTAACGCCTTCAGTCTGTTCTTCTACGAACAGAAATTTACCGTCTTTTTCAACAACGGTGGCAACAGTCACATGCGCAGTCCAAGCGGTCATAAAAAAGCACCATGGGGTAAAACGCATATTCTACAAAATTTAGGGGGATGTGGCTATGCAATTTAGACGTCAATTAATGACGCGAAAGGTGTGTTCTAAAAACGGCTTTGTTGCATAAATATGTAAGCATCTGATTTAAATAAATTTAATTTTGGATCAAAAAATAATCAAAACTTCTAAAATCATATAGTTATGAAATCTTTGTGCAACAAAGCCATCTAAATGGTAAAATCATCAAATAATAGTAATATAATTGGTATGTCTATAATTTTTATTAACTCCTTGTTATTTTTAACTAAAATATATATGCAAAGAGTTGTCAAAACTCACATCTCAAACTTAAATAGCATTTTGATGTTGACTTAAATTGTGGTCAAATGCCACCCAAACAATAGAACGTATGACATCAGATGTTCAATGCTTCATTACTCCGTTTTCCATTATGGTCAGTTACTCCACTACTGGTCATTTATGTTGGTTTAGCCTTTAGCGCATTCAATTTAGATCAGGTTCAGCAAAATGCAATTTTGACCATAGGTGTGTTTTTAACAGCAACATGGCTGTGGATCTGCACCAAACTCGAAGAAACTTATATTGCACTTTTAGCTGTGTTTGCCCTGATCTTAACTGGCAACTTAACCGAAGAACATCTATACCAAGCTTGGGGACAAGATCTGATTTGGCTGCTCATTGCAGCATTTATTATTGCGGCAGGTGTGGTCAAAACAGGGCTAGCATCGTATTGTGCAACTCAACTTTTAAAATATGCACATAACACCCGAATGCTGTGTTATCTGCTCACTATTTTTATTGTACTGTCGGCATTTATTATTCCATCTACGTCAGGTCGTGCGGCAATCATCTTGCCTATTTTTCTGGGTCTGGTAGAGATTCTGAAACACCATACACAAATTCTTAAAGCATTGGCATTGCTGTGCCCATCTATCATATTGTTGAGTGCAATTGGCTCCTACTTAGGTGCCGGGGCTCATTTAATTACCAACCAAATTTTAGTGGAGCAGGAATATCCTGCATTTAGTTTACTTAGTTGGCTATGGTTAGGCTTTCCTTTTGCGTTGGTGTCATCATTGGCATGTACCGAACTCATCTTAAGTTTATTTACGAGCAAAGAAGACAGATCGAAGCCCTTAAATTTAAGCCATTTGAGCGTGGTAGATGGTCATGAAGAAAGTGCAGGACAAAAATTATCTGCATTGCAAAAGCGTATTATTTGTATTTTAGCTATGATTCTTGGCTTGTGGTTGACTGAGCCATTGCATCATATATCTGCCACCATGGTTGCCATTTTCGGTGCTTTATTAATGGTGACACCAAGTGTGGGGTGTATTAAGTTCTCTCAAGCCGTGAAAACAGTACCTTGGGCATTACTCATTTTCATGGCTGCAACCTTAGCAATGGGGGCGGCATTAATTGAGAGTGGTGCAACCCAATTATTGACTCATTCAATTTTTTCAAGGTTTGATACACAGCACCCGAGTGCATCGATCACGTTCATTTGTTTAATGATCATTATTTCTTTGTTTGCACATGTATTGATTCAGTCACGTTCGGCACGTTCAGTTGTGCTTATACCGCTTGCGATTTCGCTTGCACCCCAGTTTCAAGTTTCTCCTGTGGCCATCGCATTTATTTCAACAGCTGCCGCAGGTTTTTGTCATTCACTCACATCATCTGCAAAACCAATTGCAATTTTTCATCAAACTGAAACACAGTCTATGTTTAATGCGGACGATTTACTTAAATTAAGTTTTTATTTAGCACCCTTGATGTTCGTGCTGCTAGTTATTTTTTCTCTATTGATTTGGCCATTATTGGGTATGCCGTTATTGCTATAGCCTGAATAGTTTGATTTCTTATGAGTGCTCACGTTTTAGAAAATATATTAATTTTACCCAGTGGTTTTAAGGAATCATTAACCGCAACCCAAGTTGCTCAAGCAATAAAAATTGGAATATCCAAAGCCTTACCTCAAGCTTCAATTCGTGCAATTCCAATTCCAGATGGTGGTGAACATACTGCGTTTATATTGGCACAGCAAACTTATGGAAGAATAATCAATAAAACAGTAACAGGACCTTTAGGTCAGCCCATTGATGCCCATTTTGCAATGTTGGGTGGTGCATTTTCTAATATTGCCGTTATAGAGGTTGCTGCAGCCGCAGGTCTAAAATTAATTCCCTTTGATAAACGCAATCCTATGCAGACCACCAGTTATGGCGTGGGTGAACTGATCATTGCTGCAATAAATGAAGGGGCAAGAAAGATCATTTTAGGTTGTGGGGACTCAGGTATAAGTGATGGTGGAATGGGGGCATTACAGGCACTCGGTGTCAAAATCACAGATCACTCACAACGTGATATTCCTTATGGTGGTGAGTATTTAAATCAAGTGAATCAAATTGATTATTCAGGTCTTGTTCCTCAATTACATGACTATCAGATTAATCTTATTTTAGCCCTGAATCCGTTTAATATTTTATGTGGTCCCAAAGGAGTCGCACCTGTATTTGCCCCCCAAAAGGGAGCATCTGCACAACAAGTAAAACAGTTGTCAGAAGGCTTTGAACATTGGGCTGAACAACTAAAAATGAATCATAGAAATGCTATTTCACATTTTGATTTTGCTTACGGAATGGGTACAGGTGCATCGGGTGGATTAGGTGCCGGTCTTGCTGCTATTGGTGCTCAACTTTGTCCTCGGTTTGATGTGTTGTTGGGTAAAGATTTACTGGGCTATGATTTAGATCAAGAAATTAAGCGTGCAGATTTAATTATTACAGCAGAAGGTGCGATTGATTGCCAAACGCTTAAAGGTAAAGTACCAGCTGAGGTTGCAGCACGAGCAGCACAATTTAATAAACCTGTTATTGCATTGGCAGGTACGCTTGCACACGATGCCGAATGTGTTTATGACATTGGGATTCATGCAATCAGCTCAATTATGTCTAGCCCTATGTCTTTACAACAAGCAATTGAACAAAGTGAAGAGCTCGTGATTCAAGCCAGTGAACGCCTTATGAAAAGCGTCATTTTAGGCATGAAAATAGCAGAAAGACGAAAAATGGCGGTTTAATCAATCTTATAAAAAAGACAGCCTTAATGATTTAATTGCCTTATTGATTTAACAGCAGAAATTGAAATAAAAACTTCTGCTGTTAAAGATGCTTTTTAATTTGAAGGATTTGAATAGTTCGCTGCAACTTTCACATAATATTGTGCAGAGTAGGTTAAAGAAGCTTTTTCTTTTTCTGTCAGTGGGCGGACTCTTCGTACTGGACTTCCAACATACAAGTAACCACTTTCTAAGACTTTGTTTGGCGGCACGAGAGAACCTGCACCAATGATCACATCATCTTGAACAATGACATCATCTAAAATAATGGTTCCAATACCCACCAGAACACGATTACCGATCGTACAACCATGCAATTTTACATGATGTCCTATTGTCACTTCTTCACCAATAATCAAAGGTGAACCATTTGGCTTGTCGGCTTTTTTATGGCTGACATGCAACATTGAATGATCTTGCACATTGGAGTTTTTACCAATACGAATAGAATTCACATCCCCGCGAATTACGGCAAACGGCCAAACCGAGACATTTTCGCCGAGAACCACATCACCAATGACCACGCCCATCGGGTCGATATAACAGGAATCCTCAATCTGTGGATGGGTATCTAAATAAGGACGAATGTTCTGACTCATAGTGATCTGCTCGTAAAAGTGGAATGATCAAGACAATAGTATAAAAGAAAAAGCACCCATTCGCTGAATGAGTACCTTCACTTAAGTCTAAAGTCGTGCTTTAAACTTAGAACAGGTTGCTAAAGAACTGCTTGATATGGTCAATGAGGCGCGAGAAGAAGCCAGCTTCTTCAACTGCGTTTAAAGCCACCAGTGGTTTTTCTGCAATTACTTTACCATCTAGGCTTGCGACATATTTACCAATGACCTGGCCTTTTTGTAGCGGCGCAGTCAATTTCGGCTGAACCACCAATTGCGTTTTAATTTCATTGGCTTTGCCTTTAGGCATGGTCACATTAAAGTTTTCAGCCAGACCAATTTGTACTTCATCCGACTGACCAAACCAGACTTTAGATTTGGCCAGGACCTGATTTGCAGGCTGTACATTTTTGGTTTCAAAGTTGGCATAACCCCAAGCCAGCAATTCACGTGTTTGTGTCGCACGTTCCTGCATGGTTGGCGCACCAAAAATCACAGAAATCAGACGCGTTGGGCCACGTTTTGCAGAAGTCGTTAAACAGTAGCCGGCTTCATTGGTATGGCCGGTTTTTAAACCATCAACACTTGGGTCTGTATAGAGCAGGGCATTACGGTTGCCTTGACGGATGCCATTAAAGGTAAATTCTTTTTCTGAATAAATCGGATAATATTTAGAACTGTCTTTAATGATGTGCTGGGCCAAGGTTGCCATATCTTTGGCTGTTGAATAATGGCCGTCTGCTGGCATACCGGTCGAGTTAATAAACTGGGTATTGGTCATGCCAATTTTTTTGGCTTCTTCGTTCATCATGTGTGCGAAGGTGCCTTCATTGCCGGCAATGTGTTCCGCCATGGCTTTAGAGGCATCATTACCCGACTGAACAATAATTCCACGCAGCATTTCAAGTACAGTTGCAGTGCCATTCAGCGGAACATACATACATGATTCCGCGCTACTGCCGCGACACCATGCTGACTCGTTCATGCGCACTTGTTCATCTTCAGTGAGTTCACCGCTCAATAGTTTTTGTTCGATGATGTAGCTGGTCATCATCTTGGTCATTGACGCCGGGGCTAATTTTTCATTTTCATTTTTTGAAGCGAGAAGTTGCCCTGTCTCGTAGTCCATTAGCACGTAGGATTTATTATTCAATTCTGGTGGTGCAGATAGGACAGTTGCTGCAAAGCTAAAACTAGGAACTAATAATAATGCAGCAAGGGCAGTTTTTTGGGTCATTTCTAGTGGGTTCCTATATCTTGATGTAAGCACGAAGAGCCTAGCATTTTAGGATAAAGCAAAGCCGACTTCTATGGGAGAAATCGGCTTATCGGAAAAAGTATTGTAACCAAATAGTTTTATTTGCTGTACGCGGTCAATTCCTGGCAAATGGCCTTATTTTTCTGGCTTCCCGCTTTTTTGGCATCGGCCTGTGCTTCAACCAGCATCGGCTTAAAACTTTTTTGCTTGCTTAGGGCTTGTAAAGCTGCAACCGGATCTTTTTCTGCCGGCATATATTCTTTGGCCAGTTTGGCATAGCCCTGATTAAATTTAGTCTGGTCTTTGTCCTGAATTAACGCTGGGCACACTTCAGATAATACATAAATGGCTGCCAGTTCCTGCTGGGTGACTTTTTGAAGTGGTGTGACTTCAATATTTTCATTCTGTGCCAGTGCGGTTTGCCCCAAACCCAAAGTAATGGCGATACCAGCCAGAAGTTGCAAAGATTTCGTTTTTAATTGGGAAGTGTACATAAAAAAATAGACCTAAAACTTAAAAATACCACATGCCCATAAGCTTAATGATTTTTGACAGAATGAAAAGAAAAGAAGTGTATCTGAGCAGGCTGACACACACTCAAAATTAAAAAGCCAAATCAGAAATGCAATAAAAAAAGAGCAATCAACCTATGCTGATTACTCTTGATGTGAAGATGGTGTGTCAGCGCAAACTTAAAGTTCGATTGCAGCAGCATCCTGACAAACAGTTTTCTGTTCATCTGCCGTGGTTTCTTTAGCAGCATCACGTGCTTCAATCAGAATGTTTTTATATTCTGCATCGGCCTGCAGTGCGCTGTAGCTTAAAGTCTGACCTTTTAAGTCTGCCAGGTAAGTTTCAATTAAAGCCTGAATATTGCTATCCAGTTTGGCGTTTTTGCCAATAATGGCCGGACAAACCTCAGCCATCACCTGAGCGGCAGCAATGTCTTCTTTCACAATGGTATTGGCTTCTTCTACCGTCAAGCCTTCAGCATTGACCGCTTGAGAGAGAATTACCGCAAAACCAAGCCCCAGTAAACGACGTACAGATAAGCGACGAATCATGTTATACACACTTTTTATTGATGGAAGTTCGACACTAAATATATATACTTCTCATTATATTTCAATGAAATGTGCTGACCGGTCATTTATTTAATTTGAAGAGTAAATTTGTGAATATCTTAATTGCCAATGATGATGGCGTTTTTGCGCCAGGGATCCAGGCGCTTGCACACGCATTAAAACCTTTGGGCCGTGTGGTAATTGTCGCGCCAGAAAGTGAGCGTAGCGGGTTTTCCAGTGCCTTGACCTTAGATCGTCCTTTACGTCCAATTCCGATTGCTGAAGATATCTGGGCGGTGAATGGCACTCCGGCAGACTGTGTCTATTTATCTATGAATGGCCTGTTTGATTTTGAATTTGATCTGGTGGTGAGCGGGATTAACAGCGGCGCCAATCTGGGTGATGATGTACTGTATTCAGGTACCGTTGGTGCTGCTTTTGAAGGGCGTTTAATGACGCAGCCGGCCATAGCTGTATCACTGGCTGGCCCTAATGTCCGAGCTTATCAGCATCCGGCCGATTATGCAGTTGCCGCGCAGTGGGTGCATGATTTTATTGCCAACGGCTTGCCAACCTTGCCGCCACGCCACATTTTGAATATTAATATTCCAGATGTGGCGGAATTAAAAGGCGCAAAAATTACCTATCAGGGCCGTCGCAGTCAATCTAAACCGATTACCAGCCATGTCGATCCGCGCGGTCGCCAGGTGTACTGGATTGGACTGGCCGGAGAAGCCGTTGCAGACCCGCGTAAAGATGTGGGTGAAATCCAGTCGGATTTCTTTGCTGTGGCCAATGGCTATGTCAGCATCACCCCAATTCAGATGGATGCGACCAATTACGATATTCTGGGGCATCTGCATGACAGCTTGAGTCCAGCCCTGTAAAGAATGTTATAACTTTGTGAAAAAGTACCGTCTGAAACTCTTTTTCGGTGCTTTTTTGTTAATCTTAGCGCAGTTCAATAATTACATTTAAGATGTAGAGAGGAAGATTAATGCCTTTGGTGTCACACGGTCGTTTATTTGCAGCACCGACAACATTGTTGAAAACTTTATTTGTATCTACAGCCGTTATTTCTACGCTCATCATCAGTGGCTGTGCGTCTAAACCTCAAGTACATAATTCTGCACGTTATGCGGCTGCGCCAAATTTCTATACCGTACGCTCAGGTGATACTTTAAGCGGCATTGCAGCACGTTATGGTTTAAGTTATCTCAGTATTGCGGAAATGAACGATATTGCCGCGCCGTACCGGATTTATGTGGGCCAGTCGATTCGTCTGAAAAGTGGCAGTGCACCGCGTACCACCACGACGCGTCCGGTAACGCAGCCAGCACCAATCCAGCGTCAGACCATTGCTATTCCAAAAACTACGCCAGTACCGACCGCACCGGTGACCACGACGACCACAACCACACCACGAACCACTACTCCGGCGCCGACAGTGAGTTCTACCGTAGGTTCTTTACGCTGGGTGAAACCATCCAATGGTGCAGTAATTGAAAACTTCAATTTAGCGTCGAATGTGAAAGGGATTCGTTATGGCGGCAATGTTGGTGATCCGGTCTTTGCAGCTGCAGACGGGCAGGTGGTGTATGCCGCAGATGGCCTGAAAGAATACGGTAACCTGGTGTTAATTAAGCATATTAATGGCTATATCACCGCTTATGCACACAACAGTAAACTTAACGTGAATAGTGGACAAAATGTAGCAGCAGGGCAGAAAATTGCCGAAATGGGCTCATCGGGCACCACCCGCACCATGCTGGAATTCCAGGTCCGCCTTGATGGCAAGCCGATCAACCCGACTAATGTTTTACCAATAAATTAATTTTTTTAAGTGCAAAACGTAAATTTCACCGTATAATACAATGAGTTGCTTTTATCAAAGGTAGGAGCATCTCATAAGTTCAGAGGGAAATTTATGTTAGATCAACTTCGAGCAATGGGTGTATTTGCTTGTGTTGTTGAAAAAAGCTCGTTTAGTGGCGCTGCGCGTGAACTCGGTATCACCACAAGTGCTGTAAGTCAGCAAATTCGTTCTTTGGAAAATGAAATGGAAGTAACGCTGTTACACCGTTCCACCCGAAAACTGAGTTTGACTGAAGCTGGACAAGCTTTTTTCCACAGCTGTCAGGAAATGCTCGCCGCTGCGGAGCGTGGTAAAATACGCATTAATGAATTACGCGATGACCTGGTAGGTGATTTGCGTATCGCAACCACCCCGGAACTGGGTGCGAATCATGTCATTCCGGCATTGTCGCACTGGATGTCAGCCCATCGTGGCCTAGCCATACATGTCGAAGCAGACAATCAGTTTATTGACCTGATTGAAGGTCGGATTGATATTGCTTTGCGCATGAGTTCAAAAATTGAAGATAGTCAGCTGAATGTAGTGCCACTGGCGCGCGTTGAGCAGGTTCTGGTGGCATCACCAAGTTATCTGAACCAGACCACACCGGTGTCACGTCCTGAAGATTTAAAAAATCATGACCTGATTCCAGTAAATTTGATGAAAAATTATGCCAGTTTTTCATTTCATCACGCCAGTACGGGTGAAGTGGTCGGACTGGACATGAGCTCTCGCCTCACCACAAATAATGTTCTGATTGCCAAATCATTATGTTTACAAGGGCACGGAATCGCGAGACTTTTATATCTAGATGTACAAAAAGATTTAATTAACGGTTCTTTGGTCGAAGTATTACCTGAATGGAAATTGCCGACCTTTACATTGTATGCGATTACGCCAAAACGTGAGCAGCAGCCAATGAAAGTGCATCGTTGTCTGGATGCTTTAAAACAGTATTTTTGTCAGTTACCTGGCGGCAGAATTTACCAGGAAGCCTCATAAAATATAACAATTCAGAAATTAAAAAAGCCGCATCATGCGGCTTTTTTATGCAGATTGAGATCTGTTGAGATCAACACGCGGCTTAAGCCAGGAACGTTTTGATCATTTTCACCAGACGTTCAACCAGCTGATCGGCCTGTTCCTGGCTAATGTTCAAGGTTGGCAGTAAACGCACCACGGAGCCGGCGGTCACATTGACAATCAGTTTGTATTCATCACGGGCAATATCCACCAGTTCTGCGCAGGCTTTAGGTAATTCAATCCCGATCATCAGGCCAAAACCACGCACGCTGACATTTTGGTCAGCCAGCTGGTTGCGTAGCTGCTCAACAATATAGCTACCCATTTTTGCGGCATTCTCGACCAGATTTTCTTTCTGGATAATATCAATCACGGTGTAGACCACACGTGACCCCAGGGCAGTACCACTGTAGGTTGAACCATGGTTACCGGCAGTGAGTACACCCACACCGCGACCTTGGGTCATCACTGCACCAATCGGGAAGCCATTGCCCAGGCCTTTGGCAGTGGTTAAGACATCTGGCACAATATTGGTGTGCTGATAGGCAAAATATTTACCGGTACGGCCGTTACCAGTTTGCACTTCATCCAGCATCATCAGCCAGTTGTGCTGGTTACAGATGCGGCGGATATCTTCTAGGTAGCTAAAGCCTTGAGGCGCGGTATTAACACCGCCTTCGCCCTGAATTGGCTCAACCAGAATCGCGACGATGTCCGGATACTGAATGGCGGCTTCTTCAATGGCTTCAACATCACCAAACGGTACACGGATAAAACCTTCTACCAGCGGTGCAAAACCTTCCTGGACTTTTTTATTGCCGGTGGCAGATAGGGTTGCCAGGGTACGGCCGTGGAACGACTGATCGGCGACAATAATTTTCGGATTGGCAATGCCTTGTAAATAACCAAATTTACGTGCAATTTTAATGGCACCTTCATTCGATTCTGCACCACTGTTAGAGAAGAAGACTTCTTCCATACCAGCGACTTCTGCCAGTTTTTGTGCAGCGGCAGTTTGCCAAGGCACTTCAAACAGGTTGCTGGTATGAATCAGGGTCGCGGCCTGATCCGCGATGGCAGCAGCAATTTCCGGATGAGCATGACCTAAACCACAGACTGCAATACCGGTCAGGGCATCCAGATATTCGGTGCCATCTTCAGTGTACAGATAAGCGCCTCGGCCGCGGACAAAGCTGATCGGCTGACGGCCGAAGACGGGCATCAAATGAGACGGTTGATCAGTTTGCACAGGGGCAAGGGTAACGTTGTTCATGACTAACTCTTATCTGTAAGAAAGAAAGGAAAAAACTTATATAAGCAAAATCTGCCCCCGATTGAAAGTGTAAATGTAAATAAAAATGGAAATATTGCTTTAAGCATACTGTTTTGCTGTGTTTTCGGTATAATGCAAAACAGATTAGTTGAGGATTTATCAATGACTGAACAAGCACGCGATACCGAAGCGTTAATTCGTGACCAAATTGCTAAACATGCAGTTCTTCTTTACATGAAAGGCACACCGCAATTCCCACAATGTGGTTTCTCAGCTCGTGCAGTAGAAGCGCTCAGTCAAATTGGTCGTCCATTTGCCTATGTGAATATTCTTGAAAACCAGGATATTCGTGCAACTTTGCCGAAAATTGCCAACTGGCCAACTTTCCCGCAATTGTGGATCAATGGCGAGTTAATTGGCGGTAGCGATATTATGCTGGATATGTTCCAAAAAGGTGAGTTACAGCCTTTGGTTGAACAGTACAGCCCAGCGCCTGAAGCTTAATTCAGTCGTATAAAAAAGCGCCTTTCGGCGCTTTTTTTCTTTTTTAGACCGGCCATTATGAGCCAGTCTGGTTACGGGCATCTTCTACCGGAATAGCCTCAATTGCTGCTTCAGCAGGCTGATCTTTTTTCTTGGCCTTTTTTTCTTTCTTGGCTTTTTTCTTTTTCTTTGGCTCTTCCTCTTCAATTTCTGCGCCATCTTCAATGGCTTGCCAGTATTCAAGCTGTGCCATCACCATGTCATAAATCGAGCCTTTGCTATAACGGCCTTTTTTGTCCAGTTTACCGACCGGACGCGCCATCAGAATTTCTAGCGCCTGATCAATCACATCAATGGCATGAATATGGAATTCGCCTTTTTGCACCGCTTCAATCACATCTTTACGCAGCATGAGATGCTGCATGTTTTGACGCGGAATAATAACGCCTTGCTTGCCGGTTAAACCTTGTAATTTACAGGCATCATAGAAGCCTTCAATTTTGGCATTGACGCCGCCAACAGGTTGCACCTGACCCAGCTGGTTCATGGAACCGGTAATGGCCCAGGACTGATCAATTGGTAACTGGCTGATTGCTGAAATCAGGGCAGACAGTTCCGCAACGGTGGCGCTATCACCATCGACCTGACCATAGCTCTGTTCAAAGGCCAGTGCGGCAGAGAAGTGCAGAATCTGTTCGCGGCCAAAATGGGCTTTCAGGAAGCTGGACATTAACAGCACGCCTTTGGCATGCAGCGAGCCGCCCAATTCAACACTGCGTTCAATATCCAGAATATCGCCGCCGCCCTGATAGACCGATGCCGTCAGGCGCGAAGGCAGGCCAAACTCGACATCGGCATAATGAATCACGGACAGGGCATTGATCTGACCCAGACGATGACCTTTGGTTTCAATCAGCTGGGTGCCGCGTGACAGGTCTTGCCAGTACAGTTCACGTAAATAGCCTAAGCGATATTTGCGATGATCCAGCGCCATGTTGATATGTTCTTCTGACACCATTTTTTTGCCGGCTTGTACGGCATGATGATGTGATTCCCGAATCAGATCACCTAGCGTTAGCGCATGTAAGGACAACGAGCTTTGGTCTTCGGCCAGACGACTCGAGTCGGTTAACAGCGCAGCCAGGGCAGAGCGGTCAAAGGGCAGCAGTTTATCAGCCTGAACATAATCAGCAATCAGCTGCATATAAGCCTGCTCATTGGTGTCATTACGTTGTAATGTATCGGTGAAGTCAGCACGGATTTTAAAGACGCTGCCCAGCTCTGGTTCGACTTCCAGAATTTCATAATAGATTTCCGGCTCGGCCAGTAGAATGACCTTTAAGGTCAGGGGAATTGATTCCGGTTCAATCGAAATACTGCCGGTTAAAGTCAGCATATGTTCCAGTGAGGACAGTTTTAGCTGGCCCGATTTCAAGGCACGTTTCAGCCCTTGCCAGGCATAAGGCTGTTCCAGTAACTGTTCGGCTTCCAGAATTAAAAAACCGCCATTGGCACGATGTAAGGCACCGGAACGGATTAAGGTGAAGTCAGTGGTGATGGTGCCGTTCTGGGTCATCTGTTCCACATGACCGAGCAGGTTGTAGTGGGTCGGGAAATCTTCAAAGATCACCGGCGCACCCGAATTCGGTTTATGCGTGACAACAATATTGGCCTGATAACGCGCTGGCACCCGGCTAAACACTGCCGGAGTGAAGTCATCTTCTTCCTGTTCCAGCACCATTTCAACATTGTTGATAATGTCTTCGGCATAGTATTTCAGATAGTCTTCAAGCCCTTGAACCTCTGAAAATTTATTCAGCAATAAATCAATCCGCGGCATCACCACCTGTTTGGCAATGTCACGATTCAGGACCTGAACCCGATCGCGGGCATCATCTTCCAGATCGCCCAGATGCAGACCCAAACGTTCCAGTTTTTTATCCATATAGCGCATATTGGCGGCAATTTCGGCGCGCTCTTTGCTGCTTAAGGCATTGACATCTTCCTGGGTCATTTCCTGCAGCTGGTCATCTTTAAACTGCACCGGAATAAAGCAGTGCTCGTCATTGCGCGAGACCAGTTTTAAATCCAGCGTTTCACCTTCTTTGGTCAGTTCAATGAGGGCCTGTTGCTGTTCATCGCCAGTTTGCTGGCGAATCTGTTCAATGCGGTTGTGATAGGTTTCGGCGCTAAAACGGCGTTCCAGCTGTTTTAAAATGGTCTGCCAGCTCTGATGCAGCTGGGTCTGGAATTTTGGTGCCTGACCGGCCGGCAGTCGCAGGGCAATGGGCTGACGCGGGTTTTTAAAATTATTGACATACACCCAGTCATTTGGCGTGGCCATGGTTTTGGCATGTTGTTGCAGTAAACGCCGGATCATAGTGCGTTTACCCAGTCCTGCCGTACCGACCGCAAAAATGTTATAGCCGGAATACGGCAAGGCAATGCCGGCTTCTACTGAAGCGCGGGCGCGATCCTGACCCAGAAAATTATTTAAAGGTTTAATCCGTTTGGTGGAGGCCGGAATTTTGTCCAGATCGGGAATATGGGTCAGCTGTTCCGGAGTTAAGCGGGTGTTATTAAGTGTCGTTTGAATTTCGGCTTGTTCGAAGGCTGAGGTAAGAGTTTGTTCTGGTTGTAAAACTAATGTTTGTTGTTCGGTAATTGAAGCAGATAAAGAAGAGGTCATGTGCTCGTGTCTTTGCGTCACTGTGAAATCCAAAACGAAATTATTGCAATAGAGATTTAAGGTATACAGGTTTAATAGAAAATTTCAAGCCAGGCCGCTGCATTTTCCAGAAAATCACAGGGCGTTTGCATAAATCAGGTTGAAACCAAATCCATTAAACGATTGAATAGCAACATTCAGTTTTTTGACAAAAATAATGTAATGACAACACAATCTACAGGATGGAAATCTGCCTTTACCGCCTTTTTAGATCGGCGTGCGCTGATCATGCTGTTTCTTGGCTTCTCGGCCGGTATTCCCATTCTTCTTATTTTTTCCAGTTTATCGTTATGGTTAGGTGAAGCCGGCATTAGCCGTAATGCCGTAACTTTCTTTAGCTGGGCGGCGCTGGGTTATTCATTTAAGTTTGTCTGGGCACCATTAATTGATGAGTTACCAGTGCCATATTTAACCCAAAAACTGGGCCGGCGCCGGGCCTGGCTTTTAATTGCCCAGGTCCTGATTATATGCGCCATCTGTATTATGGCCTTTTCAGATCCGGCCTTAGGGCAGACGCATCTCTACCAGATGGCGGTGGGTGCGGTGCTGCTCGGTTTTGCTGCGGCCACGCAAGATATTGTGATTGATGCCTATCGTATTGAGCTGGCTGAAACCCAGATGCAAACTGTATTGGCTTCGACCTATAACGCCGGTTATCGTATCGGGATGATTGTAGCTGGTGCGGGCGCTTTATTTCTGGCGGCGTATCTGGGCACGGCTAAAGGCAACTATATTTATGAGGCCTGGAAATACACCTATCTGGTGATGGCGGCGGTGATGCTGATCGGGATGTGTACCACGCTAGTGATTCGTGAGCCGGTGGTGGAGCGTGTCCGTAAAGAATATAAACGCAGCGATTATTATCGACTGGTGGTGGTGTTTTTTGTTGCCGTGATCAGTTTTGTGCTGAGTTATATCTATTCCGGTCAGGCGCTGGATGCGCTGAAAAACCAGCTCAGTATTCAGGATTCCTTCCTGCTGTTTACGCTGGAGGCGATTCGCTTTATTGGCTCGGGTGCGGTGGCTTTACTGGTCGGAACTGTGCTGGTCAAACTGGGTGCAGTCAATAAACAGATGGCTTTTGAAACCTGGGTGCATCCGGTCGCGGATTTCTTTAAGCGCTATGGTTTAAAGCTGGCTTTGGTGTTACTGCTGCTGATCGGGTTTTATCGGGTTTCGGATATTATTGCAGGGGTCATTTCCAATGTGTTTTATCAGGACCTGAACTTCAGCAAAGAACAGATTGCTGAAGCAGTCAAAGTCTACGGGGTGATTTTCTCGTTGGTGGGTGGCTTCCTGGGTGGTTTGCTGGCCCAAAAAATGAATATCATGAAACTGATGTTTCTGGGCGCAGTGCTGGCCAGCTCGACCAACCTGATTTTTATTGGACTGGTCAAATCCGGGCAAAGCCTGAGTGATGTGCAGGTGAATGTCGGGGCGCAGCAATATAAGGTACAGGCCGATGAAGCCGGTTACTGGAGCATACAGGTACCGAGCAATGTGCTGGCTCAGGCCAATCAGATTCAGGTACAGGCACAATATGCCAATCAGGCCGATCAGGCACAATTAAGCATGCCGTATTTGCAGCAGACCGGCACAGCCCAAATCCAGTTATTACCGATTACTTCGGATGACCGGATTTCTGTACAGGAAGCCGAGCAAAGTCTGGTGATTCGTGGTCAGTTGAGTGGTCTTGATGCTGCACAGCTACAACCTGAACAGCCGCTGAGTTTGGTTCTGGATGGCAAGGAATATCCGGCCAAGCTGGAAGAGGGTGGCCTGTTTAGTGGCGTGATTGAAGGCCAGCAGTTACAGACAGCACAAAATAGAACGATTCAGGTCCAGGCCCGATTGCTGGATGGCAGTACGCTCAGTGCCAGCCGCGGTTATCAGCTGGCACAGCAACATCCGGCGCTGGATATTGATATTCAGGCCCTGACACCGGTGGATATCAACGCTGATGCAGCGGTAGAAGTTCGCGGTAAGGTGATTAAACCGTATAGCAGTTTATGGCTCTATCTGGCAATTATTATTGATAACCTGGCCTCCGGTCTGGCCGGTGCGGCATTTATTGCCTTCCTGTCCAGCTTAACCAGTGTGTCGTTTACCGCTGTACAATATGCGATCTTTAGTTCGCTAATGACCCTCACTCCTAAAATTTTAGGTGGATATTCAGGTACCATAGTCAATAATATCGGTTATCCGAGTTTCTTCCTCATGACCACGCTGCTTGGAATTCCGATTCTGATTCTGGTGGTGTGGGTGGCAAAATTATTGCGTGCTCATGAACACGCTCAAATTCAACAAAAGGACGAATAATATGCGCATGCTGCATACCATGTTACGTGTAGGCAATTTAGAACGGTCATTGCAGTTCTATACTGAAGTACTTGGCATGACTTTACTCCGTAAACGTGACTACGAAGAAGGCCGCTTTACCCTGGCATTTGTCGGCTATGGTGATGAAGACAACCATACCGTGCTGGAACTGACCCATAATTGGGATACAGACAGCTATGAGCTGGGCAATGGCTATGGTCATATTGCCATTGCAGTGGAAGATGCCTACAAAGCCTGTGAAGAAATCAAGGCACGCGGCGGCAATGTGGTGCGTGAAGCGGGGCCAATGAAAGGCGGCGTGACCGTAATTGCCTTTGTGGAAGATCCGGACGGTTATAAAATCGAGCTGATCCAGCAGGATGACAATGCCCGCAATAACTAAGTTGGCACAGTAGTATAGCGCCACAAAATAGTGAACATTAAGCCAGCAGACTAGCTTTATTGTTCCGGCCCAGTAAGATGGAACTTTACCGTGAGGTAAAACCCGCCGACTGGGCTTTTTTATGTCGATGCAAAAATAAAATCACAGGATGTAGACATGCTAAAACTACTTGCATTGGATCGCTTTACCATATTGTTAATTGTGATGGTGATACTGGCCAGTATCGTGCCGGTGTCTGGACAGGTCGCTGAAGTCTTTGGCGTTATTACCACGGCGGCCATTGCGGTGCTGTTTTTTTTACATGGCGCAAAGCTGTCCAGAGAGGCGGTGGTACAAGGTATCATGCACTGGCAACTGCATACGCTGGTGTTTGCATTTACCTTCTTGTTATTTCCAGTGTTGGGTCTCATGGCCAAACCCGTATTACTGCCATTGCTGGGGCAGGAGCTGTACTGGGGCTTTTTATTTATGTGCTTCCTGCCCTCTACAGTGCAGTCTTCTATTGCCTTTACCTCGGTTGCACGCGGCAATGTCGCCAGTGCAGTCTGTAGCGCGTCTTTTTCCAATATTGCCGGCATGTTCATTACCCCGGTTCTGGTCAGCCTGTTTATTTTTGGCCAGTCGCAGCACGATTATGATCCGACCTCATCCATTATTCAGATTACCTTATTGTTATTGGTGCCTTTTATTCTGGGGCAATTGCTGCGGCCGTGGGTCTATCCATTTCTGGTCAAGTTCCCAAGTCTGGTTAAAGGCTTTGATCAGGGCACCATTTTAATGGTGGTCTATGGCGCCTTTAGTGGCGCCGTGGTGGCCGGACTGTGGAATGAAGTCAGTGGCACAACGTTACTGATTTTAACTGTGGCCTGTTCGGTACTACTGACTATCATCATGCTGCTGGCGCTGTACATCCCGAAATGGTTGGGCTTTAAACGTGAAGACCAGATCGCGATTTTCTTCTGCGGCTCTAAAAAAACCCTAGCCAGTGGTGTACCGATGGCGCAGATTCTGTTTATTGGCCAGCCTTTGGGCATGATTGTGCTGCCAATCATGATTTTCCATCAAATCCAGCTGATGGTCTGCGGCATTATTGCCAATTACTGGTCGAAGCAGCCTGAAATTGAGGACAAAGAATAATTCGCATATTGGCATAGATTCACGTATAATATGCCCCAACTTGTTGTGCTTAGCTCTGACGGTATCCGTCTCGGTGGGCCAAAAGAATGGTCTGTTGTGGTGTTGGTCTGCGGTTTATCTCGAATAAACAGCTTTTTTCCTCAGTCTTGAGAGTGATCAATTGCGACGACAGCAAAACCTTCTTTAATCTTATGGAGTAATCGACGATGCGCGCCGATATTCACCCAAAATATGAAAAATTAGTTGCTACTTGTTCATGTGGTAACGTGATCGAAACTCGTTCAGCTGTTGGTAAAGACACTCTTTACCTAGACGTATGTTCAGCTTGCCACCCATTCTACACTGGTAAGCAAAAGAACGTTGACACTGGCGGTCGTATCGACAAGTTCAAACAACGTTTTGCTGGTATGTCACGTTCTATCAAACGTGGTTAATACCCAGAATGAAAAAAACGGGCATTTGCCCGTTTTTTTGTGCCTGCACTTCAGGCGAAAAGTACAAGACCTTATTGGTCTTGTACATCAATGAGATGATCCAGTTTCTTCTGGAAGTAATCACCCTGAATATAACGGGCATCCACATTCCAGGCGTTGGCAAACAGGTTCATATCGTTTAGTTCATGTAGCACCACTTCCACCGGCTTGATTTCGCTAAACTGCTGAATCTGTTCCTGTAACTCCTGAGTCGCGCTATCTTGCATCAGTTTGCTGGTCAGCGATGGATGCAGGGTCACATATTGCACATCCAGCTGTTTAAGAATGGATTCGCTATACATCGACTGGCCAAATTCACGGATAGAAATCTCCGCACCGTGCTGATGCAGCAAATGCATCTGCTTTTGGGCATCCATCAGGTTCTGGCTCACATCTTCTTCAGAGAATTGCAGAATTAACGGATAAGCCTGCTGACTGCCCACAATGGTAATCAGTTTGGACACAAATTCCGGGAACGCGCGGTCTTGTAACAGCACATGCTTGTTCAGGTTAACAATCAGCTTGGCTTCCGGATATTGGGTAATGAAGTTGTGTAGCTGTTTGCAGGCTTCGACCAGAATCCAGCGATCCAGTTTAATTGAGAGTTCCGGATCTTCAGCCAGATCAACCAGCCCGGTCAGACTTTTCCATTCTGCTTGATGAATAAAGCCGCTGCTGACTTCATAGGTATATAAATTGCTGTCCTGTTTGTCATACAGTTGCTGGTATTTCAGATGAATTTCATTACGATCCAGGCTGTGGCGTAAGGCGCCTAATAGCGATGAAGCAGCGGTTTCGACCACAGGTGCAACCTTTGGCTCGACAATTTCCAGCGACAGATCGGTCATGGATAAATCCAGTCCGAGGCTTTGCTCATCTTTTTGCTGATAAGGCAGTGCGGTTACAAAGGCACGTTCCATCAGCTGTTCAAACTGGGTGCTGTCGGCAATTTCACCTTCTAGTACCGCATAGCCCATACGGAAATTCAGCGGATAACTTTGCCCATTAACACTCAATAACTGCGGTTTACTCAGTGAGCTGAGACCAATCAGTTTGGAATGCAAAATGGTGGTTGATTCTGCCTGAAACAAGCCAATATAGATCGATGAATTGACCTTGAATAAAGGCACATTGGTCTGTTCTTTCAGGAAGGTTTTAATATTACCGAAATAGTTTTTCAGCGTAACCCAGTCCGATTGCAAGACTTTTTCAGGGCAGGAGGCCAGGGCAAATACCACCAGCGCATTAATTTTGGATGGCTGATTGTTCAGGGTGCGGTTAATCAGCTGATGGGTCGGCTGCTGACCAGCTGTGCTTTCATTGCTGGCCTTGGCTGGTGCTGTAGCAGCTTGCTGAATATCAATGGTCAGCTGCAAGGCATCTTCATCAGTGGCCGGTAAAAATTCCAGCTGTAGCGGATTTTGCGCGGCGACATGACTATTTAAAGAGCTGTAGCTGAAACGGCCTAAATCAAACTGACCTTGCGATACTTTTTTAAAGCGCAGTTTAAAATCGGCTAGATCTTCCGGTTGCAACAGGTCAAGCAAAGGCAGACCAATAATCTCATCTTCATTCTGAAAGCCAAACAGCTGTAAATATTCCTGATTGGCCTGTACATGAATGCCTTCCTGAATAATCGCCACCGCCTTGTTGCTGTCTTCCACCAGAGACTGCGCCTGCGTCTGGGCATTTTCCAGCTCTTCTTTGAGCTGGGCATGGGTTTGCTGCAAACGGCTGAAAGAGAGGGCACGAAGCAGACCCAGATAGAAACTGTCACTATCGTTCAGGTTGACCAGATCATAAATGCCTTTGCGGATGAGGGCGCTATATTGGGTGGCATCATAGTCTTCAGGTTGCAATAACACCAGCGGTAAATTCGGCTGTTTTGAGGCGCGAATCAGGGTCAGGGCCTGATCAATTTTCAAGTCGTAGGCGCGGCCAAAAATCACCACATCCCAGGTTAAATTCAGCTGTTTTTCAAAATTTTGCAGGTCATCGAGCAGGGTGGCCTGCACGGTATGTTCCTGTGCATTCAGCTGTTCGCAAATCTGATTAAAACGGATTTGGTTATCATCGATAATGAGTAAACGTGTTTCGGTACGTTTAAATTTTTTAGATAGTAAAGGATTTCTCACTTCAACGCTTCCCATAAATCTTGATTCTTAACGTCATTCATCTGCTTGTGAATAAAGGCATCGACTGTGGCTTGCTGCTGGTCATTTAACAGTTCAAAGTCAAAACGCATAAAGCTTTGAGTAATGAGTAACGGTTTAATTAAAAAGACTTTAATGTCTTCATCCCCTAAACGCAGCTGTACGGTCTGCTTGTCTCTTAATAATTGAATCCCCGGTAAAATAAGATGAGTGCTGACTTCATTTAGCTGTGAGCTCTGCATGAGCAGGGCAGGATGATAATGCCCGCTATGCCGGTCAGATTTCACATAGACGGCACATGGAATAATGTCCTGCGCCAAAACTTCAAGGCCCAGTTCCAGGGTTTTGTCAGTCGACTGTTTAATCCAGCGAATCACACCGCCACGCCACGGACTTTGCGGATTTTCCTGCACCAGAATAAATTCACCGGTTTTAAGGTTTTTTGGCGTTTCACCTTCCCATTTAATCCGGTAACCATTCACACTGATATCCAGCACTTCCGCGCCGTAAATCTGTTTGGCCTCGCGGTCCAGATTCTGGATTTTACTGATGTCGGCAGTGGCATGACTGTGCATCTGGTTGATGAACTGGCTTTCACTCTGGAACTGGTAATTTTCACCCAGTTGCAGGGTTTCCTGAAAATTCTTGCCTTTAGACAAATAGAAGTGCGCCACGCTTAAGCCAAAACAGATTTTGACCCGGGCCGAATATTCATAACGTTCATGGCGACGCTCAGGATTATGAGTGAGCAGGGTATGAATATGAAAATGCAGGGCCGGAGTTAAAAACAGCTTTTCATTGCGGGAGAAATGTTCGGCCTTGCGGCCCTGATTTTCACTAATATGATCCAGCAGTGTCTGCGTCGAAATAAAAATACCCGGCTCAAAATCACCCGATTGATGCGAGTTATAAATTGGCGGATAGTCTTTGTTGGTATCGACAATATAGCGTGACAGGGTGGTTTCTTTGGGCAAAATCTGAATCAGCTTGACCCAGTCAAAACTGCAGAGATACAGCCCCTGAATTTCGGCCGGACGAATCTGATGGGAATTGAAAATATCCAGCAGGATTAATTGCGCATATGCCTGACTGATATTTTGCAGCTGATGCTGGGTGCCTTGCAGATGGTTAATATTGTTCTGAAGAAAATTGTGCTGCAGCGCGCAGTTAAACAGTTGATGCGCAGTGAGCCATTGCCCGGAAAATGGCGAGCTATATAGCATCTGTTGCTGATACAGCAATAAGGTCAGTTGTTGCAGCGCATAATAGGTGGCCACAGTCCGCGCAGTCTGCAGGTTCTTTTTCAGGTTAAAGGCAAAAATGGAAAACTTCTGCTGGGCCAGCTGGCGGTGACTGCGGCGCGCGATTTCAATATAGACTTTGGCAAAATGACTACGTAACAACAGCGCCAGCTCGATAATGTGCTCATTGCGGTCGCTGCTAATCAGACCCTGGTTAAAAAAGTGTTTTTCCAGGCTGGTCAGGACATTTTCCAGCGTCGGGTGAATGGCCTGAATCAGGTCAAAGCGCAAGGTTTCCTGACATTTGAGTTCAGAAATTTCCAGTAAGGCTTTGAACAAGGCTTTTGACGAGTCCCCAAGCTGTAAAATGGATAAGTCAGCTGCCCACTCCTGAATACTTTTGACAGAATTCTGGCAAAAACTGAGCTGTTCCAATTTCAGCTCAGTGGCAACCTGAAAAATATCTGAATGATTCATAGTCATCGTTGTTATTTAACTCAAATTCAAGCAGTTGAAACCCCAAAAAGCGGTGTTTTATTCTTTTCGCCCGCAATTTCCCTAACGAGTTTAGGAACCAGATAACCCGGCAAGTTCGCTAAAACCTCTTTATAAATAAGATCGATGTCCTGTGGCATCAGATCGAAATGATGTGCACCTTTCACTTTATCTAATACATGCAAGTAATACGGCATCACCCCAGCATCGAACAGGCGATAACTTAAATCGACCAGAACCTGAGCAGAATCATTCACCCCACGAAGTAAAACTGCCTGATTCAGGACGGTAATTTGATGTTTCACCAGTGTATTTAATGTACGGCAAGTGAAGTCATCCAATTCTGATGCATGATTTGAGTGTACCACCAGAATAATCCGTAGCCTACTGTTTTTTAATATGGAAATCAGCGCTTCATCGACACGGTTGGGGATTACAATCGGAACGCGTGAATGAATTCTCAAAAATTTAATCTGCGGCAGCGATTCCAGACGTTCAATCCAGCTCTGTAAACGTCGATTGGTTAACGTTAATGGATCACCGCCACTTAAAATCACTTCATTAATGTCGGGCTGAGATTCAATATATTGTTTGATGTTTAGCCAATCTTCATTTTTAGGCAGGTTGTCCTGATAGGGAAAATGGCGGCGGAAACAGTAGCGGCAATGTACCGCACAAGCCCCGGTCAGGGTCAGTAAAAAACGCGACTTATATTTGTGCAGGACACCCGGTTGCTGATTGGCCTGTTCTTCACCTAAGGGATCGGTGACAAATTCAGGATGATCTTCCAGTTCCAGATGATGTGGCAAGACCTGTAACAGCAGCGGATCAAAGGGATCGGCGACTTTCATTTTTCCGACGAATGCACGCGGCACACGTAATTTAAACTGTTCAGATGCCAGAATTGCGCCGGAGAGTAACTGTTCAGGCGACAGTTGCAGAAGATTCAGCAACTCCTGAGGATCGGTAATTAAATCACTGAGCTGTGATTGCCAGTTTTGCTGTTGATACAAATAGTTTGTCATGCCGGAAAAAGAATCATGGAAGTGGGAGGGCAAGGCCTAATCGTGCTAGTTTAACAGTTTGCAGGCGCTGGGAATGTGCTTTGTGTGCGAAAAATCAGGACATCCGGGCCAGGTGGAGTCTAGAACGAGCTGCGCTGATTTTAAGCATCTGCCAGTTGGGAATAAAGCCGGTAGATGGATATCTGCTTGTAACTTAGGCAGCAGCGGCCGGTTAAACAAGAATTTTTCATTGCGGCAAGGCATATTGGTCATTTAGAATACGTCACATAAAATGAATGTGCATGTGGCAACTAATGTTCGTGTCAGACTTGCTAAATGACATCGCAACAGCCCGTAGCATCGATAGCTTAAAGTTAGTAAGTTTGGAGTGTGCCAGTCATGGCCAATTATTCTACGAATGAATTCAAGTCAGGCCTTAAGGTTATGCTTGATGGTAACCCATGTTCAATCATGGAAAACGAATACGTAAAACCAGGTAAAGGTCAGGCCTTCAACCGTGTGAAATTACGTAACCTTAAAACAGGTAAAGTATTAGAAAAAACTTTCAAATCTGGTGATTCACTAGAAGCTGCTGACATTGTAGAAGTAGAAATGGACTACTTGTACAATGACGGCGAACTGTGGAACTTCATGGATCCTGTAACATTTGAACAGATCGCAGCTGATAAAACAGCTATGGGCGATGCTGCAAAATGGTTAAAAGACGATTCTAATGAAAAATGTACCATTATGTTGTTCAACGGCGTGCCTTTAAACGTTAGCGCTCCGAACTTCGTGGTATTAAAAATTGTTGAAACTGATCCAGGTGTTCGTGGTGATACTTCTGGCGGTGGCGGTAAGCCAGCGAAACTTGAAACAGGTGCTGTGGTACGTGTTCCATTATTCGTTCAGCAAGAAGAAAGCGTTCGTGTAGATACCCGTACTGGTGAATATTTAGAACGTGCATAATGGTGTAAAAATATACTATTATCGAAGGGATGATGATCAATCATCCCTTTTTTTATGCCAAAGTCTTAGAGGCATAGAAAAATAACAGGCGTAAAGTCGCAAAGGAAAACAGCAGTACCTCGAACAACAACAATCAAGCTGATTTAAATGCATCGAAAATATGAGGGATTGAATGGAAACATTACCAACGAAGTCGAGCCTAACTTCGAAAATTATCTGGCTGCTCGTCGCTATTGTGGGTGCAGTGTCTTTCGGGATTCTGGCGCTCAGCCGTGGTGAGCATGTAAACGCAGTCTGGCTGGTCCTTGCCGCCGCCTGTGTCTATAGCATTGCTTACCGCTTCTACAGTTTATTTATTGCCAATAAAGTCTTTGAGCTCAATGCCAGGCGTTTAACTCCCGCGCATCGGCTGGCCGACGGTTTAGATTATGTGCCGACCAATAAAAGTGTCCTGTTCGGCCATCACTTTGCCGCGATTGCCGGTGCCGGACCGCTGGTTGGTCCTATTCTGGCAGCGCAAATGGGTTATTTACCGGGCACCATCTGGCTATTGGTCGGGGTAGTGCTGGCCGGTGCGGTACAGGATTTCCTGGTGCTGTTTATTTCGACCCGTCGTGACGGCCGCTCACTGGGTGAAATGGCCAAGCAGGAACTGGGCAGCTTTGCCGGTATTATCGTGATGCTGGGTGCACTTGGGGTGATGATTATCATCCTGGCGGTACTGGCGCTGGTGGTGGTGAAAGCCTTGACCAACAGTCCGTGGGGTGTATTCAGTATTGCCGCCACCATTCCGATTGCCATTTTTATGGGCATTTACATGCGTTTTATCCGTCCGGGTAAAATTGCAGAAGTGTCGATTATCGGTTTTGTGCTGATGATGCTTGGCATCATCTACGGTGAAAACATTGCGCAGCATCCGTACTGGGGACCGTTCTTTACCTTGTCAGGGACTGAGCTGACCTGGGCATTGATCATTTACGGTTTTATTGCGTCGGTTTTACCAGTGTGGCTGTTATTGGCACCGCGTGATTATCTGTCAACTTTCTTGAAAATTGGTGTCATTGCAGGTCTGGCGATTGGTATTTTATTTGCCATGCCGGAAATGAAACTGCCAGCAGTCACCAAGTTCGTGGATGGTACTGGTCCGGTATTTGCCGGTTCGCTGTTCCCATTCCTGTTCATTACCATTGCCTGTGGTGCGATTTCTGGTTTCCACGCCCTGGTGTCTTCAGGCACCACGCCAAAACTGGTCAACAACGAACGCGATATCCGTATGATTGGTTATGGCGGCATGTTGATGGAATCTTTCGTGGCGATTATGGCACTCATCTGTGCCGCGGTACTTGATCCGGGCGTATATTTCGCGATTAACTCGCCAGCGGCTTTACTGGGTACGTCGGTAGATACGGCAGCAGAAGCGGTGCGTAACCTTGGTTTTGTGGTCACGCCTGAAGCCTTGATCTTGCTGGCTCAGGAAGTCGGTGAAAACTCGATTCTGTCCCGTACCGGTGGTGCGCCAACCTTCGCGATTGGTATGGCCCATATCATCACCGAGATTTTCAATAGCCGCGAAATGATGGCGTTCTGGTATCACTTTGCCATTCTGTTTGAAGCATTATTCATTCTGACAGCAGTGGATGCCGGTACCCGTGCCTGCCGTTTTATGGTTCAGGATACCGTAGGTATTGTGATTCCTGCGGTGAAAAAATCTCACAACTTCTTTGGTAACTTGCTGGGGACTGCGGTTGCGGTGGCGGGTTGGGGCTTCTTCGTCTATCAGGGCGTGGTCGATCCACTCGGCGGGATTAACAGCTTATGGCCGCTATTTGGTATTGGTAACCAGATTCTGGCTGCGATGGCGCTCATCCTTGGTACTGTCATCCTGTTCAAGATGAAGAAACAGAAATATGTCTGGGTGACCATCATCCCGACCGTGTTCCTGTTTATCACCTCGATGACTGCTGGCTGGCAGAAGATTTTCCACGAAAATCCGAAGATCGGCTTCCTGGCACAGGCAGAGCGTTTCAATACCGCCATTGCCAATAATGAAATTCTGGCACCAGCCAAAAGTATTGCGGAAATGCAGACTGTGGCAATGTCGAACCAGATTAATGCGGCATTGTGTGGCTTCTTTATGATTGTGGCGTTTGTGATGCTGTTTGCTGCGATTGGGGTGATTCGCCGTGCCTTGGCCAATCCGGAACCAACCGTGCATGAAGCAGAAGCAATTTACCGCGATCCTGAAGATATTCAGCCGGCCAAAGGCCATTAAGGAGCGAGAAGATGAATCTGAAATTTGCTCGAGCGGGTAAAACGGTGATTTATAAAATCATCAAAATGACCGTGATGTCGCAGAAGGATTTAATCCTGAATCCTAAAAACTGGTCGCGGATTGCCACATTGTGGCAGCGCCTGCAGCAAAGTTTCCGACTGATGGTGGGGGTGCCTGACTATCAGACTTATCTGGAGCATATGCGGCAGCATCATCCGGATCTGGAAGCGATGGATGCCAAAACCTTTTACCGGCACTGTGTCGATTCACGTTATCCATCTTCCGGAAACCTGAAGAAGTGTCCGTGTTAAAAATCTAGAAATCATCTGATTTCTTTAGAAAAAAAACAAAACGGTGTATGTTAGGGCATACACCGTTTTTATTTGGGGAATGAAGGTGATTTGGGGCATGAAACAGGATAAGAAATCGGAACCAGTACACGATCAGGCGCAGCTCCAGAGCGAGCTGCAGCGCTATGCACCCAAAATCCAGCAGTTCCTTGAACAGGTTAATCAGATTGTTCTGGATAAACAGCAGCAGACCAAACTGGCACTGGTCTGTTTACTGGCCGGCGGCCATGTGCTGTTTGAAGATTTACCCGGTCTGGGCAAAACTACCTTATCCAGCAGTCTGGCGCATTTGGCCGGACTGAAATTTCAGCGGATTCAGTTTACCAATGACATGCTGGCCAGTGATGTAATTGGGGTGAACATGTTTAATCAAAAAGAACATCAGTTTGAGTTTAAGCAAGGCCCGATTTTTACCCAGATTTTATTGGCCGATGAAATTAACCGCTGTAGCCCGAAAACCCAGAGTGCCTTGCTGGAAGCAATGGAAGAGGGCAACGTCACGGTCGATGGCGTGCGTTACGAACTGCCGCAACCATTTTGGGTCATTGCTACCCAGAATCCGCTGTTTCAAAGCGGAACCTATGCATTGCCTGAATCACAACTGGATCGCTTTTTAATGCGTTTATCACTGGGCTATCCATCGCGTTATGCAGAAAAACTATTGCTGCAGCAATCTTCCCGGCAGAGCCTGATTGCCAGTTTGCAGCATGTGTTTAGTGAAGATGAAATCCTGGAATTACAACAGCAGGTGCATCGGCTATATGTCAGTGACGCCGTGCAGGATTATATTCTGGATCTGGCCGAAGCCAGCCGTAAAAACCGGCATGGACTATCGACGCGCGGAGTACTGGCCCTGAAAAAAGCCGCCCAGGCACATGCGTTAATTGAACAGCGCAGTTTTGTCACTCCGGATGATGTACAAGCGGTTTTTGTGGCGGTGGTGGCACATCGTATTGGTTTAAGTGAGGGTGAAACCCAGCAGCTGCTGCAACAGGTGCAGGTCAGCTAAGTATGCTCGGGCAGAATTTTTGGCAGCACTGGCTGGAGAAACGCTTTCAATTCCAGCAGAAAAAACGCCTCACGCAAAAAGATGTGCTGGTATTTATTTATCAGCAGGGTTACTTATATCTGGTGCTTATCCTGATTACCTTTGTGGCCGGTATTAACTATGCCAATAACCTGATTCTGGGCTTCTGCTTTTTAATTAGCGCGATTTTATGTATCAGTTTTTATTTGACCTTTAAGCAGCTGCATGGCTTGCAGCTTGAGGTGGTGGCACAGCAGGTCGGGCAGGCCGGGGAAAATGTCCAGCTGCACCTGTTTTTTCAGCAGGATACGCCACAGCTGCGTTATCTGTGGATTCAGGTTGATCAGCAATTACATAAACTGGCGCTGAGTGAAGCCAAACAGCAGTATAGCTTAGCTTTTTATACTGCCCAGCGCGGCAAGTTTCATTATCCGGCCATCCAGTTATATTCGGTTTATCCCTTTGGTCTGGTACGTGCCTGGACCTATCTGTATTTCAATGACTTTGCCTGGATTGCACCGAAAGCGGCGCAGCACACCACTGAAAATAAACACAACCGGCACAATGAAGAACCGGATTTAGATGAATTCCGGGAGCTGCGCAGTTATCAGCTCGGAGATTCCTTGCAGGCAGTGTCCTGGAAACAGGTGGCGCGTGGCCAGGGCTTATACGTCAAGGTCTTTGAGCAATATCAGAATCAGCAGCAGCTTGAAATTGACTATGCGCAGATGCCCAGCACATCGCATGAAGAAAAACTCAGCCTAATGATGGGCCTAGTCGAGCAGTGTGAACAGCAGCAATGTGCCTATGCCCTGTATTTGCCGCAGGTAGAATTACCGGCCGCCTGTGGCGAGCAGCAATTGCTGCTCGCCAAACAACTGTTGGCGCAGGCATAAAGATGAATTCCAGTATCCGTATTTCGATTCTCTCAAGCCTGGGCCTGCTGTTACTGGCACAGCTGATCTATCTGCCTGTGCTGCTCAGTATAATTTTTATCATCATCCTGATTAGTCTGTATTTCAGTCTGCAGCCCGGGCGTCAGCCGATTGCTAAATACTGGACCTTTAGCCTGATTGCGCTGGCGCTGCTGAGTATTTATTTACAGTACCGCGCCTTTATTGGGGTAGAGGCCGGCGTGGCGGTGTTATCAACCTTTTTATTTGCCAAGGCCCTCGAAACCCGAACCCGGCGCGATGTGATTATCCTGTTCAATTTCGCGCTATTTGTCAGTGCCAGTTCCTTCCTGTTTAGCCAGTCAATCTGGATGGCCTTTATGGTCATTTTAAGCCTGCTCAGTTGTCTGATCGGGCTGTATCGCCTGCAAACCAGCGAATTTGAATATCAGGCTTCGGCTGTACAGGCCTTAAAACGCGATGCCCGCCATGTGGGGCGTTTTGTGCTGTATGCACTGCCATTTTTTGTCTTGCTGTTTATGTTTTTCCCGCGGCTACCGCCACTGTGGCATATTCCGATTCCGGAAAATAAAGGTATTACCGGAATTAGTGACAGCATGTCGCCGGGCGATATTGCCGAGCTATCGCAATCCAGCGCGCTGGCCTTTCGGATTATTGGCGATGTGCAGCAACTGCCACCACGACATGAGCTGTATTGGCGGGCGATGGTGCTGGATGAATATGATGGCCAGCGCTGGCGTAGCAGCTTTGTTAACCAGCAGCCGTTAATGCGTAGCGATGTATTGCAGCCGGCGCATGCGCGTAGTTTTGATTATCAATATCTGGCGGCTGACCCGGGTGTGCGCTGGGTGATGGGGCTAGAGAAATCGGTTCCGTTGGAGCGCCGTTATTATAGCCAGCAGGATTGGGGCATTGTACCGCGGCGTTTAACCCAGCGGATCGAGCCGATTCCGTTGCGCTGGATTGGCGATATCCAGACCCAGACCGTGAGTAATGCTCACTTGAATTTACGCATCAATACTCAATTTCCGGTACAGCAGGACTTGCAGGCACAGCAACTGGCCCAGCGTTTATTTTTGCACAGCGGACAAGATCCTGAGCGTTATGTGCAGCAGGTGCTGCGCTGGTATCGGGAAAATGGCTTTGTATATACCTTAACCCCGGGGCGATTAGGGCAACATCGTGTTGATGAGTTCCTGTTTCAGTCACGTCAGGGCTTTTGTGAACATTATGCTTCCAGTTTTGTGATGCTGATGCGTTATGTCGGAATTCCGGCGCGGGTGGTCACCGGTTATCAGGGTGGAAAGCTGGCCCCAGATGGTAAAAGTTGGGAAGTACGCCAGTTAGATGCGCATGCCTGGACCGAAGTGCTGTTAAACGGCAAATGGCAGCGTTTTGACCCCACAGCAATGATTAGCCCGCAGCGGGTTGAGCAGGGCATGCAAAACCTGATTGCGGAAGATCAGGCGGTATTGGGCGAGCGCGGCAGTGGCTGGACTTATCGGCATTATCATTTAATGAATAAACTGCGTATCTGGAGCGACTATGCCAGCTATCAATGGCAAAGCAAGGTGGTGGGTTATAACGCCGAATCGCAGCGGGGCTGGCTGGCCAAACTGGGACTGCATTCCAGCTATGCCAATATCCTGATGCTGATACTGACTATTTTAGGTCTGCTGGGGCTATATATGGCCTGGTTGTATTATCAGCATCTTCGCCGGCAGCCAAAACTTGCCCAGCTGTTGCAGACGTTTTCGAAGCCGTTACCGCCTGAATTACAGAAAAAGCCTGCTGAAACGTTTAACATGTGGATGTCTCGTTTGGCGGCTCAGGCTGAGTCACAGCAGCATCATGTGTTTAAGCAGACCGTGCAGTTATATGAGCAGATGCAGTATGCATCTGAGCAGGTTTCTGAGGCAGATTTGAAAAAATTCAAAGCATTGCTGAATTCTTGTGCATCTGCATTGAAAAATCATAGAAAAGGCTTGTCATAAAATTTAAAAGTGAATATGATGCGTCACATATAGGCGTATAGCTCAGTTGGTTAGAGCGCTACGTTGACATCGTAGAGGTCTCCAGTTCGAGTCTGGATATGCCTACCAAAATTAGATTATAGATGTATTTATATGTACTTATATAGTCACTAAAAGCCCCTAAATTCAACAATTTAGGGGCTTTTTTTATATTCTATGCATTTATATGGATCTATATAATACAGCCCTATTTGTATCACCACGTGTATCACTGTTTAATAATCTAACTCGGTGATACAAGGTATAGGGCATGTTACGGAAAGATATAAAGAAACGACCACTCAGTGAAAAAACATTATCTTCTTTAGTACCTGAGGAAAAAGACTATAGAGAACTCGACGGCGCTGGCTTATATTTTTTAGTCAAAAAATCAGGTGTTAAAAATTGGCAGTATCGTTACAAGAATTCTGAAGGTAAATGGGCTTGGATGGGTCTTGGTTCTTACCCTCAAGTGAGTGCTCAACTTGCTCGTCAAAAAGCACGAGAATTTACTTCAGCTCTTTCTAAAGGTGAAAGCCTGAAGTCGAAGAAAGTACTGCTCGAGGAACGAAAAGAGCTTGAAAGCTTTTACTTTGAAAACCTAATGAGAGAGTGGTTGGACACTAAATCAAGTAAGTGGGGTGAGGCAACATACACGAAAGCTCAAAAATCTATTGAGAAGCACATTATTCCAGTATTTGGTCAAGGTAATTACAAAGAGATTACGCCAAAAGAGTGGTTTGATTTTTTCCAAGGACTACAACGTACTTTAGGCATTCATACTCAGATTGAGAAATTGGTTTCATACGTACGTGGTTGCTATGACTGGGCAAAGTTTAAAGGCAAGATAAATTCAAATCCAATAGAAGGCATGAGCAAACATCTAGATGCCTACGAGTCAGGGAACATGGATTTCGTGACTGTTGATGAATTACCAGCTTTACTTAAGAAAATTCGTAATAATAAAAAGCGCGCCATCGGCATTGGTCTTGAGCTGCTTATGATGCTATTCCCACGTCCAGGTGAGTTAAGGATAGCAAAGTGGGAGCAATTCGATTTTAAAAAAGCCTTATGGACCAAACCTGCAGAAATGACCAAAACACGTCAGGAACATCAAGTCCCACTATCTAAGCAAGTCATTACATTACTCACAGAGTTAAGATCCATTCAGCCAGAGTCTGAGTTCTTGTTTCCGAGCCGTCTTTCTGTCAATAAAACGATTAGTGATATGACATTCAATCTAGCTCTGAATCGCTTGGGGTATAAAGGAAAACAGAATCCTCACGGTTTTAGACATCTTGCAAGTACCATTTTGAATGACGCATTCAGTAATCAAGAACAAGTGATAGAAGTATGTTTGGCGCATAAGAAAAAAGGTGTCAAGGGTGTTTATGATAAATCACAGCATTTAGATGAACGCCGTGTGTTGATGCAGTGGTGGGCTGATTATTTAGATGAATTGGTCAATTAAAAAGTAAACCTTTTTCTTGAACTTAGAATAAAAAATCTCTGGAGATTTTAAGAGCTGTGATCAACTGCTATTAACGTAATTTTTCAGACATAGTAATGAGACGTACCGAGTTAAAGAAAAAAGGTTATTTGGCAGATACAGTTCTTACTGCACTAGAAGTGGAAATGCGAGACTATCGATTATGGGACAGTCCAAATTTATATTTTTTTGTAAAAGCAAATGGCAGCAAAAGTTGGCAGTTTAGGTATAAAAAAAGAAATGGAAAATGGGGGTGGAAAGGGGTAGGAGCTTACCCGACTATTAAAGCTAAAGAGGCAAGGGTAATTGCGAGCGGCTATCTGAAAGAAATAGAAGCAGGTACATTTTTAGAAGTTGATAAGTACAAGTTATCTTCACTTATAGAAAGCTTACTTGATAAAAAACAAAAAAAATTGAGCCCTAAAAATTTTTATAAGATGCAATTATCGATTAAAAAACATATTTATCCTGAATTTGGAAATCGTGATTTAAGAACGATTAAAACCATGGAATGGTACGAATTTTTTGCGAGATTAGAATATGATTTAAAAATCCCAGTACAAATGCGCAAACTACTTAGCTTTGCAAGAGAGGCGTACGATTGGGCTTGTATATATTGTGAATATAAAGAAAATCCTGTGCGAGAGGTACAGGGATTTTTTGAACGTTATAAAAGTGGAAATTTCAAATTTGTCGATTTAATTGAATTGCCAGACCTTCTGTCTGCAATTCGTTCATATTCTAGTCGTAGTACAGCAATAGGTTTAGAATTATTGCTTTTACTCTTCCCACGCCCTGGTGAGTTACAACAGGCGAAGTGGGAACAATTCGACTTTCATCGGAAGATTTGGATTAAACCTGCAGAGATGATGAAAAATAAAAAAGAACATCGTGTGCCTTTGCCAGACCAAGCAATTATATTGTTAAAAAGATTAAAAGAGATACAGACACCATCCCCATATTTATTTCCCTTACGAAATGACCCAATGATGGCAATGAGTGTGGATACCTTCAATGAAGCGTTAATATCTTTAGGCTATGAGAATAAACAGCATGCACATGGTTTTAGGCATTTGGCATCAACAACGCTTAATAATGAATTTAGTGATAAGTATCAAATTATCGAATCTGCACTATCTCACGTTAAACAGGGTACAAAAGGTATATACGATAAAGCAGAGCATTTCCAAGAACGAGTTGATCTAATGCAGTGGTGGGCAGACTATGTCTATTCACTGAGTTAATCAATCCCTGAGAAAATTTAAGAGTCACCCCATGGGGTGACTTTTTTTTCCAGTTTTATATCAAAATAATTTTAAAATTTTGGTCTCTGATACGCTCTATTTAATATCTTTATTTGAGATTAGAAATGGATTGTGTGATTGATAGAAACGAATCAAATTTAATTGAGAACACTGAACAGACTGAAGTATTAAACATTGTTCAGATAAAGCCTTTCTTATTGAGTTACAACACGGTATGTAAGCTTCTAGGTATAGAAAGAAACGCATTGCGAAGATTAATGAAGAAAGATGATCGCTTTCCGAAACCATTAAAAATGGGATTATCACGTCAAGCAGCTGTCTATTTTGATCGGGAAGAAATTGAAGCCTGGTATCAAGGGTTTAAAGAAAGATGCCGAGGTCAAAATGAGAAAATTTAAGAAGTTAGAGAGGATTCTAGAAGTGGCCAAAAAAAATGGTAAATGTCAGATAAGTAAACAATACGCTGTAGTCACCAAAATGTATCAGCCATATATCAATATGACCGTTAATCAAATTGATATTGATGACATATTAGAAAATAAGAATAAAAAGCCAGTCATATTACAAGAGGGCTTCTGGATTGAGGATAAGAAGGGGATGTATCTATTTTGTGGCTATACGGCGTTGTGTATGTACATGCATCTTAAATACGTCGGAATGGATGAAATCGTAAAACAGTTATATGGCAAAAAAGCATTAATTGACGACGAACAATACGAGCTACAGACGATGAAATACTGCTAAAAATTAATTATGGGTTTTAGCTAAAAAATGGAAATATTACATGAAAAAATTATGAAAATTTAAACCTTGTTAGTGTAAGAGATGTACTGGCATCGATAAAAAGTACACATCAATAATATTGAAATAAGCGTAGGTTAAAAATGAAAAAATTCAAAGCATTCACCACTCTTGTGAATCATGCTAAAGAATCTGGATGTGAAGTTTTTAAAAAGCCTAATATTTATCTTTTGACAGGAGCATATCAACAAGAATATGACCGCCTTTGTGATGAAGAAGATTTATATGGGGAGGAAAATGAAGATTATGTCAGTAAAGAGAGATACGACCTAAAGGGTAGATTTTGGATGCAAGCAGGTGGTGAGGGAATTTTTTATTTAGGCATGACCATGGCTGAAGTTTATGAGACTTTGAATGAAGATAGTGTTGTAGACCAATATGGTCACTTGTTTGGTAATAAACCCTTATCACCTCAAGAGGTAGATTTCTTAGCAACAATTTAAACAAGTTAATACATGATGAAATTATGAGCCACCTTCGGGTGGTTTTATTTCAGTTATTTAAAAAATAAACAATTATTGATTGTCTGAAGATGCGGATCATGGTGTGAGTATGAATCGTTTGGTATCGGTAAAATTGAGTATGCAGTTTTATCTCTTGATGAGCACCCAAATTGCAGATAAGCATTCTTAGGGGTGCTCTCTATTCTAAAAACTATGATTTATTCAGACTGTATAACCATATAAAAAATTGATAATAACTCATTAGAGAGTTCTTGGTAATTGATAATCCCTTGCTTGTTAAAGCCATATTTTTCAAAGTACTGGTTGTCTGTAAAGTAAGCAACTGCTTCAAAAGTATTGAGGTGTTGTGCTACATCTAACTTGTTGCAAAATATCGGATTGAACTGAAGTTGTAGCGCCGTAGCTTCAATGATTTTTGTCGCAATAATTTTAGAAATTTGACGGACATTTAAATTTCGAATTACTGGATGGATCGAAAAAGGGATATGACTCGGTGAACTGCTCATAATAGATTCCAAGATAATTTTACTTAAATGGTCTGTTATGAAAGAATGCAAAGGTAAAATGTCGAAATTTTACATTCTTTTCATTTCAGTGATTTGAGATGAAAAGCATGAGTGCTTTATTGTCGAGATAAGGCACTCATGCACATATACTATTCTTCATATTAAATTTCCTCTTTTAATTTCTTTTGATGATGTCTTTTTGTCGAAATAGACAATAAAATACTGACAATATATATATTTAAAATTGTCTATATAGTCAAGTTTTATTGTCGATTTGTGGTGTTTTATGCTGGCTGAAATGGATTCTGAGTTGTTTTGTGCTCGGCTCAAAGAAATAAGAAAACAAAGAAAATTGACTCAGCAAGAACTTGCTGAAAAGTCTGGTATTCCATCTACGTCGATTTCCCATATTGAAGCTGGCTCTCGTAAGCCCTCTTTAGAAAATTTTTATAAGCTCGTGGTTGTCTTAAATGTGTCTGCTGACTATCTACTAGGGCGTACAGAACGTTGTTCAGATGTAGGTAACGATCCTATTGCTAAATCAATTCAAGAGTTACCTGAGTTGGAGAAAGAGATGATTCAGAAATTTATCTTGTCTTTGCAAAAGTAATGTGAGCGTCTCAGTAAAGCTGAATGCTAGATCCATATGCCTATTTAAGTGATGTCCTGAAAAGATTGCTGACACATAAAGTGACCCAGATTAAAGAATTACTGCCATACCGCTGGAAACCTGAATTGAATTAAAAAATAGCTATGGTGTTCAGCGGATGTTTATTTTATTCATGCCATTAGGTTTGATTAAATTACCAGGACTTGGATTTTATTGTCAGTTATTTACACTTAAATACCAATAAGTGGTTCTAGCAGACAATTCATAGCAAAACCTATCCATTGAGTGGAATAGACAGGTACTTGATGTTATTTCTCTTACATTCTTTGTTACTTTAGTGTCATCATAGGGTGTTCTTACAGATCCAATCGGGTGTTTTTTACTGCCAATAGGGTGTAAATGCATAACCATTTTGTGGTAATTCACTGCCAAAATTGCACAGTGGAAATAGAGAATTTTTTTTTAAATAATTAACTTTTTGAGCCTGATTTTTATAGTGTAACGAAATGCCAAATATAGTGTGGTAATCCTCCCATAAATAACCGAAGTTAAAAGTAGAGGTTAAGCAGCCATTAGAGGTGGCTTTCCTTTGTTAGCTTGATGTGGTCTTTCATGA
>NZ_JBMXBO010000020.1:0-37547 GCF_049546925.1 Acinetobacter sp. AND/436
GCCCGCAGGCGCTTTTTTTGAATCATGCCACTTAGGCATCAATATCGGCATTCAGGGCATTTTCTTCAATAAAGGCACGACGTGGTTCCACATCATCGCCCATTAAACACGAGAACATCCGGTCTGCTTCAATCGCATCTTCAATGGTCACCTGCAGCATATGACGGTTTTCCGGGTCCATGGTGGTTTCCCAGAGCTGCTCGGCGTTCATCTCGCCCAGACCTTTATAACGCTGGATCATCATGCCACGGCGTGAGTCCTGCAGAATATGCTGCCAGACCTGATGGAAGCTGTTGACCTGAATCTTGCGCTCACCTTTTTGCAAGTACGCGCCCTCTTCAATCAGGCTAAACCAGCTCTTCGAGTTCTTCAGCAAACGTGCGTACTCACCTGAACCGAGTAAACCGGCATCCAGCAAATAGGCATGTGGCAGGTTATGTACATAAATAGTAATACGTGGCCAGTAAATCGCAGACTTCTGTCCTTCCGCATCTTCTTTGTCAAAGGTTTCGATGCTGAGTTCAGGACGTAAACTGCTTTGAGTGGCCGCGATATAGGCACACAGCTGCTCACCCCAAGCCTGTACATAATCCAGATCATGCGCCTGATCCAGCTTGAACGCCTCTTGCGCCAGCAAACCATCTAACAGGCTGGCTGGATAACGCAAGGTTAAACGGCTCAGGCTCTTTTGCGAGGTCTGGTAATCGGCAATCACCGAAGCCAGTGCTTCACCACGAATCGCCGGTGCATCTGCACTGACATGTAGGGCCAGTTCATCAATGGCATTGGAAATCAGATAGGTTTCCAGCGCTTCATTGTCTTTAATGTACTGTTCCTGCTTGCCTTTTTTCAGCTTGTACAGCGGTGGCTGGGCAATATAGATATGACCACGTTCCACCAGCTCCGGCATTTGACGGAAGAAGAACGTCAGCAGCAAGGTACGGATGTGCGAACCATCGACGTCGGCATCGGTCATGATAATGATTTTGTGATAACGCAGCTTGTCCGGGTTATATTCTTCACGACCAATTCCGCAGCCCAGTGCAGTAATCAAGGTGCCGACTTCTGCCGATGAAATCATCTTGTCAAAACGGGCACGTTCCACGTTCAGGATTTTACCTTTTAGCGGTAAAATCGCCTGCATTTTACGGTTACGGCCTTGCTTGGCTGAACCACCCGCAGAGTCACCCTCGACCAGATACAGTTCAGATAAAGCCGGATCTTTTTCCTGACAGTCAGCCAATTTACCAGGCAAACCTGCAATATCCAAAGCACTCTTACGACGGGTCATTTCACGGGCTTTACGCGCCGCATCACGGGCACGCGCTGCATCAATAATTTTACCCGCAATGGATTTTGCCGCTTGTGGATTTTCCAATAAATATTCAGAGAAAGATTTATTCATGGCCTGCTCAACAGCAGGCTTCACTTCACTCGATACCAATTTTTCTTTGGTCTGTGATGAGAATTTTGGATCTGGCACTTTGACCGACACAATCGCGGTTAAACCTTCACGTGCATCATCACCCGACACCACGACTTTTTCTTTTTTCAGGATATTTTCGCTTTCCATGTAGTTGTTTAACCCACGGGTTAGCGCAGCACGGAAGCCTGCCAAGTGCGTTCCACCGTCTTTTTGTGGAATGTTATTGGTAAAGCAACGTACGTTTTCCTGATAGGAATCATTCCACTGCAAAGCAACTTCTACGGTAATTCCGTTTTCAGCCTGTGTCGTGAAATGGAAAATTTCATTCAGATGGGTTTTGCCTGCATTGATATATTTCACAAATTCAGACAAACCACCTTCATAGTCAAAAATATGTTCTAAATTGACACGTTCATCACGCAATACAATACGCACGCCCGCGTTTAAGAAAGACAATTCACGCAATCGGCGTGCCAAAATATCCACATTAAAAATGGTTTGGCTAAAGGTTTCAGCACTTGGCCAGAAACGAACCATGGTTCCGGTCTCTTCTGTTTCACCAACCACAGTTAATGGATATTGCGGATCACCATGACGGTATTCCTGCTGATGAATCTGACCGGCACGTTTAATGGTCAGTTCCAGTTTGCTCGACAGGGCGTTTACCACCGATACCCCGACCCCGTGCAGACCGCCCGACACTTTATAACTGTTGTCGTCGAACTTACCGCCGGCGTGCAGGATGGTCAGAATCACCTCGGCAGCCGATACGCCTTCTTCCGGGTGAATGTCGGTTGGAATGCCGCGACCGTTATCGGCCACAGATACCGATTCATCTTCATGAATAGTGACTAGAATCTCGTCACAATGGCCGGCAAGCGCTTCGTCAATCGCGTTATCGACCACCTCGAACACCATGTGGTGCAAACCGGTACCATCATCTGTATCACCGATATACATGCCCGGGCGTTTACGAACAGCATCTAGGCCACGTAATACTTTGATACTAGAGGAATCATAAGCCTTTTCATTGGTTTGTTCTGTTTGAGTGGCAGATTGATCTTCTGAACTCATGGTTTCTCCCTAGTAAAAACTGGTCTATCCAAAGATAAAAAACTATTGCACAACAACTTGAACAGTACCGTTTTCAACATTGAATAATTGATAGGAAATAGACAAATCATGTAAGTGATTCTGCACTGATTCATGGTCTAAGGTGGTAATAAAAACTTGACTACCAAGTTGGCTCAATCGCTCAATTAAACGTCGTTGTGCGGTTAAATCTAATTCTGCTGTCAGATCATCTAATAATACCACAGTTTCCTTATTGCACGCATGCAGCATTGCAATCTGTGACAGTTTTAAAGCCATGATCAATAACTTTTTTTGTCCGCGTGACAGCACCACATCGGCATCGCCCGTCGCTGTTTTTAAACGTAAATCTGCGCGATGCGGTCCATATTCGGTATAGCGGCGTTCCACATCTTTCTGATGATGATTGACCAAATCGCTCATCAAGCCCGGTTCCGGATGAAATCCGGGATGGTATTCCAGGCGAATATTTAAATCGGGCAACAGCTGCTGTAAATCCTGCTGAAAATAATGCTGCCACTGCTCGATAATACTGTAGCGTTGCAGATGCAGCATTTCACCATACTGGCTCAGCATCTGGTTCCACGGTTCCAGCTCGGCCAGGCTTAAATGACGCCGGGTTTTTAGTAAGCTGTTACGCTGTTTTAAGGCCCGCGAATAGTATTGCCAGGCATGATAAAACTCTGGTTCCACGTGGAACATCATCCAGTCCAGCAACTGCCGGCGCGGTTTGGCGCCGTGGTCGATAATATCGGTACTTTGCGGATCAATCAGTTGTAGCGGCAGCAGTTTGGCCAGCTGCCCCTGGGTGGCAATATGATCACCATTGACCTTAATCAGTTGTTCCCCAGACAGCAGTTTTTGCATGCCGATTTTTTCGGTGGGCGACTGGGCAAATACAATCGCATCTTGGGCATCATGCTGAATATAGTTTTTGGGGATATGGGTACGGAAGGAACGACCGGTGGCTAGTAAATGAATGGCTTCCAGAATCGAGGTTTTACCGGAGCCATTGGCACCATAAAAGACATTAAACGGCTGCAACCCGACGAGTGCAACCGCTTTTAAGTTTCGAACACGTTCTATATTTAAACGCGTAATATGCATAATCGTGTCAGATCACATACAAGCTTAGACACGCATCGGCATCACAACATAGGTTTGATCTTGCTGCGCTGGGTCTTGCACCAGTACCGACTGGTTGGCTTCGGTCATGGTCATCGCCACATCATCACCATCCAGTGCACCTAATACATCCAGCAGATATTGAGCATTGAACGACATTTCCAGCGGTGCATTGTTGTATTGCACGGCCAGGTCTTCAATCGCTTCATCCTGCTCCGGGTTGTTGGCGCGTAATTGCAGTGAATCTGCATTAAAGTTCAGGAATACGCCGCGTAATTTTTCATTACTTAAAATCGCCACACGCTGTAACGACTGCTTGAACACGTCATGTGCAATCATCACCACTTTATCACCACCACGTGGAATCACACGGCGGTAATCCGGGAATTTACCGTCAATTAACTTGGTGGTGAAACGTACGGTAATATCGCCCTGCTCTTTGTCACGGCTCGGCACGGAAATGGTTACATTTAACAGTTCACGGCCAATTAACAAAGACAATTGCTCATCTTCAATACTCAGCAAACGCTGTAATTCACCCACAGCTTTACGTGGCACAATCGCCTGAATCGGTTGTGTCGCATTTGAAGAGGCACCCGTTTCACATAATGCCAAACGGTGGCCATCGGTAGTCACAGCGCGCAGCTGTTTTTCATCAATTTCCAGCAAGGTGCCGGTCAAATAGAAACGTACATCCTGCACCGCCATGGCAAAGGCAGTTTTTTCAAATAAACGTTTTAATTCACGCTGGGTCACCGCTACCTGTGTGCCTTGAGTATTTTCAGTGGCCAATAACGGATAATCTTCGGCTGGTAAAGTCCCCAACACGAAACGGCTGTTGCCCGATTTTAAAATACAGCGCTGATCTTCAGTAATCTGCAGGTCAATTAAAGCCGCAGTCGGCAAAGATTTACAGATATCCATCAGTTTACGTGCCGGCACCGTGGTCTCACCCGCCTGTAAACATGCACCTTCAGCCAGAACCGTACTGGCCACCAGCTCCACTTCCAGATCGGAACCGGTAATGGTCAGTGCCTGTTCGGTCACCTGAACTTTCACGTTAGATAAAATGTTTAACGTATGGCGACGTTCAACCGCTCCTACAACATGTGATAGAACATTGAGTAAGCTTTCTTTGGCGATTTTTAAACGCACGGTACATTCCTCTAACAACTGAAGATGATGAAGATAAAAATTAATTTTTTAGCAGTGTACTATGCGGCAGAATATGCCGCATTGCAAGAACAGAATTTGACCAAACCGGCCTAACTTTGCAACAGGCGTTGCAGGTTTTTATAGTCCTCGTTGAAGATTGGATCTTCTTCGCGCAGGCTTTGTACTTTCTCGCAGGCATGCATCACGGTACTGTGGTCACGACCACCAAAAGCCATGCCAATTTCAGGGAAACTGTCCCCGGTCAGTTCACGGGCCAGCCCCATCGCCAGCTGCCGCGGACGGGCATAAATCCGGGTACGTTTTGGCCCGACCAATTCTTTGAGTGGGATACGGAAATATTCACTGACCACACGCTGGATATTTTCGGTACTGATGGTACGCGCACGAATCGCCAGCACATCTTTTAGAGATTCACGCACCACATCCAGATCAATCGCGGTGCCTTTAAAACGGGAAATCGCGACCACCTTATTTAAGGCGCCTTCCAGTTCACGCACGTTGGCGACCACCTGCTGGGCAATAAACAAGGCACAGTTGCGCGGTAAATCGACGCCACTGCTTTCGGCTTTCTTTAATAGAATTTCAATCCGGGTTTCAATATCGGGCGGTTCTACCCCCACCGACAGGCCCCAGGAAAAACGCGATACCAGACGTGGGTCCAGTTCGGTCAGTTCTTTTGGATAACGGTCCGACGTCAGAATAATCTGCTTGGATTCATCCAATAAGGCATTAAAGGTATAGAAAAACTCCACCAGACTGGCTTCTTTACCGGCCAGCAAATGAATGTCATCCACCAAGAGCAGATCGAGTGAACGGCAATTTTTCTTGAATTCTTCAACCTTGCCCTGCTGTAGCGAGCTAACAAAGTCATGTACAAAGCTTTCAGCAGTCATATACATGACCCGGGCATTCGGCTTGGCCTGCAACAAGGCATTCCCCACCGCTTGCATCAAGTGGGTTTTACCCAGACCGGTCGGGCCATATAAAAATAGCGGGTTATGTTGTGAGGCGCCCAGATGGGTCAATACTTTACGGCAGGTTTCTGCCGCCATCTGGTTAGAACGACCTTCTACAAATAAAGAAAAGGTAAATAAAGGGTTTAACTGACGCTTGCGGCTGTTTTTGCTGCCACTCTCTTCTTTGTCCTTTTTTGGACGGCTGACCGGTGCCGGTGCTGACTCTAAAGCAGCGGTGGTGGTCGCTGGCTGTTCACTGGCCGATAAAATGGCGCCCGGACGGGAATCGACCAGGATTTCAACTTTACGTACCCGTCCTTCAGACAGTTGTTCGGCCAGAATCGTGATCAGCTCAAGATGATGTTCCTGAATATAGCGGGTCCAATACGGGTTCGGTGCATATAAACGTAAAGTATCTTCTGATTCTTCTGCAACTAATGGGCGAATCCACATCGTAAAGACATTCCCAGAGAGCTCTTGTCGCAAGCGATTTAAGCAGTCCGTCCAAAGCATGTGAAAACCCCTATTTATTCCATTTTAAATTTAAAACGCATTCGTCCGCTGCAAGCGGGTCGCCATTCTAACCAAGTTATCCACATCTGTCATGAGAAATTGAGCGAATTTAGCCAAAAAACAAACATCAAGATCTAAATTTAAATTTAAAAGCTGGTGTGGATAAGTTTATCCGCAAGCTGTGGATAAAATATAGCATAAAGTTATCCACAATGTATTAAAAATATAAAAACACAGTTATCCACATGCAAAGTCTATGTTTTTTAAATTTAAAAATTGCTTTTCCACATAAAAAAGCCGCCCTAATAAGAATAAATTTAAATTTATAAATTTGAATTTATATATTAGAGCGTGCTCGGATGTGGATAAACTGAAAATAAATTTAAATTCGAATTTAAACCTGCAGAGAATAAATTTATTCACATGGTCTTGTGGATAATTATGTGAATAATATTGTTTATAACTTATTTTGTATTTTTTAACAATAGGATAGCTTGTGAATAAGCCAGAATATGTACAATTGCCTATTCCTGGATAAACTTAAGGCCTTTTATAAAAATTAGGCTTATTTAAAGGAAAACCGTGTTTTTGATTGACAGCTCAAGCAATGAGCACTAAAATCGCGGACCTTTATAGAAAGATCATTTTTGGAGTTTCGACATGAAACGTACATTCCAACCATCTGAATTAAAGCGTAAACGCGTTCATGGTTTCCGTGCTCGTATGGCTACTAAAGCTGGTCGTCAAGTATTAGCTCGCCGTCGTGCAAAAGGTCGTCACAGCTTAACTGTTTAATCAGTCACGCTGTATCGACTTGGGTGTTATGACATCACTTTATGGCTTCAGCACAGAGCTTCGTATACGCTGTGCTGCCGATTATAAAGATGTGTTTGATGGTGCGCTTTTTAAAGTGCATCAACCCCATTTCTTATTTCTGGCAAAACCGTCCGAACTGCTGAACAGCCGTTTGGGTATTGTTGTTGCCAAGAAAAAAGTGCGTCGTGCACACGAAAGAAATCGAGTAAAACGACTTGCTCGCGAAAGTTTTCGCCTGCATCAACAGCAATTGGCTGTACTGGATATTGTGGTGATGCCCAAAATGGGGATTGAAACAGTGCCAAATGCAGAGTTACATCAGCAATTACAATTTGCTTGGCAGAAATTGCACCGCCTTGCCAAAAAGCATTCTAAAATAGCTCCCTCCCCACATCAGTAGAGATGACCAATGGTACGTTTACTGCATTGGTTGATTCGTTTCTATCAGATTGCGATTAGTCCGCTTCTTGGACCACGTTGTCGCTATATTCCAACCTGTTCTCAATATGCCCTGGAAGCAGTCCAGATCCATGGGGCCGGACGTGGTGTGTGGCTGGCGACTAGACGTATCTGTCGTTGTCATCCGTGGGGTGGTTCGGGCTATGACCCTGTACCGGCCAAAGCAATTCGTTTTATTTCATTTCAGCAAATAGATTCTCAAACGGGTCACATTGCTGTACCCTTTCGTGAACGTTTATTGAACCAAAATCACTCTAACCACTTGGGGTAATAGATATGCAACAATGGGCCAGGATTGCAATTCTCGGGGCCATGTTTGTTGTCGCTTATTTGCTCATTTTGGCTTGGCAAAAAGATTATGGAAATGCTGAAACCCAACCACAGCAACAGGCTGCGGTGGTTTCACATGAAGTGTCTGCAGATTTGCCAAATGGCCAAACCGCTACAGCAGCTTCTGATGTACCGCAGGCAAATATTTCAGCGCAGCAGACTCAAACCACAGATGCCACTGCACCTGTAAGTCAGCAGCTTATTTCAGTACAAACTGACCTTTATCATCTTTGGATCAATCCAAAAGGTGGTGATATTGTTCGTGTTGAATTACTCAATCATGACAAAAATAAAGACAGTGATGCACCGTTTGTAATGCTTGAAAGCGATGACAAACGTACCTATGTCGCTCAGTCAGGCCTGATTGGTCTGAATGGACCAGACAGCAGCCGTAATGGTCGTCCAAGCTATGAAGTTGAAAAATTAAGCTATAGCCTGGAAGATGCCAAAGCCGTTCAGAATCAGGACGGTGAAGCGGTGAAAGTGTTAAATGTACCAATGGTGTACAAAACTGCTGACGGTGTAGAAATTATCAAGACCTTCAGCTTCAAGCAAGGCGAATATCCGATTGTGGTCAACCACAAAGTGGTGAACCGCAGTGGCCAGAACTGGCAAGGTCAAATGTTTGGTCAGATCAAACGTGATAACTCGGATGATCCGGGTAAATCGGACCAGGGCATCTTCACTTTGGGTACCTTCCTGGGCGGCGCTTGGGGGACACCGGATGAACACTACAACAAGCTGAAATTCGACAACTTCACTGAAGAAAAACTGAATGTTGAAGCGACTGGCGGCTGGGTTGCGGTGGTGCAGCACTACTTCGTGAGTGCATGGGTGCCGGGTAACCTGAAACTGACCCAGGCCGATGGCCAACCGTATAGCGCCAAGCTGGAATCGCGTAAATCAGGCGATAATATGAATATTATCGGCTTTACTTCGCCAACCATTAATGTACCGGCAGGTACAGTGGCAGAAGTCGATGCGACCTTCTATAGCGGTCCAAAAATCCAGTCAGAGCTGAAAGATCTGGCCACTGGTCTGAATCAGACTGTGGATTATGGCTGGTTATGGCCAATTGCCAAACTGCTGTTTGTAGGCTTGGAATTCTTCCACGGCTTAGTGGGTAACTGGGGCTGGGCAATTATTCTGTTGACTATTCTGGTGAAGCTGATTCTGTGGCCATTATCGTCGAAGAGCTACCGTTCTATGGCGAAAATGCGTGTGATTGCACCTGAAATGCAGCGCATGAAAGAAGAGTTCGGTGAAGACCGGATGCGCTTCTCGCAAGAGATGATGGCCCTGTACAAACGTGAACAGGTCAATCCGCTGGCCGGCTGTTTACCGCTGTTACTGCAAATGCCAATCTTCCTGGCCCTGTACTGGGTACTGATGGAATCTGTAGAGCTGCGTCATGCGCCATGGTTACTCTGGATTCAGGATTTATCGGCAATGGACCCTTGGTTTATCTTGCCGCTGATCATGGGTGCGACCATGTATATTCAGCAAATGCTGAACCCGCAGCCGACCGATCCTATGCAGGCTAAAGTCTTCCGCATTATGCCGGTCATCTTTACCGTATTCCTGCTGTTCTTCCCGGCGGGTCTGGTGTTGTACTGGATTGTCAACAACCTGATCACCATCTTGCAGCAAGGCCTGATCAACAAATCTGTTGAGAAAGACCGTGCCAAACGTGATGAAGCGACCCCAGTCAACTAAGTTGTACTGACGAGCTGAATAAATCCGCTTAAGATGATACTCTTAGGCGGATTTTTTTTGGCCCGACTTTAAGCATTGCAACAGGTGAATTTATGCTGACCCAAACCACAACAATTGCTGCGATTGCCACTCCACCCGGGCGTGGCGGTGTGGGGGTGATTCGCCTGTCTGGTCCTAAATCCTATGCCATTGCTGAAGCCTTAACCCAAAAGCAGCTGCCGAAAGCCCGTTTTGCCGGCTTCCGTCAGTTTTATGAGGCTAGCGGTGAGGTGATGGATGAAGGTTTGGTGATTTGTTTCCCTAATCCAAACTCCTTTACCGGTGAAGACGTGGTGGAACTGCAAGGTCATGGTGGCCCGGTCATTCAAAATGCCCTGCTGGCACGTTTACTGGAACTCGGCGCGACCGCAGCCAAAGCGGGTGAATTTTCCATGCGCGCCTTTGAAAATGGCAAGCTTGATCTGGTACAGGCTGAAGCGATTGCCGACCTGATTGACGCCACTTCGCAGGCCGCAGCACGTTCAGCGGTACGTTCTTTACAAGGTGCATTTTCAACCAAGGTCAATACGGTTTTAGAAAAACTGATTCATCTGCGTTTGCATGTGGAAGCAGCGATTGATTTTCCGGAAGAAGAAATTGATTTTCTGGCCGATGGCAAAATTCTGGCCCTACTGGATGATGTTGCCAGTTCAGTCACCGCGGTACAGCAATCGGCACGTCAGGGACAATTATTACGTGAAGGCTTGCAGGTGGTGATTGCCGGTAAACCGAATGCCGGAAAATCATCTTTACTGAATGCTTTAGCTGGGATTGAACGGGCGATTGTGACCGATATTGCCGGTACCACCCGTGATGTGCTGCATGAAAAAATCACCTTAAATGGCTTGCCGATTACCCTAACCGATACCGCCGGTTTACGGGAAACCGGTGATGTGGTGGAAAAAGAAGGCATCCGCCGCGCGATTAAAGAAATTGAACAGGCCGATTTATTGCTGCTGGTCTATGACCTGAGTCAGGGTGAAGATCCGCTGCAATTGGCCCAGGAATATTTTGCCGATCATCTGGAACCCAAACGTCTGATGCTGATTGGTAATAAAGCAGATTTGACTGGTGCTGAAGCCGTTATTGGTGATTATCAGGGTTTTCGTCATATTACCGTGTCGGCCAAGCAGGAAACCGGTGTTCAATCGCTCATAGATGCGATTACAGCCCATGCAGGCTTCCAGCCGGAAGAAGATACCTTCATTGCCCGAACTCGTCATTTAGACGCAATGAAGCGCACCCAGTACTATCTGGCCGAAGCGCGCGAGCAGCTGGTAGATTATCATGCCGGTGAGCTGGTGGCTGAATCCCTGCGTCTGGCGCAAAATGCCCTAGGTGAAATTACCGGAGATTTTAGTGCCGATGATCTGTTGGGTAAAATTTTCGGTTCTTTCTGTATTGGAAAATAAGCGTAGTACGCTCTGAGCTTGCTATGCATTTAAAAGCATCAGGTGTTAGCCACCTGGTGCTTTTTTATTGCTTTTTATCAGGCAATCTCGTCATTTCAGCCTAAAGGGTTTCGTATACTCTAAGGGAACAGCCTGTCACATTGTATGGGCTAGCCTATATCCCACCATCCGCCCTTCTATTGCCCGATATTCAGTCTATGATGAGTGAATAACCTACAAGTTGTTCCAATGAAATCCTGAATGCAGTTCAACAAAAACACTGCCGGAGGTGTGGCATGCTGGAGGTGGTTGATTTACGTGAGTCACTGGTTGCTTTAGTGAGTGTGCTGCAGCTGTTGCTCGAGTTTATCTCGGTGGTCTGTGTGGTGATTGGTCTGGTCAAAACCTTAATGGTGCTGGTTCAGCTAAAATCCGGCCGCAGTGCGCGCTATTGTTTTGGCAATTGGCTGGCCACTGCGCTGGAGTTTCAGCTGGCCGCGGATATTCTGGCCACCACGGTCGATCCGGATATGGACAGCCTGATCAAACTGGCGATTATTGCGGTCATTCGGACCTTTTTAAACTACTTTTTAATGAAAGAGCTGGAACATCAACCCGGTACAGAGAAATAAAACTATTCAATCATCTGGTGGATGTTGATATGGTCAGCATCTGATTGGCAGCGCAGTCTGTCCGCACCCAGGATCAGGCCGAGGGTGCCTGATCATCCCCGACTCAACAGCATTAATTTAAAAGGTTAGCACTTTACGCTGCTGCCAGATCAGGCTGAGGCAAAGCAGCCCAATCAGCATGCAGAAGCTGATAATACCCACACTTAAGCCAAAATGGTCTGATAAATAGCCCACCGCAATAATCGGTACAATGGTGCCCAGATAGGCAATAAACAGATAACTGGACATAATTGCAGCGCGGTTGTGCGGCTGACTCATCTGGTGAATCAGGCCAAAGGCGCCCAATAAGCTCAAGCCATGCCCAATTCCGACCAGCACATCACTGACAAAGAACAGCGGGCTCCATTGCAGCGACATACACAGTCCCAGCAGAAGCAGGCTGCCGAGCAGCGCATAGAGACCCCAGCGCAAGGCCGTGGCAGGCAGTACACTACGGGCAAAAAACTGGACGATGGCTGAAATAATTAAAATCGCAGAAATTGCTACACCACTGACCAGTGGTCCATGCCAAGGCAAAATATCCTGCACAAACGACGGCGACAGCGAAGCAAACAGACTAAAGCCGGCAAAGGCACAAAACGCAGCGAAACTGACCAGAAAAAAAGCAGCCTGATACGGCGCATCCGGGGTTTGTAATTTGGGATAAACCGAAAAGGGCTGCTGTTCAAAGGCAGGCTGTTTTAGCTTGAACAGGCCCAGCCCACAGAAAATGGCACTGACAATCACCGGAAGATAAGGCGTGACCAGCGGCTGCTCGGCAAACTGGGCAATTACACCGCCCAGAAATGGCCCTAAACCAAAGCCAATTGCGGTAATAATCGAGCTGAGCTGCGGCGCCAGCAGTTTATGGCTATCGGGCACTACATTCATCAGCCCCAGCATGGCAGAGGTGGTAATCAGTCCCGAAGCAATCCCAATAATAAAGCGGCCGAGGCCCAAATACAGCGCTGTCGGTGCCCAGGCTGACAGTATCAGTCCAATCGTGACCAGGGCAATACCGACCTGCAAGCTGCGGACAAAACCAAAGCGGTTACTGGTCCGTCCCAGAAACAGCAAGGTGGCCAGACAGCCGAACATATAGGCCACAAACAGATAGGTAATATGACTCGGCAGCAGCTGCCACAGCTCCTGATACAGGGGATATAAAGGGCTGGCCAGTGCGGTTCCAACGGTACCAATACACAGCGCCAGGCTGACCATTAAAAACGGCTGCCACGATTGAGCGTTTGACATGAGAGAATAAAAAAATACCTCAGCTTTTTGGCTCAGGTATCATGATATGAGAAAAGATCGTTTCAGTGTAAAGGCAGGAATTTTGTGGGTCAATCGAAAGATGGGCTTAGGTATAGCGTTTTAACAATTTTAAAAATTCATCCAGTTCGACTTCATTGACCTCGACCTCATCGCCAATGACATGATGGCGCAAATGCGATTCAATCAGCTCATTCATCAGCCCGTTAACCGCGCCTTTAATCGCAGCCACCTGCTGTAATACTTCGATACAGCTTTTTTCCGGATCATGGATGGACTGTTCCACCGCACTGATCTGACCTTGTAAACGCTTGATGCGATTTAAAACTTTTTTATCTGTATGTAAATGGCCCACACTTCACCTTAATTTCAAATATACTATGGGGGAGTATATTGGACGATTCTCCCCATGCAAAATCATGTTTCTCACCGTACCCATCACCATCAGTTTGATGAAGGCAATCCACTGGCCCAGAAGCGTATATTATATGCTGCGATATTAACCGGTGTCATGATGCTTTTAGAGATTATTGGCGGCTGGATTTTTAACTCGATGGCACTTCTGGCTGATGGCTGGCATATGAGCTCGCATATGCTGGCTTTGGGGCTGGCCTATGTGGCTTATCGGGCGGCGCGTCATTATGCCCAGGATGCCCGTTTTAGCTTTGGTACCTGGAAAATTGAGATTCTGGCCGGTTATAGTAGTGCGATTTTATTGCTGGTAGTGGCCGGTTTTATGGCGTTTCATTCGGTAGAACGCTTATTTTTCCCGGTTAATATTCATTATAACGAAGCCATTCCGATTGCGATTTTAGGCCTATTGGTCAACTTGATTTGTGCCTGGTTACTGCATGATGATGGTCACCATCACCATCACCATCACCATCACCATCACCATGAGTCGGGGCATGGACATGCGCATACACATACAGCGGGAGCATATGATTTAAACCAGAAAGCTGCGTTTATGCATGTGGTGGCCGATGCTGTGACCTCCATTTTTGCGATTGTAGCCTTAATTGCCGGCAAGTTCTGGGGCTGGGATTTTCTTGATGCGGTACTGGGTATTGTGGGTTCGATTCTGGTGGCGCGCTGGGCCTGGGGCCTGATTCAGGAAACTGGACGCACCTTGCTGGATGCCGAAATGGATCATCCGGTGGTGGAAGAAATTCGCGAGGTGATTGCCGAGCTGCCAGGAATGGTCAATATCACCGATCTGCATGTCTGGAAAGTCGGTCGTGACAAGTTTTCCTGTATTCTGGCCGTAGAAACTGAAGATGAATTAAATGCCGATCAAATCCGCACGGCCCTGTCAGTGCATGAGGAAATTGTGCATGTCTCAATTGAAATTAACTCGATTCATCCGGTTTATGTTCCACGTGAAACGTCGTTGTCGATGCTGTAGTGATTCGGTAAATTTCTCTGATAAAAGTGGAATCTTTGTCCCGATTTAAGATTAGAATCGGGCAAGGATTGATAAAGACAAGATTTCACTATGTTTAAACATGCATTCTTGCTGGCCGCGCTCGCGATGAGCTCAACGCTGGCACTGGCCAATGTCGACACCGTCAAAGCCAATTTAAAGCAGCAGCATCCAAACCTGGATATCCAGAATATTCAGGCCACTGAAATGCGCGGGATTTATAGCGGTTCAATGCAGGGTCAGGTGGTCTATCTGAATGAAGATGCCAAGCATATTCTGGCCGGTTCCATGATCCGTTTAAGCGACCAGCAGAATTTGACCAAAGCGCTGCTGGTACAACAAAACAGCATCGACTGGAAAAAACTGCCGCTACAAGATGCTTTAAAAACGGTTCGAGGGACGGGTAAACGTCAGCTTGCCATCTTTTCTGACCCAAATTGCCCGTATTGCAAACAGCTGGAAGTAGAGCTGAAAAAACTCAATGATGTCACCATTTACACCTTTATTTTACCGTTAAAGGCACAATCGGTACGCCCTTCGCAGCAGGTGTATTGTGAAGCCAATCCGGCACAGGCCTGGGAAGACCTGATTGCCAAAGGCCTTAGCCCGCGCGCGAGCCAGCCCTGTGCCAATCCGATTCAGCGTAATCTGAAACTGGCGCAAAGCCTGGGACTAAACGGTACACCAGCCATTATTTTCTCGAATGGTTTTAAGGTGATGGGCGCCTACCCTGCTGCGCAGATCGAGCAGATTTTCAAGGAATTCGGGCTCTAAGCTCAGATTGTTAAAAGTCAGATTTTAGACCATAAAAAAGCACCGGCGAATGAACGGTGCTTTTTTATTGATTTAAACGCGATGTGAGCGTTTGGAAATCATGTTATAGATAAACAGAATGATCAGCGCACCAATCACCGAGGCAATAAAGCCGGCAGCTGAGTTTTCATCATACAGACCGAGGAAGCGACCGCCGTAAGTGGCCAACAGTGAACCGGCGATCCCGAGTAAGGTGGTCATAATAAAGCCTGCTTTATCATCACCTGGATGGATGGCACGGGCGATAAGACCTGCAATAAAACCAATCACGATAGCCACAATAAGTGTCCACATCTCCTGTCTCCTTCTTGTTATGGTTTATCAAGTTGAGTTGTTGCTATTTGATTTATTTTTCAGGATTTTTGAGAGGACAAACAGTAGAGTCCTGCTACAGATTGTAGTTTTTTTGTCCGCTTTGTCGTAAAAAAAGTGGCTGAACGCCACTTTCTTTTGCGGTTGCTTACAGACCGATTTCACCAATAAACGGGATATGGCGATATTTCTGGTCATAGTCGAGGCCATAACCGACAATAAATTTGTCTTCTACTTCAAAGCCCAGGAATTTAACTTCCAGTTCAATTTCACGGCGTGACGGTTTGCTGACCAAGGTACACAGCTCAATCGAATTTGGTTCACGGGTTTGTAGAATTTCCAGTACTTTGCTCAGGGTATTGCCAGAGTCGATAATATCTTCTACCACCAGCACATCTTTGCCACGAATTTCGCCGTCGAGGTCTTTCAGGATTTTTACATCACGCGAAGACACAGTACTGCCGCCATAACTTGAAACGGTCATAAAGTCCAGTTCATGCGGTTTTTCAATGGTCCGGCATAAATCGGCCATAAACAGCACAGAACCACGCAGTAAACCGATTAACACCAGTTCCTTGTCACTGTTGGCGTAGTGCGCATTAATCTGTTTACCAAGTTCTTGAACTTTCGCATGAATTTCTTCAGCAGAAATCAATACTTTCATATCAACGGTCATGGGTAGATCCCTAAAAGAGCAAAAAATAAAAAAGGTGTTGACCTGCAACACCCCAAAATATGCCTTAATTTTAATACATCTTGCGGTCAGATGCATCCTCTTTGCTGTCTAAAAAAACAGCATTTTTGACCGGGTGGTCTCTTTTCAGCAATAAGGCCAGACCAATCAGCGTGAGCGCCACCCGCCATTTCGGTTGCGCCCGGCGTATAGGTTTAGTCGCGGATATAGGCACATTGTCCATAAATATAGGTGGCCTGAATATTACGTTCATCGCCCATGGTCATGAGCGCAAACAGGCTGTCTTCCAGGCCTTTGCTGTGCTGCTGGCGCAGGGTCTGCAAGGCGGTGGCGTTTAAATCCAGCACAATAAAGTCCGCTTCTTTACCGATATTGAAATTGCCGAGCTTGTCATCCAGATCCAGTGCTTTGGCACCGCCTAAAGTGGCATGATACAGCGCTTCATAGGCCGACAGGTTTTGCTCAAGTAGCTGCTGGACTTTATAGGCTTCGCTAATGGTGCGCAGCTGGCTAAACGAGGTCCCTGCCCCGATGTCGGTGCCCAGGCCCATTTTGACCTGTTTCTGCCAGGTCTGATGAATCGGGAACAGGCCACTGCCCAGGAACAGGTTGGAGGTCGGACAAAAGGCAATCGCGGAATCGGTCTGGTGCATACAGTCCCACTCCTGCTCTTCCAGATGCACACAATGCGCAAATACCGAACGTGAACCGGTCAGCCCATAATGATGATAGACATCTAAATAGCCTTTTTGCTCCGGGAACAGGCTTTTGACCCAGGCAATTTCATTTTTGTTTTCACTTAAATGGGTATGTAAATACACATCCGGATATTCAGCTTTCAGCTGCTGCGCTTTTTCCAGTTGTGCCGGCGTTGAGGTCGGCGCAAAACGCGGGGTAATCGCATATAAATTACGGCCTTTGCCATGCCACTTTTCAATCAGTGCTTGAGATTCCTGATAGGCGCGTTCTGGTGTGTCACAGAGTTCCTCGGGTGCATGACGGTCCATCAGCACTTTACCGGCAATCAGACGCATCTGGTGCTGTTCTGCGGCTTCAAACACGGCATCGACAGATTCAGGATGCACGGTACAGAACACCAGTGCCGTGGTGGTGCCATTTTTCAGCAGTTCCTGCACAAAAAATGCAGCAATCTTGTCGGCATAACTTTTATCGGCAAACTGTATTTCGGTTGGAAAGGTATAGGTATTCAGCCATTCCAGCAGCTGGGTGCCATAGGCGCCCACCATTTCGGTTTGTGGGAAATGAATATGGGTATCAATGAAGCCGGGTATAATCAGCTGATCGGGATAATGCTGCACCGAAACACCGGCCGGAATATACGCCTGCCCCTCTTCCCAGGGACCAAACCAGTGAATTTTCCCGTGTTGGGTAATTAATAAACCATCTTCTACATAGCGCATTTGGTCGTGAATATCACGCGCTTGGGCAACTGTATTCTGAATATCGAGGAAGCGGCCGCGAATTGCCGTCGTTGCAATGACAGAAGACATGAAAAACCTGCACTTGTTTAATTTTTTCGGTTGATTGTAGCTGAAAAGCGCTGCCCTGTATGGAAAATCCAATATTCCGTCACAGACATTGGGTGTCATGCAAAACTGTTGCCAGTTTGGGTGAAATACAAGATGTCCACTGGGTCAACTCTAAAATATTCAGTTAAATCGAGTACTTATACGCTGATATTTAAGAGTAATCCCTGAATATGGAAAATAAAAAAAGCCCGTATGCAACGGGCTTTTTGATCAATCAGGCCACTTTAGAGCGTGGTTTCATGATGCTTGCGACTGTGGCGAATCGACAGCCAGGCAGTAATTGCCAGCACAATCACAATAAAGCTTAGGGAAATCCAGATTGGCATATGGAACACATCCAGCATCAGCATCTTGAAGCCAATGAACACCAGAATAATTCCCAGCCCATACGGCAGATAATGCATTTTGGTGGCTGCACCGGCCAGCAGGAAGAACATGGCGCGTAAGCCTAAAATCGCCATCAGGTTGGCGGTCAAGACAATAAAGGGATCACTGGTCACAGCAAAAATCGCAGGAATTGAATCCACCGCAAAAATCACATCGGAGGCTTCAACCAGAATCAGCACCAGAAAGAGTGGCGTGGCCCAGAGTAAGCCCTCTTTACGTACAAAGAAGCGGCTGCCTTCCAGCTGTGGGGTAATCCGCATATGTTTGCGTAACCATTTCAGGATCGCCATATCTTCGATATTGCTGTCTTCATCGTCCTGTCCACGCAGGAATTTAAAGCCGGTATAGACCAGGAAGGCACCGAACAGATACAGAATCCAGGAGAATTCCTGCACAAACCAGGCGCCAATAAAAATAAAGATGGTACGCAGCACAATAGCGCCCAAAACGCCATACAGCAGGATTTTACGTTGTAACGCTGGTGGAATGGCAAAGGCAGCAAAAATCATCAGCCAGACAAAGACGTTATCAATGGCCAGTGATTTTTCCAGTAAATAACCGGCCAGATATTCCATCACCTTGGTATTGGCGACATCCAGTCCGGCAGTCTGATTCAGATACAGCCATAGGCCACCACCAAACAGCATGGCCACGCTGACCCAGGCGATACTCCAGTAAGCGGCGGTACGCACCTGGACGGTCTGGCCTTCTTTTTGTTTAAAGCCCAGAAAGTCGATGGCGAGCATGACCATAACAATCGCAAAAAAGGCCAGATACAGCCAGATATTGCCGATAGATTCCATACAATCTCCACATCCGACAATTGGCCATAAAAAACCTTGACCCGTTGCCAGATGAAATAAAAACATCCATAACAACGTGATCAAGGTCTTGCCTACATTGCCCTGCCTGTGCAGATTCAATGCTCAGATACCGACTTTTTGCAAAGTGTAATGACGATAGTCTGACACGTTAAAACCAGTGAGTTTCATCTGGCTTTTAACGCTTGGAGGAGGCTACTCCCCTTGTTCAACAATTCTGTGTTGGGGGAATGCCCCAAAGTCGACAGAGAATTGCATATTTTTAAGTAAAGTGCAAATGGCCGAATGTAAATGAGCGCGTGCTACAGTGTATTCCTCGTCAAGAAAAAAGCGACTGTATGCAATTGTTTCAACATGCAGTGAAAATGTTAGATTACAGATCAGATGCTATATTTTTTTCTACAGAAAGCAGATACTCAAAATTCAGATGGGAGGATATGATAAAAATGATGGTGCAACACGAAAACAATGACAGCAAAGGGGCCTTTTTTGTTGAAGCCAATGGCGAGCGTCTGGCAGAGATGACCTATTCACGCGCTGGCGAAGATAAAATCATTATTGACCATACCTCGGTCAGTGAACAGTTACGTGGTCAGGGCGTGGGACGTCACTTAGTTGAAGCTGCGGTCAATTATGCCCGCGAACAGCAGACCAAGATTATACCGCTCTGCCCTTATGCCAAAGCGGCTTTTGAAAAAGACCCATCTATTCAGGATGTACTTCAACCCTAATTCATCAGGTGACACATAAACTTTAAGGCAGGACAGCAATGGATATTCAACATCAAGAGGCAAAACGTGGCGGTGCATTTTTTATTGAACGGGATGGACAGCGGATTGCCGAAATCACCTATCAATGGCAGGACGCACATAAAATTGTCGCCGACCATACTTGGGTAGATGATTCATTGCGTGGCCAAGGCATTGCTCGTCAATTACTGGATGTACTGGTCGAGTTTGCCCGGGAAAAACAGCTCAAGATTGTACCGGTCTGTTCTTATGTTGAAGTCATGTTTCGACGCGAGCCCAGCCTGGCCGATGTCGCCGCTTAAATCTGGCACTTGAACCCGCCGCCGACTTTGGAGGGTCAGCCAATATATAAAAACCACGAGCATGAACTCGTGGTTTTTGATTGCCGATAAAGACCTTAGCTGTAATCAATGATCACTTTCAGGGCTTTTTCATCTGAGGCGTGTTTAAATACCTCATAAGCCTTTTCAAACTGGTCAAATTTAAAATGATGGGTGGCCAGACGTTCCATCGGCAGCTTGCCGGCACAGCAGCTTTTGAGCAGCATGCCGGTGGTATTGGCATTGACCAGACCGGTGGTAATGGTCAGGTTTTTAATCCAGAGTTTATTTAACTCGAAATTCACCGATTTGCCGTGTACTCCGACGTTGGCCAGATGACCGCCCTCTTTGACGATATGCTGGCAAATATTCCAGGTGGCTTCTACCCCCACGGCTTCCATGGCGCAATCGACCCCGCGGCCATCGGTAATTTCCAGAATACGCTGAATGGCATCTTCTTTGGCCGAGTTAATGGTGTGGGTCGCGCCAAGTTCCTTGGCCATGGCCAGCCGGTTATCATCCATATCTACCGCAATAATTTGCGCCGGTGAATAGAATTGTGCAGTCAGCAGACAGCCCATCCCAATCGGGCCGGTACCAATAATGGCAATGGTATCGCCGGGTTTGACATTGCCATATTGCACGCCAATTTCATGCGAAGTCGGCAACACATCTGATAAAAATACCGCGACCTCTTCATTCAGTCCTTCTGGCAGCGGATACAGCGAGGTATCAGCAAATGGGGTGCGTACATATTCGGCATGGGTGCCGTCAATCATATAACCCATGATCCAGCCGCCTTCATTGCGGCAGTGTGCATAGAGCTGTTTCTGGCAGTTTTCACAGGTACCGCAGCGGCTGACGCAGGAAATAATCACCCGGTCGCCCGGTTTGAAATTTTTGACTGCCGTACCGACCTCTTCAACAATCCCGATGCCTTCATGGCCGAGAATACGGCCATCAAACTGGCCGGTTTTTTCGATTGCGGTGCTTTCAATTTCCGGGTTTTTGCCTTTCCAGATACCAAGGTCGGTACCGCAAATCGTTGACTTGGTCACGCGGATGATGGCATCAGTGGGTTGCAGAATCTGGGGACGTGGACGCTGTTCAAAACGGATATCATTGGCGCCATGATAAACCATGGCTTGCATTGTCTGGGACATGGTGGTCATCCTCTTGTTGTGCTTATTGTGGGACAGCCTGCGCCTTTTCACCTCATCAGGAACCGTTATGGCGCAGGATGTGATCGTTCTAACTTAACAGGAGTTGATGACAAGTTCATCTCTAAAAAACCGTTTTTATTCATATATTTGTATATTTATTTTAATCTATTGAATTGTATGACAATAAAACAGGGCTGCAGTATTCTAACTACAGCCCCGTTGAATGATGTTTCAGGTCAATAAACGTGCTTAAGCCGATTTTAATGCGCTTAATAATTTCTGGTGCAGACCACCAAAACCGCCATTGGACATGATCACCACCGCATCGCCCTCGCCTGCTTCCTGGCTGACGGTATGAATAATGTCATCCAGCGTCCGGGCAATTTTGGCCTTGTTTGGTGCCGCAGCCACCACCGGTTGTAAATCCCAGTCCAGTCCTTCTGGTTGATACCAGATTACTTCATCGGCCAGACGCGCTGAATGTGCCAGTCCATCTTTATGGCTGCCCATACGCATGGTATTGGAACGAGGCTCAATAATCGCCCACAGTTTACGTTCACCTAAACGTTTGCGCGCGCCTTCCAGGGTGGTGTCAATTGCCGTCGGATGATGGGCAAAGTCATCATAGACCTCAATGCCGCGTACGGTATCGAGCAGTTCCATACGGCGTTTTACCCCGCCGAAATTGGACAAGGCCGCACAGGCCGTTTCAATCGATACACCAACATGCGCCGCCGCGGCAATGGTTGCCAGGGCATTGGCCACTGAATGCTGGCCGGTCATGTTCCAGCAGACTTCGCCCTGAACCACACCATCTTGCAGCACTTTAAAATGTGAGCCATCGGCCTGTAACTGCTCGGCAGATAGCGCGGCCTGGGCATGTGCAGTCAGTGAGGTGCGGACCACCGGTGTCCAGCAGCCCATTTCCAGCACTTCATCAATATGGGTTTCGGTAACCGGTGCAATAATGCAGCCTTCACTTGGAATGGTACGTACCAGATGATGGAACTGTTTTTGAATTGCCGCCAGATCATCAAAGATATCGGCATGGTCAAATTCCAGGTTATTTAAAATGGCAGTTTTCGGATGGTAATGTACGAACTTGGAGCGCTTGTCGAAGAAAGCAGAATCGTATTCATCGGCTTCGACACAGAAGTATTTGCCACCACCTAAACGCGCGCTTTCTTTAAAGCCAAGCGGAACGCCGCCAATCAAAAAGCCCGGTTCCAGACCGGCCTGATCCAGCACCCAGGCCAGCATGGTGGTGGTGGTGGTTTTACCATGGGTGCCGGCCACGCCCAGAACATGCTTGCCTTGCAGCACATGATCGGCCAGGAATTGTGGACCTGAAACATATGGTAGACCGGCATTGAGCATATATTCCACCGCATCAATACCACGTTTCATGGCATTACCGACAATCACCAAGTCCGGATGCGGCTGTAAATGGCTGCGGTCATAGCCCTGCATTAAGGTAATGCCTGCATTTTCCAGTTGGGTCGACATCGGCGGATAAACATTTTGGTCGGAACCGGTCACGGTATGACCCAGGTCACGCGCCAACAAGGCCAGAGAGCCCATAAAAGTGCCACAAATACCCAAAATATGCAGATGCATCCGCTGTTACTCCACTGCGTGTAGGACCGTACCATTCTTGTTGATGGCCTGGTCATGATGTATTGAATTGTCAGCAACGATAGCAAGGCTGTTTCGGAAAAGATAGTCATTCTTGTAGGGATTCGTTGACTGGAATCCGAAAAAATTAGGCATTTTCCAGGTGGATGCTGACCGTGAAAAAAATCCACATGGCCACACTGCTTTTTTAGCCTGAAACCGTACAATAGGCTGATGTTTTCTGGATGCTGCCGCCTATGTCCTTCCCTTTACTGCTGTTAATTATTTCCAACTGTTTTATGACTTTGGCCTGGTATGGACATCTGAAATTTTTGCATGGCGCACCGCTGTGGCAGGCCATTTTGTTTGGCTGGATGATTGCCCTGCTCGAATACGCCTTTATGATTCCGGCCACGCGCTTGCTGGCCCAGCATGGCTGGTCACTTGGGCAAATGAAAATTACCCAGGAAGTGGTGACCCTGCTGGTCTTTGTGCCGTTTATGCTGTATCTGTTCAAGCAGCCGTTTAAACTGGATTATCTCTGGGCCGGTTTATGCCTGCTCGGTTGTGTTTACTTCGTTTTTCGCAGCAGTTAAGTCTTATTCAGGCTGTGGCAGATGCGGAAAAAGCGCGGCGAAATCCGCTTGAATCAGCGCCCGTTCTGGTGCGAAATCAAAGTGATGTAAACAGCGTTGTAGCACCTGCATCGCCATCTGCGTGGCCGCCTGTCTGAGTTCCGGTTCCGGCACATTCTGCGCAATCATCGACAGGCATTTCAGCAGGCGCTGATTTAACTCCAGATTCTGGGCACAATCGCGGGCCAGCGGCATAAAGCTGCCATAAATCAGGTCTTGCAGATCAAAGCACTCAATACTGAGATGCGGACAATCACAGCGTGTTGCCTCCGGGTCCGGATGACTGTCAATTAGAATCCGGGTCAGCGCATTCAGCGCGCTAATGCCAGAACCGACATCATTAATTGCACTCGACATGGCTTTTTGCCCGACCTCACTCATCACCAGCAGACAAAAACGCGGATCCTGCAGAAAACTGCGATTGGTTTCAATAATCAGATGCTGCAGAATCTGATTGCGGATCTGCTGTTGCTGTTCTTCGGACAGCGCCTGCGGGCTATAGACTTCGACCAGCGCCGTCATCGGATCTAAAAATTTGCCCGGCATAGATGGCAGATGTAAATGCAGTTGCTGCTGCGCGGCAATCTGCTCCAGTCCGGCCAGATCGACATGGTTAAAATAACCGGTTGTGCTGCTATAGACGCAAAAGCTGGGCGCAAAAGCAGGCTTCTGCCCTGTTGCCCCCAAGTCCGGTTGATGCCGGAACTGGCCCAAGGCCTTTTTGGCCGCAGTTTCAATCTTGTCGATGGTGGTGGTTAAATTGCCGAGTTTGGACAGGGTTTGTACCCAGTGAATCAGGGTATAAATCAGGTACATCAGCACCAGAATGGTACTGATAAACAGCACAAAACGTCCGGATGGACCGTAGTACTCCAGCCCCAGGGCAATTTTGGCAATCACTGCATAAATAAAAGCGGAAATAAAACTGGAAATGGCCAGCCGGGTGTTGTCATCGCTCATCATCAAGCTATAGGCACGTGGTGTGCCGCTGCTTGAAGCCGAAGCAAAAGCTGCCACCATAATCGACAATGAGAAGGTCGTCACTGCCAGCATGCTGGATGCAATAATATCCAGCAAGCTGCCCAAGGTGTCGATGCTGATATTCGGTACCGTACTGGCCGGAATAAAATACTGGCTGGCGATGGCAAATAATGAAAAAAATGTCGCAAAGATGGCACCCAGCGCCGGCATCAGCCATAAGTTTTCTGAAGGGTTTTGTAGCCAGATTTTAAGTTTGAACCACATGGAAACTGCCCTGAAAATATCTTTAATCTAATCTTAAGTTATTCATTACAAAAAGCTTTATCTTGATAGTTATAGCGTTTTTTTCACCGCTGTATGTCCTCTTTTTGTATTTTTGGCCTATTGCCATCATTGTATTTTCTTCAGTTTTACAAACAGATAATTTTAATCTTTATTCTTGCGCTGAACTTTAGCCAGCCGGTTTTTCAGTCTATAATACGGAGCTTATTCATTAAAGCTTGGCTCTCGTCGAGATTTATCTTTTTTCACTTAGTCTCTGGAACATTAGCAATGAATGCGGCCGCAGCACAAGACGCTCCTCTCGTTGGAATTATTATGGGTTCTCAATCTGATTGGGCAACTCTCGAACACACTGCCAATATGCTCAAGCAGCTTGGTGTCCCATTTGAAGCGGAAGTGGTTTCTGCGCACCGTACCCCAGACCGTTTATTCGAATATGCCGAAACTGCGCGTGATCGTGGTATTCAGGTGATTATTGCCGGTGCGGGTGGCGCTGCCCATTTACCGGGCATGTGCGCAGCCAAGACTGATCTTCCAGTGCTGGGTGTGCCGGTTAAATCTTCTATTTTAAATGGTGTCGATTCACTGCTGTCGATTGTACAAATGCCGGCCGGAATTGCGGTGGGTACCTTGGCAATTGGTCCGGCCGGTGCCACCAATGCTGCCATTATGGCTGCCCAGATTCTGGGTTTAACGCGTCCAGAGATTGCGAAAAATGTCGCTGATTTCCGTGCAGCGCAAACCGATAAAGTGGCCAGCAACAATATTCCGGGTCAGGCGTAATACGGGACATTCCTTATGAATAAAACCATTGGTATTTTTGGTGGTGGGCAGCTTGGCCGTATGATGGCGCAAGCCGCGTTACCACTCAATATTCAATGTACTTTCTTTGAAGCCAGTGCAGATTGCCCTTCTGCGGCTTTAGGTACGGTCTATTCAAACGCAGCTGAACACGGTTTGCAGGATTTTATCCAGAGTGCAGATGTATTTAGCCTGGAATTTGAAAATACCCCGCTGGCTGATGTCGATGTCTTGACCCAAAGTAAAGCGTTGCATCCGCCGCGTCAGGCGCTGGCGATTGCGCAAAACCGTTTGCAGGAAAAAGCCCTATTTGATGCGCTGCAGATTCCGGTGGCGCCGTATAAGGCGGTTGATTCGCTGGACAGTTTACAGGCGGCGGTGGCTGAATTAGGTCTGCCGATTGTACTGAAAACCGCGACTGGCGGTTATGATGGTAAAGGCCAGTTTGTGCTGCGTAGTGCTGATCAGATTGATCAGGCCTGGGCAGAACTCGGCCCTGCCGGCTTGCTGATTGCAGAAAGTTTTGTCACCTTCTCGCGTGAAGTATCAATTATTGCGGTACGTGGCCAAAATGGCGATGTGAAAACCTGGCCATTGGCTGAAAACCATCACCATCACGGGATTTTGTCGCACTCGATTGTACCGGCACCGAACAGCACTGACTTGCAACCGGTGGCGCAAGACTATATTACACGTTTGCTGAATCATCTGAACTATGTTGGTGTGTTGACACTAGAACTATTTGTCACTGAAAAAGGCCTGTATGCCAATGAAATGGCACCACGCGTGCATAATTCAGGGCACTGGTCGATTGAAGGTGCGGTCTGTTCACAGTTTGAAAACCATGTCCGTGCAGTGGCTGGTTTGCCGCTCGGTTCGACTGAGGTGGTACGCCCGACAGTGATGGTGAATATTATTGGTCAGCATCCAAAGTCGGAAGATGTGTTGGCGTTAAATGGTGCACATCTGCATTTGTACAATAAAACCGAACGCGAAGGTCGTAAAATTGGGCATATTACCTTAATGCCAAACGACAGCCGTGAACTGACGTCACTCTGCCGTCAGCTGGCGAAAATTCTGCCAAATCCGCTGGCCTTGAGTGAAGATATGAGCATTTAACTGCAGATTCGTTTATGAAAACAGCGGTCCCTCAGCGGGCCGCTTTTTTTATGCCAGAAATTCGGGCAAGATTGCGCTCTTTTTTCGCCAGCCGCCATTGGTCGGCTGGTTCAACAACAGGCTTGATTGCTTCAGTCCAGATCTTTTATAACTATAAATGTCTAAAAAACAAACACAAATACAGAGCATCTGAAAAAATTAAAAATGAATTCAAACATAGATTTTATTTTGAATTTAAATCTGAACATGCAGTTTGAATTTAAAATATCCGCTGAACTTTAAATTCAAAAATATGAATTCAAATCCGGTTGTAGTTTAAAATTTGAATTTAAAACCTGCGAAATAAATTCAAAAACTGCAATTTAAATTTAAAAAGTACAGATTTACGGTCCGGTGGATGGGTTTTTGTGGATAAGTTTTGCTGAAATAAATTTAAAAATGATGATTTAAATTTAAAACTCGTGTTGTTTTGTGGGTGTGGATAACTTTTACTGGCTGAAGTCTGAAAAAATGAATTTAAAAGAATGAATTTAAATTTAAAAAATAAGAAAACCTAGATTTGAATTTAAAAATACCTAAAATTAGACCTGTGGATAAAATTTTTTAAATTCAAAACTGAAATATGAATTTAAAATGAAGCAAAATAAATTTAAATTTACGTTTTTACCCTGTCATTTTATGGCCCAGCTGTTATGGTAAAACCAGTTTTAAATTCAAATGACATAAGGGATAGTATGCATCGCTTTGCTTTTGTTTTCGGATCTTTGGCATTGGCTGCATCTCAGCTACATGCAGAACTGATTATTAATGGTCAGCCGGTCACCACTACGGCGCCGGTGCCAAGTACCATCCAGCCTCAAAATAATTTCCAGGTCTGTCTGGCCAATTTACGCGGCCAGGCTATGGCCAAGGGCGTCAGTGGCAGTACTTATGACCGCTATACCCAAAATTTAACGCCAGATTATTCCGTGATTGAACGCCTGAATTATCAGCCGGAATTTTCGACGCCAATCTGGGATTATCTGTCTGGTCTGGTCGATGAAGAACGCGTACAACTGGGCCAGCAAAAACTGGCCGAGCACCGTGAGGTGCTGAACCGGGTTGCAGCAGCTTATGGGGTACCGCCAGAAACCGTGGTCGCGGTGTGGGGCGTAGAAAGTAATTTTGGTGATATTTCTGGCCGTTATCCGTTATTGCAGGCTTTAGGTACTTTAAGCTGCGAAGGCCGTCGTCAGAGTTATTTCCGCGGCGAATTCTTTGCCGCGATGCGTATTTTACAACGCGGTGATGTGCGTGAAGATCAGCTCAGAGGCTCATGGGCCGGGGCATTTGGTCATACCCAGTTTATGCCATCGACCTATGAAGAACTGGCAGTGGATTTTGATGGTGATGGCCGCCGTGATCTGGTATCAAGCACCACCGATGCCTTGGCATCAACCGCCAATTTCCTGAAAAAACGTGGCTGGCAAAGCGGACAACCGTGGGGCTTTGAAGTGAAATTGCCCGCAGGCATGTCGGTCAGTGGAGAAGGGCGCCGCAATAAAAAATCCTTAAGCAGCTGGGTCAATCGTGGGCTAGTACGAGCCGATGGCAGTGCCTTGATTCAGGGCAATCTTTCAGGCAGCAGTCAGGCCGGTTTGCTGACACCGGCAGGCGGCAATGGCCCGGCTTTCCTGGTGTTTAAAAACTTTGATGCCATTTACAGTTATAACGCCGCGGAAAGTTATGCCTTGGCCATTGCGCATTTATCCGACCGTTTACAGGGCAAAGGCCCGTTTGTGACGGCATGGCCTACCGATGATCCGGGCACTTCACGCGCAGAACGTCGTGAAATCCAGCAGTTTTTATTAAATCGCGGCCATGATATTGGTGCGGTAGATGGCCTGATTGGTGATAAAACCCGTCAGGCGATTCGTCAGGAACAGATCCGCCTGGGCTTAAGTCCCACCGGGCGTGCCGGACAGCAGGTGTTACGCGCTTTTCGTAATGAAAATGCCAAACTGATGATGCTGCAATAAATAAATATGCAATAAAAAGGGCGCCTTATGGCGCCCTGATGTTTATTCAATATCTGAGGTATCAATCTTCACGGCTTCTAAAATATCAAAAATCACCGTGGTTACATCCTGACTCAAATCACGGTTGTTAAACACCTCATAGGCCGTAATGGTGACATCGGTGTCGCTTGGCAGCAGTTTTTGTTCTTCTTCAATCAGGTGATTAACCGGCAACAGGGTCTGTTTGATTTCTAAATGCAGGATATCTTCAAACTCGACATTTTCTTCTTCGAGTTCAATCATTTGCTCATTAAAATACGGCAATAGAATAGAGTAGAGATACGGTTGAATATCGACGATATCAAACAGTTCAATATCACGCGTTTGTTCAATCGTGCTGATGTGGTCATTTACTTCAATCAAAATATGGTAGTAACTCACATTAATCTCCACAAACATTCCTGTTGAAATTGCGGCTTTCACAATAACATGAAATAGCCAGAGAGGGCAGTGCTGTTGGCGATAAAGCCCCGGTTTTCTAGATTAACTTGTAATGAAAAGCATCAAATGTATTTAACGCTGCTGCAAAAGCGCCAAATCGGCGGCAGTTAGTTGAAAATGATCCAGATTTTGCTCTTGCATGAGAGGATGCATCAGGGCATGTGGATCATGGGTATGCCCCAATCCCAAGGCGTGACCGAATTCATGTGCCAAGGTTAAACGCAGGTCGGCGGCTGACTGAAACTCATAGATGAGAATAGTTTTGCCATCAAAACTGCCTTTATCAAATAAACGCGGCTGAAAGCGCTGGTTAAATTGCTGCACCGAAGCATCAATTGACTGATTCAGCTGGTTGAGGGCATCGATCTGTTGGTTCAAGCCTGCAATACGCACATTAAACTGTTGAATTTCAGCCTGTAAACTGGCGGTTTGCTGTTCGAGTTGCTGACGCTGCAGGTTTAAAGAGCTGCGCTGTATGGCTGATGCACCGCCTTGCTGGTTCAGCTGCTGCACCTGCTGGTTATAGGCATTCAGCTGTTGCTGTAACTGGGCATTTTTAAAAGCCAGCTGCTGGTTCAGTTGCTGAATCTGCTGTTTGACTGCCTGCACTTGGGCCTGCTGGCGTTCCCAGTGCTGCTGCTGTTGCTCAATCTGGCCCATCTGCAGGCGACGCTGTTCCGATTCATGTTGGCGTTCATCATAAATCAGGCGGATTGCCAGTCGCGCTTGTGAATCATAGACAAAATAGTCCTGACCAGTACCCTCTGTCCAGATTTGTGTGGCCTGTTGTGCCAGTTGCACTACCTCGGCATGACTTAAACCAAAGCGCGGGTCCACTTCGGCAATCCGGTAACGCAGCCGGGTATCCAAAGGTGCCTGAATCCGGGTCAGCAGGCTGTTGTGCTGCAGCTGCGGATGTTGCTGGTTCTGATACCACAGCATGGCGGCAAACAGCAGTAACACAATCAGGATTAAGGGACGCATCACGCAGATTGGGTTTCCTGTAGAGAGGGGGCAATTAACTGCACATCCGCATCTGTGATTGACCGATTTTCTTTCCTTTATATAACAGGGAAAACGGTCAAGCAGAGTAGGCCAGATGGGGGCGCCTAACTAGCTTAAAAAAGCCGCAGGGTGGAAACAAGTCTTTTTTGCTTTCAAGCAGATATAAAAAAACCGCGCTTACGCGCGGTCTTTTTGTTTAAAGTGACAAATTACTTTTTGTCATCTTTCACTTCAGTGAATTCAGCATCTACAACGCCATCGTCCGCTTTTTGCTGTTGGCCAGCATCACCACCGAAGGCATTCGGGTCAAAACCTTGCGCAGCGCCTTGGCCTTGAGCTGCTTCATATGCACGTTGCGTAATTGGCATGATGATGTTTTGCAGTGCTTCAGTTTTCGCTTTGATCGCGTCAACGTCATTTTCTTTGGTTGCTGCTTCAAGTTCTGAAACTGCTGTTTCTACCGCAGTTTTTTCATCAGCAGTCACTTGTTCGCCAAGATCTTTTACTGCTTTTTGAGCAGAAGAAACTAGGGCATCTGCTTCGTTACGTGCTTTTGCCAGTTCTTCAAACTTACGGTCTTCTTCAGCATTCGCTTCAGCGTCTTTGATCATCGCTTCGATTTCAGCATCAGACAAACCTGAGTTTGCTTTAATCTGGATCGATTGCTCTTTACCCGTGCTCTTGTCTTTCGCAGACACTTTCAAGATACCATCGGCGTTGATGTCGAACGATACTTCAATTTGTGGCACACCACGTGGTGCAGGTGGGATATCACCCAACTGGAAGTTACCCAACAATTTGTTTTGTTGAGCCATTTTACGTTCACCTTGGTAAACTGAAATGTCTACTGCAGGTTGGTTATCTGCCGCTGTAGAGAACACTTGTGATTTTTTCGCAGGGATTGTGGTGTTTTTCTCGATGATTGGCGTTAACACACCGCCCATTGTTTCAATACCAAGTGTAAGCGGTGTTACGTCAAGTAAAAGAACGTCGTTCTTGTCACCCGAAAGTACAGCACCTTGGATTGCAGCACCCATTGCCACAGCTTCGTCAGGGTTCACGTCTTTACGTGGCTCTTTACCGAAGAACTCTTGTACTTTTTGTTGTACAAGTGGCATACGAGATTGACCACCCACCAAAATCACGTCAGAGATGTCAGAAGTCGAAAGACCTGCATCTTTCAGTGCAATACGGCAAGGTTCGATGGTACGCGCAACTAGGTCAGCAACCAAACCTTCTAATTTCGCACGTGTTACGTTGATCACCAAATGTTTAGGACCAGTCGCATCAGCCGTGATGTATGGTAGGTTGATTTCAGTTGCATTTGAAGAAGAAAGCTCGATTTTTGCTTTTTCAGCCGCTTCTTTCAAACGTTGTAACGCCAGTGGATCGTTTTTCAGGTTGACGTTTTGTTCTTTCTTGAACTCTTCAACCAGGTAATCGATCAGTGCGTTATCGAAGTCTTCACCACCCAGGAATGTATCACCGTTAGTCGACAATACTTCGATTTGCTGGTCGCCATCAAGATCCGCAATTTCAATGATGGATACGTCGAAAGTACCACCACCCAAGTCATAGACTGCAACTTTACGGTCGCCTTCTTTCTTGTCCATACCGAACGCTAACGCCGCAGCAGTAGGTTCGTTGATGATACGTTTAACGTCTAAACCAGCAATTTTACCGGCATCTTTAGTCGCTTGACGCTGTGCATCGTTGAAGTATGCAGGAACGGTTACAACTGCTTCAGTAACAGTTTCACCGAGGTAATCTTCCGCAGTTTTCTTCATTTTTTTCAGAACTTCTGCAGAGATTTGCTGTGGTGCTAATTTTTTGTCGTTAACTTCAACCCAAGCATCACCATTGTCTGCTTTGATGATTTTGTATGGCACCAGACCGATATCTTTTTGTACCGCTTGGTCTTCATAACGACGACCGATCAGACGTTTGATTGCGAACAATGTGTTTTTCGGGTTAGTTACTGCTTGACGTTTCGCAGACTGACCGACCAGGATTTCGCCATCTTTATACGCAATAATAGATGGAGTTGTACGCGCGCCTTCAGCGTTTTCAATTACTTTAACTTTATCGCCTTCAAGTACCGCAACACATGAGTTGGTTGTACCTAAGTCAATACCAATGATTTTAGCCATTTGGATGTTTCCTCAAAAATTTTATTGTGCTTTACACTTGTTATCCGATATGAGAGCCGTTCAATTTTTTTCAAGTTAAAAATATGAAAAAATTTCACCAACTCCCGAATTTATGAGGCTTAAGCGCCGACCATAACCATTGCAGGACGCAATAAACGGCCATTTAAGCTATAACCTTTTTGCAGTACGTTGCCAATTTCGTTGGCTTTGGCTGTTGGATCAATGCCCACCGCCTGATGTAAATCTGCATTGAAACCGTTCGCGGTATCTACCGCCACAATGCCGAATTTCTCTAAAGTCGTCAGCAGTGATTTCAGCGTCAGTTCCACCCCTTCAGACAGCGGGGTTTTTTCTTCGCCAGCTGCGGCAATAGCACGTTCCAGGTTATCTACGCTATCGAGCAGTTCTTTGGCAAATTTCTCCAGCACTGCTTCTTTATGCTTTTCAGATTCACGCTGAATACGCTCGACACTCTTTTGCGCTTCATACACTGCATTGGCGGTACGCGCTTTTTCAAGTTTTAAATCGCCTTCGAGCTGCGCAATCTGTTCTTGTAAAGACTCAACGGAAACGTCTGCCTGCTCGGTTTCAGCTTGAGTTTGGGTAGTATCTTGTTCTACTTGCTCTTGTTGCAGATCTTGAGCGTCTTGGTTGTGCTCGGTTGCCATTGATTTACTCCGTTTAAATGGGTTCTTAAACATGTACAGTCCTTCTGGCATCAGTATTGACTGGTTCATTCTGAACTGCCATGAGTGATGAATTTCGTAATTATTAAAGAAGTCGGGGCAGGGGATAAAAATTCAAGCGGTGCCAGTCATTAAATCTGCAGAAATTTGCTGAAAAAACATACATTCTTTTAATTTTTGATCTTTTTAGCAGGGAGGGTGCAGGAAGATACTACGAGGCTGAAACCCCAATTTATGGGAAAATGATTTTAATTTTAAGTCCGGATAAATTCTGTAGATGCTGTTGAGTTTTCTATACAAAATTTTTAAGTTGATTATTCTTTATACATAAAAACGATCAGAATGAGTGAAAAATACTATTTTACAGGGCAAGGTCAACTTTGTATGATTGCACCCAGATTCTATCGCTGTAGTTTCTTTTGATATTTTCTTGAAATGTGTTTTCTGGCTTATCCGCCCTCTGGATAAGCCTTTTTTTTGCCCTCAAGATTTAAAAGTGCCGCATTTACACTGTTATCTTTTCGCAAAACTAGCCGTATGTTGTGTAGAGCACGCTGTTTTCTTCCTCTAAAATAATTCTGCACTTTCGTTCTTTTTTATTGCTGTAATCTATAACAAAAACAGCAGATTAATCCTGCTGATTCCTTCCATTGGCTGTAAAAATAGCTGCATCTTCATGTTTATAAAAAACTGCATAACTCGTACCGGTGGATATAAAAATTTAACTTTTTATCTGCCCAGCCAGTGCTGAAATTTTGAAAGTATAGCCAGCGCAAAGTTGGACTTTGTATTTTTCAATGAATGAGGATCGAATGATGAAAAAAATGGGTGTATTGGCTGTGGCCTTGTTTGCTGGACTGGCGGTGGTAGGTTGTAGCAGTCATGAAACGGCACAGGCACCAGAAGTGGCACAAAATCCGGAGCAACCTGAAACGGTACAGGTGACTACCATGCCGGTAGAAGCGGGGGCTGAAGTGGGCGTAGCTGCAGAAGTCACTGCCCCGGCCGCTGCTGCACCAGCAGGGCCGGAAGCACCGGCGGTTGAGGCACAGCCACAGCCCTAAATTCAACGCTGTCTATTTCAAATGAAACAGGACTATCAATTTAAATCAGGGAGGAAAATTTAACTTCTCAACAGGGAGATCAAACTAATAGGCCAGGGAAGGTCATGCTATTTTCACTATTATTATTGAAGGTCGTTATTTTTCTGTTACAGCGCTTTCAATCAAAGCACCTGGCAAAAATAAAAACCCGAAAGCCAGTTTTCGGGTTTTTAAACTGTGCATCGTACGCTGTCAAATACAGGATTAATCACGACGGTCACGTTGCCGTTTGCGATATTCTTCCATCCGTTTACGCTGTTCTTCGACCCGTTTTTTACGCTGCTCTTGCTGTTTGCGTTCGACTTGCTGGCGTTTACGGTTCAGTTCGGCGCGTCGTTCGCGTTCCCGTTGTAACTGCTGACGGCTTTGTTCGGCACGTTTACGTTCCAGTTCACGTTTTTGTCGATCCCACTGCGCTTCGCGTTGGCGTTGTTGCTGTAAGCGTTTTTGACGTTGTTCATATTCCCAACGCTGACGTTCTGTCATGCGGCGATAATCATAGTTACGGTCGTAATCCCGGTCATAACGGTGATCATAGCGGCCATTGTAGTGGCCATCTTCAGGGAACGCGACACAACCGACCGCTAAAAATACGGTCGCACAGGAAACCAAGAGGAGTTTTCTAGACATGGTGAGCGTCCTTTTTCTATCCGGATTAGCAAAATCAATCCCTCTGTATCATCAAAATTGTCAATGACACCTTATAGAAATAAGATTAGCGTATATAAATTCTGAATATGTAGGTCGATGACTGGACTTCTATAACGAAATAGTCACTAAACTACTGATCATGTAGAAAATGTGAAGAATGAATAAAAAAGGAAGATGATAGATGAGTGCGTATCAACAGAAACTGCAAAAAATCATTGATAACAGTCAGGGTACGGTGGTGCGAACACTCGATCATTTACCGTGTGTGGCGCAGGAATCACTGGCGCGCGCCTTGGGCTATCCTTATCAGTATCCGCAACTTGATCCCCTCATTAAATGCATGATGGCGGCCCAAATCAAGCAGGGGCGTATCGGTTTTATTGGCGAAAATCCGGCGCAATCGCGTCAGGCTTTTGATACTCAGATGAAGGCGATCCGTAAACAGCCGACCTATGTCAAACGGGTCGAAGATTTACGTTTAAGCCTGCAAAGTGGCACCATTTCAGCCCGTTATTATCATCCTGCACCGCATAAAAAACTGCCGTTGATTGTGTTTTATCATGGTGGTGGTTTTGTGGTGGGCAATCTCGATACCCATGATGAAGTTTGCCGGCTATTGGCGCATGCCGCTCAGGCGCAGGTGGTCAGTGTCGATTATCCACTGACCCCCGAGGTTTCACCGACACAGCTGATTCAGTGCTGTGAAGATGCTTTGGCTTGGGTGTATCAGCATCGCCGTCAATTTAATATTCTGAAAAACCGTATTGCCGTGGCGGGTGACAGTGCTGGTGCCAATATTGCTACCGTGGTGTCACAGCGTAGTAAAAATACCGCCTATGCACCGCATGCCCAGTTACTGATTTATCCAGTGGTGGATTTTAAAAGCCGTCATCCGTCGTTCTTTGCCTATAAAGATGGTCTGGTGCTGACTGAGCAGGATATTGATTTCGTCACCGAGTATTATGCGTTACAGCACAATATGGCACTGGATGATGCCCTGATTTCACCAACCTACGGCAATTTAAGAAAACTGCCGCCGACCTTTATTGTGACGGCCGGGCATGATGTGCTGCACGATGAAGCGGAAATTTATGCGCACAAGCTGCGTCAGCAAGGGGTCAAAGTCCAATATAAGGAATATACCGACCAGACCCATGGTTTTATTAATTTAACCCCGGTTTCGCGCCGTGCTAAAAAACTCACGCTCGAGCTGGGCAAGAATTTCAGAAAATTTTGGGATCGACCACGCTTCTTTTAAAAGGGGTAACTTAAAAAGGTCGACTCAGATTTTTTCTGGTTTCACGTGGAACAGCGGTTTTGGTTTTAATCTGCGCTTCGGGGAATAACAGATCAAACTCCGGTACATAAAAACTTTGTAATAGTCGGGCCTGGGAAAAATCAGGAAAAATATCCTGGGTATTTTGCCATTCCACCGTTTTGAGTTTAGATAAACGGCCGCGAAACTTCGGACTAAACTGGTAGCGCTGGCCTTGCCAGGCCTGCTGAATGGATAAAAATGAAGCCGGAATATGGTGGCTATTGATATAAAACGAGGTGCTGTTTTTCGGCCGCTCCAGGCAAATTGACATCTCTTGCTGCTGATGACGCACAATACAATAGGTGCGACCTTCTTTTTCCAGCCATTCAAATTCGGCCAGCTCTTTCGGAATGCCCCATAACTGCTGGCCATGCACTAAAGAGGCCTGAGTCGAGACATAAATCTTGGGGATGGTCGACAAGCGATGTTTATACAATAAAGGATGATCCATAATTAACAGTTCATCATACGGACCCACTGGCGAATCCTGATAACGGATCAGCATCACATTGACCATGCGTCCTAAAGGAGACGGGGCCAGCCGAAAACGCTTGGCTGTTTTCAGGAAAAAAGGGTTCAGCCAATAATTCAAAATAAAAGCATCGCCGTGTAAGCGCCAAGGCGGATGCGCAAAAATCTGGTTCTGGATATTGTTATTCATCTTATTCTCAGGATTTGAAAGGAACAGCTAATGTTTTCTTCATACTGAACAATTAATATAAGTGAAGCAAAACATCAAACCACGGATTCGTAAAGAAATGTTAAAACGTAGCGTTCTTATGGCCGCCAGCCTTGCCCTTAGTGCCTCTGCATGGGCTGCCAATTCAATGATTGAAATGAAAACTTCCATGGGCAATATTGAAATTGAACTGTTTAACGACAAAGCGCCGTTGTCAGCAGCCAATTTTGAAAAATATGTCAGTAGCAGTTTTTATACCGGTACCATTTTCCATCGCGTCATTCCGGGCTTTATGATTCAGGGCGGCGGTATGGATGCAGCCATGGTGGAACGTCCAAATACCCGTCCACCGGTCAGAAATGAATCCTATAATGGCCTGAGCAATCAGCGTGGTACTTTGGCGATGGCACGAACCAATCATCCTGATTCAGCCAAAAGCCAGTTTTTTATTAATCTGGTCGATAACGACTTCCTGAATAAAAGTCCACGTAATGCTGGCTATGCTGTGTTTGGCCGTGTTACCAAGGGGATGGATGTGGTCGATAAAATTGCCAAAGTACCGACCCACAATGTTGGTGTGCACCAGAATGTTCCGGCTCAACCGGTGAAAATCCTGAGTGTGAAGATAAAACCGGCAACGGCAAAAAATTAACGAAAATAAAAAGCAGAAATATAAATTAAATATTTCTGCTTTAAAATTAGAAGTTTATTTCAAAGATCGGGTAAAAATGCTCCATATTGGTGCATAAAAAAGAAACACTCGATAAAACAAGATGCTAAAAGCACTTGCGTGTGTAAGAAATTGTCCTAT